>JBFGAX010000100.1:0-6790 GCA_041567895.1 Acidimicrobiia bacterium
TATTGGCCCTTGTCGTTCCTCTGACCGCTGTGCGCGTACAACCGCTCGATGACGACACGACAGATTGACGACTCTTCCCCCAGCCAGATAGGCGTACCAATCACGAGAATGTCGGCATCTCGAACCTTGGGCCAGATGTGCTCAGGCCAGTCGTCAGTTTCCGCACCGGCTTCACGCATATCGGGTTGCACCCCAAAAGCGATGTCGTAATCGGCGGCACGCAGGTATTGGACGTCAACACCGTTTTCGCCCATGATCGCCATGGAATTGCTCATCAAGCGCTCGGTGTGAGACTTGGCCCGCGCCGTTGGCTTGAGAGTCGTATTCAGAAACAACGCTCGTAGATCGTCATAGCTCGCCAAGGTGCTCCTCCCTCTCGAAGGACCAAAGGTACTCGGATGCCGGCGCGGTCAAATCGTTCACTGTCACAAGCCCCAACACATCATGCCAGGCCTTTTTCCGACCCGCATAACCTGAGGGCATGGCAGAACTGAAGACACAAAAGAACGACTCGAGCGTCGAGGCTTTCATCGACTCGATCAGCGACGAGAGGAAGCGCAACGATTCCCGCCAACTTCTGGAGCTGATGTCCAGCGTCACCAAAACCGAGCCCGCCATGTGGGGCGGCTCCATTGTCGGCTTTGGGTCCTATGACTACAAATATGAGAGCGGACGAGAGGGAACCTGGTTTCGGGTTGGCTTCAGCCCTCGAAAGCAAAATCTGACGCTCTACCTCATGGACGGCTTTGAGAAATACGAAGACCTGCTGTCACAACTCGGCAAACACTCAACCGGCAAGTCCTGTCTCTACGTCAAGAAGCTCGACGACGTGGACTCGAAGGTGTTGAAACAATTAATCAAACAGTCTTTCAACGCTGCGAAGCAGTAGCGACGCGTCGGAGTGTCAGCCGGTGTTGAGCAAACTGATGGCCTGGTTGACCAGGATCTGGGCTTCTCCTATCAGCTGCTGATACTGAGCGAGGTCTCCCTCCCGCAGTGCGGCTTCGGCTTCTTCGAAAGCCACCCGGGCTGATTCGAGCAGATCCTCTGCGGTTCCAGAACCGGCAGGCGGCGTTTCGGGCGTCGGTCCAGGGTCAGGTCCGGCTGCAACGAACCCGAACGTTGCCTCAACCGCCTGTGCAAGTGTGTCACGAATGATGACACGATCATTGAACACCATTACGACCTTCTTGAGCTCGGGAATGGCGTTGGTCTGGTTTTCAGCAATGGTGTACAGCGGCTGCATGTAGACGATCGATTCCTCGATTGGAATGACGAGCAGGTTGCCAAAGATCACGTCGGAACCCTGCTGATCCAGCTGGGTCGTTATGTCGGACACGATCGTGTCGCTATTGATGCGGGCCGCGACCTGGTTGGGTCCCGCCGGTGGGTCTCCTGCCCGGAATCGGAAGTCGATCATCTCGCCGTAACTTTCCGGCTCACTCTTGGCGATCAGGAACGACACCATGTTCGGCCGTCCCTCCGGCGTGAACGGCTGCATGATCAAGAATGTGGGATTTTCGTCCTCCGGTAGTCGCATCAAGAGGTAGTACGGAAGCATGGGAGGTGGCGATGCTGCCCCTCGTAGGCTCGGCCTCGTTACTCCCTTAGATGGATCTTCATCGATCTCCCACTGATCACTCTCGGAGAAGAAGACGCTCGGCGCGGTTACGTGATATCGACCGTACATGTCGCTCTGCACCCTGAAGAGGTCCTCGGGATAGCGGAAGTGCTGTTTGATCTCGTCCGGCATGGCGTCGATCGAGGCAAACAAGTCGGGGAAGATGGAGGCGTAGGCACGAATGATCGGATCATCCTGATCGACGATGTAGAGCGACATGTCGCCATTGAACGGGTCGATTACGGCCTTGACCGAGTTTCGGACGTAGTTGAAGTTGTTCGGCAAGGCACTGGGATGAGCCGTGGCAGCCAGCCTGCTCGTGTTGGCCCGTTGAGAATATGGATACCGGGTCGAGGTCGAGTACATGTCGACGATCCAGCGCATCTCGCCGTCGACGATCACCAGGTATGGATCCGAGTCCTGCGCGAGAAACGGGGCCACCTTTTCGAGTCGGTCCTGGATATTGCGAACCATCAGAACGCGGCTATCAGGTGTGATCAATCCGGATAAAACCGTATTGGTGTCACCAAAGCGCAAGGCAAATGCGGCCCGGCGAATCAACCCTCCAACCTGAACACCGCCCGTGCCGTCATACGAGTTGAACGTCAGATCATTCGCATCGGCCGTGAGTGAATCGACCTCGCGTTCCTTGGTGCCGACGATCACGAACGACCCCTCTGCCGCCACCTCGCCGAAATAGATCCGTTCCTGGGTGAGCGCCAATTCCTCTGCAGTCACGTTGAGGGGGATGTCCCCCACGAGAAACTGCGGTTGGCCCTCGACGCTGACGTCGTTCGCCGGAGATGCAACCACTCCAAACCCATGGGTGAAGATCAGGTGGTCGTTGGTCCAGTTGCTCTCGGCCGGATCCAGGGCCGGCGCCAGCTCACGGGCTGACAGCATTACCTGGGTCAACTTGCCGTCGATGACGTAGCGATCGGTGTCGACGTCGTCGACCTGGTAGTACGTTCTCAGCTCCTGCAGCTGAACGTAAGCCTCTTTCAGTACCCCGGGGTCCCAGAGACGGAGGTTGTCGACGGTCAGAGAGTTGTTTGCAATGTCTTCGTCGTCGAGATCGGGCGACGCTGCAAACCCGCGTGCGGTTACATCCGAGAGTCCGTAGGCGTCGCGAGTCGCGGTGATGTGGCGCTCGATGAACTCAGCTTCCTGGGATAGCTCTTTTGGCTCGACGGAGAAGCGCTGGATGAGAGTCGGATAGAGCGTCGCTACGAGGACGGACGCCGCCAGCCAGAGACCGCCGGCCACGGCCGGCAGTGACCAGCCTTTGATCCGGATGTTGATCAGCAGCAAGATCCCGACGATGATTGCAACCCAGACCATCAAACGAAGCGCGGGCAATTGAGCGTTTACGTCGGTATAGGTGGCACCAAGGACGGCACCGCGATTCGAGAAGAGCAGGTCGTACTGATCGAGGCGGTAACCCCATGCCTTGATCAAGGCCACAATCGCCAGCAGGACGGACAAGTGCACCTTGACGCCACTGCTGATACGACGGACATCCTGCTGGACGACGATTCCGCCATTGAGGTAATGGAGGGCAGCGGTGAGAAACGTTGTCCAGACTACGAGCTGGAATCCGAACTGAAACAGATCACGCCAGAACGGAAGCCGAAAAACGTAAAAGCCGATGTCATTGGCAAACACCGGGTCCGGCACGCCAAAGGATTGGGAATTCTGAAACAGCAAGAAATCCTGCCAGAGACCTGAAGCGCCAAGCCCCATCAGCAGACCAAAGAACAAAGCAACGCCGACATAGATGCGCGTCGCGTACGCCTCCGCCATCATCTGGAATCGCTCGACCATCTCGTCGCGGGCACCTTCGACCGACGCGACCGTCAACCGCGGAGACAATCGTTCGGCCAGGAAGAGGTTGATGGCGATGAACGCCACAGCCAGGATCCCGGCGACAATCACCAGACCTATTCGATTCAACAAGATCGTCCGCCACACGGAGGAACGATCGACCGATGAGAACCAGAGAAAGTCTGTCCAGAGCACGGCGGCACCGCGCAAGGTCATCGCTGCAACAACCAGGACGACAACCAGAACTCGCGTCCAAATCCGACGACGCGCAGGACGAATCGGTACGGCGGGGCCTTGATCGTCGGGATCGCGGTGAATCACGTCCCGGATTCTATGGAGGTGTCGAGATAAGCCATCGATAGCGTGTCCCGCAACGACGAAGGCCCCCTCCGTTGAGGGGACGTTCATCATCTGCCTTGTTCGGAAAATCTCCAGAAGCAAAACGCCGTCGAACACCTGAATGACCCCACTCGACGGGGCAATGTCGGTCGCCGTGACCGCGATCCCGTCGATGGTGAATACGCCACCCTCAACGTCGATTGAGTTTCACCATCGATGACGGTTGAACTCGGAACGGCCGAGAACCCGATGGAGAACGAACGGCGGATTGTCGTCATGTCAGACGACCTGGTTGGCTCCCCGACCACTCGCATAGGCGGAACGGGTGATGACACCGATCCGGTTTTCGACTTCATCGGTGCGCCAATCACGGAACACGCGAGACACGCCTGCCGATTGTTGGCGGGAACCTTCGCCCTTGATCCTGGCCTCGGCCACAACGTCGGACACGGCCTGGGCGAGATCTTCGGCAAATTCCTCGATCTCGAGAATCGCGGGCGTCCCGGATGGAGCATTGCCGGCCTCGTCGCATCCCTGGCGATAGGCGTCCTTTGCAGCCTTTTCGAGCAACGGATCCAGCGAGCTGCGCCAGCTGTTCAAGTCCGGCAGCCACGTCTTTGCATCGACCCGTACTTCTTCGAGGGCACCGGTCTGCAGCTGCTTGAGTCTGGCCTGCACGGCGTCGACGGCCCGGCGCTGGATCCGAGCGAGCGACGATCCATCGCTGGCGGCCGTTGTGCCGGAGACAGCCCCGGAAACGGAACCGCTACGAATCACCGAAAACGCTTCGTCTTTGCCGCCTGGTGTCGACGGCTTTGGCCCGTTGTCGGCTTCAGCTGCCTTTCCCCTTTTGGGAGCCTTATTGCCGTTGGCTCGTGGAAGATCGGAGCGTATCGCTCGCGTCGCGTCTGCCACATCGGCGTCTCCACCACTATCGGGATCAGCGTCTGCGCTGAGGATCTCGACATCTTGACTCAACCGGAGTCCGGCTACTTCGGCTGCGAGCTCGTCTGCGTCCACTCGATCGTCAACGAAGCTCGGCGTTGAAACCACAGGTGGAGCGATCGGCTGATCCTTGAGATCGAGCTCACTTTCGAGACGACCCATCACAGCCTGAGCGTTCTCCAATTGACCCATCAATTCGATGCGGCGCCGCTCCAGGGCCCGTGCCCTCTCCTGTGCCAGCTCCGCCTCGCGCTGGGCGGCGGCCAGAATCTCGTCATGTCGGGACTGAGCCTCGGATATGAGCCGCTCAGATTCGGAGCGAGCCATGCGACGTTCTTCTTCGGATGATCGTTTCGCCTGGGAAACCAACCGGTGAGCCTCACGCTCGGCCTCGGCGAGAATCCTGAGCGCATCCTCCTGGTTCCTGGCCCGGGCAGCCACTCCCTCGGCATGGATCGCAGCCAGCGTTGACACTCCTTCGTCCCACAAGCCGCGACGCAGACCTTCCGCCGTAGCTTTGGCCTGGAGCTCGTCGGCTTGAAGCTGACGGTTGAACGCCTCTCGACGAGCTGTGGCCGTGCGCTCGACCTCGGAAACGACTTCGTGCACGTGCTTTTCGGCTTCGGCACGGGTTTTATCTCGATAGGCATCCGCCTCGGCGCGCGTGTGCGACCCGTAGGCATCGGCTTCGGCCCGCGTCTCGAGGCTGTACGTGTCGGCAACTGCCCGAACTTCGGTGTCGTACGTGTCGGCTTGAGCCCGGGTCTGCTCCGCCGCACGCTCAGCCTCAGAACGAACCTTCTCACCATATGCGTCTGCTTCTTTTTGGGTTCGCTTTGCGTACTCGTCTGCCGAAGTTCCCGTCTGGCGAGCGTACGTGTCGGCTTCGGATTTCGTGTTCTCGGCAATGACCTCGGCTTCGGTTCGAGCATGGTGGGCGTATTGGTCCGCCTCGTCGCGTATTCGGGCGGCATACAGATCGGCTTCGCGGCGAACGTCGGCATCGTATTCATCGGCTTCGGATCTCGTGTTCTCGGCAATGACCTCGGCTTCGGTTCGAGCATTGTCGGCGTATTCGTCCGCCTCTTCGCGTATCCGCGCGGCATATAGATCGGCTTCGCGACGAACGTCGGCATCGTATTGATCGGCTTCGGCCCGCACTCGACCGTCATACGAATCGGCCTGGGACCGGACGTGTTCGGCGAACGTATCGGCATCCATACGCGTCTCCGCCAGATATGCGTCGGCTTCCTCGCGGGTTCTGTTTGCATCGATCTGGGCGGCCGTGCGCCATTCGGCGGCATCGGTTTCGGCGGCCTCTCGAGTCTGGGCTGATGCCAGATCAGCTGCATCACGCGTCTGCTTTGAGTACGTATCGGCCTCGGCTCGTTTGCGGGAAGCCTGCGCTTCGATGTCTTCTTTCTGGCGCCTGACGTAGTCATCGGCGTCGGCGATCGTACGCTCGCTATAGGAATCTGCAGACTCACGAAGCGACCGTGCTTCCTCTTCGGCCTCCTTGCGCCATTTCCGGGCATCGGCATCTGCTTCATCACGCCACTTGCTGGCTTCGGCTGCCGCTCTGGTTCTCAGCCCTTCGGCGGCTTCCCGGGCCGAGGACACGATGCCTTCGATATCTGTCGACACAGTTTCGAGCTCGCGCCGGATGTCCTCGCTGTAAGAGCCGCTACCTGGCCCATGGCGGGGCTCGGTGCGAAGCCGTTCTAGTTCTGCAGCAATCTCTTTCAAGAATGCATGTACCGAATCGCGGTCATAGCCGCGCTTGGCGATCTCAAACGAGTGAGATGCCACCTCGTCGGGCGTTAGGTCCTCAAGCATGCAATCAACATACCCAGGCGATCCCGGATAAGCCAGAAATTCGCGACCTTTAATGACGAGTGGCGCGCAACTCCGGTGAGTGGGGGCCCACATGGACGATTTGCCGGCGCGCCCCCACATGGGCGGACCGCTGCCGTCAGCCGTTATCCACCGTTGGTTCGGACGGCTAATTGGTATCAGCCAGATAGCGATGGACCAGTTGAATTGAGGTTGATCCCTCACCGA
>JBFGAX010000101.1:0-6763 GCA_041567895.1 Acidimicrobiia bacterium
GGGGTCGCCCACCTCGGCTCGATCGCAACGAACGGTCCGATCGTGCTCTCGCTCCTGGGGGCTGCGTCGTTGGGCGGCATCACGTCTGAGATGATGTTGGGGCACTGGTTCCTGATAGATCCCCGTCTGCCGAGGTGGTCGCTCCATAGGCTTGCCGCAGTTGGCGGCTCGGCTGCTGCTCTCGACGCCATCGCGTTGATCCTGCACGGCGCCGATCTCTCGTCGGTGAGCGGGATCGCATTTATTTCGCTCGCAACGACGACGGTCCTGCTTCTCGTTGGCGTCTGGTTTTCGCTGAAGGAACCGAGCTATACGGGTGTGATGGCTGCGACGGGGTTGAGCTACCTGGCGACGCTGACGGCAGTTGGCGCCGTCGTCGCCGGTCGAGCAGATGTCTCCAACATCGGCGGTTTTATGTTCTAGCCGCCGTACACTCGCCGAATTCAAGGAGAGGTAGGCATGACGTCGGTTGGATCGAGCAAGAGTTTGGAATCAACCAGGGCAGACATCGCGGTGATTCCGGTACGGTCGGGCGGCAAGCTGGTTCTCGGTGGAGAGAAGCTGTCCGCACCGCTTCGTAAATCGATCGATCGCGCGATGAAACGTGACGAATTCACGGGAGAAGCTGGATCCACCGTCGAGCTCGCCGCTCCCGAAGACTCGAACCTCGAGCGAGTATTGCTGGTCGGTCTTGGCGACAAACCCGACACCGAGGTCATTCGGCAGGCGGGGGGACTCGCCGGACGAGCCGGTGCCGGACGCGATGTCGTCGTCACCACCTTCCATGGCGTCAAGAACGGTGCCGCTCCTTTCGCCGAGGGTTTTCTCCTCGGCCAATACCGGTTTGACAAGTACAAAGCCAAGAAGGGCAAGTCGGCAAGCCGGTCGCTCAAGTTCGCAGGCGACGGTGGCCGGGCTGCATCGACCGAAGCCAAACGCTCGATCATTCTGGCTGAAGCAGTCAATCAAGCACGCGATCTTCAAAATGAACCATCGGGTGCCAAGCCTCCGGCTGTCATCGCCAATCAAGCTGTGAAGATGGCGAGGAGCCTGGGGCTGAAGACCCGGGTGTACACCGACAAGGAATTCAAGGACGAGCGATTCGGCGGCCTCATGGGAGTGGCGGCCGGCAGCCACAGGCCCGCCAGAATGCTGGTGTTGCGTCACGAACCAAAGTCGCCAAAGGCCACCGTCGCCCTGGTCGGTAAAGGCATCGTTTTCGATTCCGGAGGTCTCTCTCTGAAGCCTCCTTCGGGTATGGAAACGATGAAGACCGATATGTCAGGGGCGGCCAATGTCATTGCGGCCATGGGCGCCATCGCCAAGCTCAATCCACAGGTTCGCGTGATCGCGGTATGCCCGTTGACCGAGAACATGCCAGGAGGAAACGCAACCCGGCCGGGCGACGTTCTCACGGCGCGCAATGGCACGACGATGGAGGTGCTCAACACAGACGCCGAGGGTCGTCTTGTTCTCGCAGACGCGCTGGCGTTGGCAGCTGAATCCAAGCCAGACATCATCGTCGATCAGGCGACGCTCACGGGCGCTTGCAAGGTGGCACTGGGGGGCAAGATCGCCGGCTTGTTCGGAAACGACGCCGATGCCATAGAACGCGTGAAAAAAGCAGCGGAACGTGCCGGCGAAGCCGTCTGGCACATGCCGATGCCGGATTACTACCGAAAGAACATCGACTCCGACATTGCCGACATCAAGAACACCGGCTCTCGCTGGGGCGGAGCCATCAACGCTGCGTTCTTCCTCAAGGAGTTCGTGGGTGATGTCCCGTGGACGCATCTCGACATTGCGGGACCGGCCCGCTGGGATGAGGACGAGCACTATCAGGTGAAAGGTGGGTCGGGCTTCGGGGTGCGGACGCTCGTCACTCTCGTCGAGAGTTTCGACGACTAGGGAGTGCGCAACGTAGGTCGGTCCGTCGCCGGCCAGACTCACTAGCCTTGCCGCAATGCGTCGTCGATTTCTCATCAACATCGCGGTGTCAGACTTCGTTTCCCTGGTGGTAGGGGTGGTGGTCGCCTCGATGCTCGTATTTCAAAAGCCGCTGCCATGGCAGGCAGTGCCCGGCATATGGCCGTCCCTTGCCGCGCTCTTCGTAGGCGGGGTAGTAGGCACATATATTTCGGCGCGGTCCCATGCCCGAGCTGCCCCCCGTCCGACCTATGGCCGGGCCGTATGGGTAGTCGGCTTTGCGCTCGCTACTACTGCAGCAACGATCCTCGGTACGAGGGCCTATTTCTCTCGACCGTTTCTCGGTTCCGTGGCTGCGCTCTGGTTCGGATTGGCTATTGCCCACCGCTGGGTCAAGCGGTGGCGTCCATGGTCACAGCCACTTGTTCTGGTGACCGCCGAAAAAGATCTCGCCGAGGACCTCTACAACGCGCCTCATACTGAAATCCTGGATGTTCTCGACCCCGGTGGATATGACGTGCCCGGACGATATCCCGAGGGGACGGTGGTCGCAGTCGATCAACGGTCTGTGCTGTCCGAGGAAACCGCACAATTCGTATCAGCTTTCAACCGTGCCGGACGTCCGGTGGAAAGTTTCATTGACGTATACGAAGAGCACACAGGACGGATTCCGATCGTGCATCTCATGGAAGGGTGGGAGCTGACAACCCCTTGGCAGCAAACGGGAATCTACGAGCAGTTCAAGCGGCCGATCGAACTCGTGCTCGTTGCCCTGACCAGCGTCGTTTGGGTTCCCATGTCGCTCCTCCTCGCACTTCTCGTTCGCCTCGATTCGCCCGGTCCGGCCATTTTTCGCCAGGAGCGGGTCGGTAGGTATGGCAAGTCGTTCACGCTGTACAAGTTCCGCTCGATGGTGGTCAACGCCGAGGTCGACGGACCCCGGCAGACAACTGTGGGTGACGAGCGATTGACACGGATGGGCCAGATCATGCGAAAGTATCGGGTGGATGAGCTTCCGCAACTGTGGAACGTTCTCAAAGGAGACCTCAGCCTCGTGGGCCCGCGCCCCGAGCAGCGGATCTTCGTCGACGACTACGCCGAGCGGATTCCCTTTTACACCAACCGTCATCGGGTGCGCCCGGGTGTGACAGGTTGGGCTCAGGTCAGCTTTGGCTACGCCGATGATGAGGTAGCAACCATCGAGAAACTCTCTTATGACCTCTATTACGTCAAACACGTATCGCCCTGGCTGGATCTCCAGATCCTCGGCAAGAGCGTCTGGACGGTACTGTCTGGCTTTGGAGCCCAATAACTCAGGCCTCGGATACCGGTCGTGCGAGGGCTAGTCTCGCCCGAGGTTGCCCGCGGTTGAGGTTCTCTGGCTTGTATTCCCTTTTCGATTCCATTCGTCGTCGTGTCCGCACGCGTACGGTGACGCTGGCACTGTTCGTGGTCGCGCTCGTCGCCGGGACGGTCGCCGTGCCAGACGCCGACGCCCAGAACTTCAACGAATCCCAGGGTTGCGGAGTGGTCGGCTACCGACCGCCACGTGCGAACACTTCGGGACGCCTGCCCACCAGCTTCATCATGCATGGACCGTTTGCGGACATGTTCGGACGTTCATACCTCCAGGTCTCCGGTTCGATGGTGTCGTGGGTGATTCCGATGAGCGGCGGTAAGACGACCCTGGTACACGAACGGATACTCCCCGCCCTGCAGTTGGCGACCGCCAATCTGGAGCGCGAGATGGCAAGCGGTCGTAGATATGAGGTGACCCGCTGGTCTTCATGGAGCTGGCGGTCGGTTGCAGGCGGAAGAAACGGTGTGTCGTTCCACGCCTTTGGAACCGCCGTTGACCTCAACCCCCACCTCAATCCATTTCTCAACGACCCCGAAGCCGAACTGGTGACCGACATGCCCGATTGGTATGTCCAGGCGTACATGGACGCCGGATTTTGCTGGGGCGGACTCTGGGTCAATCTGAAGGATGCGATGCACTATTCCTGGATGGGGCCCCTGGCCACGCCAGATTACGGAACCGTACCGGCTCCTTACGCTCCCGTAACGGCAGAGGGCGACTTCAGCCAGATCGGTCTTGACGCCGCTCCCTTCGATTTTGACACCGACAGTCAATACTCGCTCGGGCTCTTCGATCGGTCCCGCGATGGGACGCCCGAGTTGTACGGGTATACCTGGCAGGCAGACGGAATGGTCCGGATCGAGGTCTTGCCTGCCCAGTGGGACTTCGGTGTGACCGGTATCAGAGAGATGGTTCCGGTCCAGGGTGGTCCAGCGACCTCAGATCTGTGGATGGGCGACTACGACAACGACAACCGGGCAGATCTTTGGGTCATCGATCGCGAGACAAGGCTTGCAACCGTCTACGCAGATACGACGTGGCGTGATCCTCGCGTCGAACAAACCCGGCGATTCGACGAGGTCGTTGGACGTTTTCTCTTGCCACCCGCCGACCATCTTCTCATGGGCGACTACGACCGCGATGGGGCGAATGATTTGTTCCTTCTCTCTGATAGCGGTGCTCTCACCGTGAGGAGCGGAGTGGGGTTGGGAACGTCGATCTTTTCGGCAGACATAGGTCCCGTCACCGGCGACGTACTTCTCGACGATTACAACGTCGATGGCGTGCCTGACCTGTATCTGATTGGCGATACGGTCGATGTTCTCCTCGGACCCGGGTACACCGTTCGCGCTTCTGAAAAGGGAACGGCACCGCCCCGCGAAGCCGTGCTGATTGGCGACTACGACGGCGACGGAAGACCGGATCTCTATGCAATCGAGGACGGTCAGGTATCCGTGCTGCTGGGCGGTACAAGAGGTCAGACCGAGGACATCACGTCGTGGTTCAAATACGAGGATCAGTCGCCGTGGGACGCCGGACCCGAATGCATTGGGCCTTCGCCGTGCGACCAGGTCGGCTTCATCTTCGGCGACAGTGAGCTGTGGCTGCGCAAGAATCTCGCCTGGGACGGCGGCGATTACACAAACTTCTACTTTGGAAATCCCGGCGACATCGGTGTTGTCGGCGACTGGGATTGTGACGGGATCGACACGCCGGGCATGTTCAGGCCGGGCAACGGTTTCGCGTATGTGGCGAATGCCAACGAAACCACGGTGGCATCTACCGAGTTCTACTTTGGGCTCGGTGGCGATATACCGCTAGCAGGCGACTGGGATGGCGACGGGTGCGATTCACTTGCTATTTACCGGCCGAGTCAGGGAAAGGTCTACCTCTCCAATACGCTCCGTACCCAGCTCGCAGACGTTGATTACTTCTTTGGCACCCCGGGAGACGTTCCCTTTGCCGGAGATTTCAACGGTGACGGACGTGACGAGGTCGGCCTCTACCGTCCAGGCGACGGCTTCGTGTACTTCAGGTACGAGCAGACCTCGGGGGCGGCGGACAAGGCCTACTACTTCGGCGATCCCGGCGATCGCATCGTGGCCGGCGACTGGAACGGCAACGGAACCGACACGCTGGCCGTTCATCGCAAATCTGAAGGTCGATGGTATTTCCGGCTCGACAATTCGCAGGGATTTGCCGACCACATCCTCGAAGCCGGTCCTGCCGACGAAGACTTGATCTTGCTCACCGGCGTGTTCGGCGACCTTCCTTATGGAGAGAACTGAAACCGACCAGCCGTTCACCATCGGCATATGCAACGGGAATCCGTCTGGCAACGACAGCCGGCTTCGATGACCCCGTGAGCGGCGCCAGCCCTGCTGCGTCCATGATGACATTCATCCGGGAGAGCCAGTCGTGTTCTTTTCTTGCTCGAACGGCATCCGGAGGCGTTCCTGCCATGGCCTTTTCAACGGCGGACACCAGGTTGGTGTCGGTATAGACCCCATCGAGTCCCTTCAGGGAGTCGAGAGGGGGCGCTGCGATGGCTACACCCATCGCCATGGCTTCGAAAGCCTTGAGCGGACTGACTGCATGTGTCGTGGCGTTGATTTTGAAGGGAATCAGGCTGACGTCGGCGGCAGCCAGATAGCGGGGAAGTTCATCCTGTCCTCGCAGGCCCATGAAGTGCACATTGTCGGGCATCGTCGGGTGTTTTCGTTCGTCTCCGATCATGATCAAGCGAGCTTCGGGAAAGGCCAGCGCAACATCCCGGAGGCCGTCCCAATCCAACCAGTCTCCATAGAGCGAGCCGTGATAACTGAACAGCGGTCCTTCCCCGTAGGGGATGTCCTCCGCGGGGCCGGGGACTTCGTCGCCGAAAACGTCGGGGTTCACTGCGTTGGGAACCAGGACGGGTACGTGGCGGGGGGCCATGGAGCGGACTCTCTCGGCCAGGGCTGGTGCCGAAACCGTGACGATTCCGGCTGCTTCCAGCAGGGCGTTCTCATATTCATGAGCCCACCACATGCCGCCAAGCGAGCGATCTGACCAATCGTCGATGACGTCGTAGACCAATTGATAGCCGTGCTCGGTGAGTGCGGTCGCCGACTCGACGATATCGATGTGAGGGAACTCCACGATGACGAGGCGGTCTCGACTCCGGACGCGTGCGGCAAAGTGACCGGGATCAAACCAATCCGTCCGCAGCTCCTCGATGTTCGGATGCATGATTCGAATGCCGAGGTCCACCGATTCGCCGCTGTCGTACTCGTACACGTAGGTGACGTGAGCTCCGCTCTTCGCGAACTGCCGGGCTAGCTGTGCTCCTCGAAACCCGCCTCCGACGTCATGCAGCGGTACTCCTGCCATCACCACGACGGAGAGCGAGGCGGTGATGGGGGTGGTGGGAGCGGTTGTCGACGCACTCGTCGGACGACCCCGTGGTATCAAGGCGATCGGCTCGCCGGCATTGAA
>JBFGAX010000102.1:0-6563 GCA_041567895.1 Acidimicrobiia bacterium
CCTACACCTCGTTCACGATGACTGCGGTAACCATCCCGAACATGCCCTCTTCCCGTTCGACGTGGGTCAAGATGTGGCAATGCCACACCCAGACCCCGGCCCGGTCCGCCTGGACGAGTACGGAGTATCGCTCGCCCGGTGCGATATTGATCGTGTCGGCGAAATACGGTTGGTCCAGAGGAATGCCATCTTTGGCATACACCAATTGTTCGAACTGATGGAGGTGCATCGGATGATCGGTGAGGCCTTCGTTGTAGTAGTGCACGACGAACCAATCGCCCTCATCAACCACCAGCGGTTCCGTGGCCGGAAACGACTTGCCGTTCAATGAGAATCCGATGTTGCCTGCGTCGTTCAGAACCATGGGCATCTCCGCCGCCAGCTCGAGGTCCGCCGGAATCTCGATGCCAGAGATAGTGCTACCCAGGGGCAACGGCACCTCATCGATGATGAACGCGGCGAACATTCCGTTCACGACCTGCATCTGAGCGTGGTGGTGGGCGTGATACATTCCGACAGCCGGCTCTTCAGCCTCGAATTCGTATACGAATGTCTCGCCGGACTTGATGAGGGGCTGTGTCAGCGGTGCCACCCCGTCCATGTTGTTGGGGGTGGAGACTCCATGCCAATGGATGTCCGTCCCCATCGGGAGTTCATTGTGCACAACGATCCGAAGCTTGTCTCCGAGGTCGACACGAATTTGAGGACCGGGCACGATGCCGTTGTACGTCCAGGCTTCGACCAGTTTGCCGGGCTCGACCTCCCACTCGACGATCTTGGTGGTGAGTTCGAACTCCTTGGTTCCGTCTTCCAGCACCACCGGCTCCAGGATTGTGTTGCCTATACCCTCGGTGGCGGCCGGATAGGCCATGATCGATTCGACCATCGCCGTATCCAGAGCTTCCCAATCCGTTTCGTCACCACCGTGGCCACCATGGGACGACGGAGTCGAACCATCATCATTGAGCACGACGAGCGTCGTGTGCATGCCCGAATCTCGATGTCCCTCGACAGTGCAGGTGATCTCGTAGGTACCGGGTTCAACGTCGTCAACGGTGAGTGTGAACGTTTCGCCGGCCCGGATGCGAGGCGATCGCCCATCGAGGCCTTCGAAAGCGAAATCGTGTTCGATGCTGCCGTTGTTGGCGATCTCGAATACGAGCTTCCCTGGCGGAACCTCCCGGGGCATGTCAATCCCCCATTCGTTGAGCGCGACCTCAACCCGGGTCGTGCCACGCTCGGGTCCCGAGGCATCGGTCGCCGCGACGGCTGCTCCACCGCCTCCAGCGCCTGTCAACGTCAGCACCAGCGCCGCCGATGCCAACACCATCGCGACGCCGGCCGCCGCCATCCCGAACGCAAACATGGGCGAGCGTGATTCAACGTTGTCCTGCATAACCGGTGATCTCCTTGGAAGGTTCTACAGATGTTCGGAAATCCAGCTCTCGCGCCCTAGGGCCTTAGGACCCTTCACGGTGGGCGCTCACGTCTCAGGGACCTTCCCCGGGTACCGATCGGATAGCCTCGAGAAAAATTACGCTGGGAAGGCGCCCCAACAAGACACAGAGGGAGAAGGACATGTCCATACGGCGAATCTGGCATGGCTGGACAGATCCGGATCAGGCTGACGCCTACCAAGCGCTTCTCCACAATGACGTGTTTCCTGGTATCGAGGCCATGGAAATTCCCGGTTTTCGTGGGGTTGAACTACTGAGGCGCGACCTTGGCGACGAGGTCGAATTCCTCACCATCATGACGTTCGACACACTTGAAGACGTGATCGACTTCCAGGGCGAGGACTATGAGGTGGCCTATGTTCCGGACGCCGCGCGACGGGTGTTGAAGCGCTGGGATGCAACCTCGGCTCACTACCAGGCCGTGGCCCGGCCCATCAACCGGATGGAATGAAGAATCCTGCAGCAATCCAGCTGCTGCGAGTTCCCAACCAGAACTTCTGGATCTCATGCTCGGACACATCGATATCGTTGGCGAACACTCGCAACGCACCTGCGGCGTTCAATCCCCCCTCGAGAATTTGGAGCATTGCGTGTTGGAAGCCCGTCACCCGATAGGTGTGGGTCGAATAGTTCTTTCTGACCAGCGCAACCTGCGAATGTTCAGCGGATGGATAAGTCGGATTCTTGCCGGTTCTCACATCGTGGTAGTAGGCGGCAACAGGAAACCGGTAGCTCCCGAGAGCAAAGCATGGCTGCAGCACCATGTGTTCATCGGGTGTTTCGTTCGTTGCGAACGCCTTGCCTTCGTGACCTGGAGCGTCGAAAAGCACGAAGAGTTGGCGCTCGAATCTTGCGAGGTCGATCATGAAGTCAATCCAGGGTTCCCGGCTCCCTTCGGACGCGTCGCGGTCAGGTCGGCGCTCTTCTAGAAACCCGGGAAAGCGTCTGCCGAGCTCGTACAGCGTGTAGCTCTCGGACGGGTACGCAACCAGAAACTCCCTCGCAAAGTCGGCGAAAAGACTCTCGCCGAGTGCGTGATTCAAGGCGGGGAACTGGTCGGCCATACATTTGAGCAACCGGGATGAATAGGCCCGTTGGTAGATCGCCAAGCGTTGCGATCCACTCAGGCGAGCCGAGGGCGCGAGGATCCGATCGGCTTGGTCAGCGGTGGTGGGTTGCGGACCGATCAGTGCCGACTGCATCCACGTCTGCAGCTCAACCAGATCGACGGTCTGTTCTCTGGAGGTCATTCGGAGATCGCGTGTTCCATCACATTCGGCACCAGGAAATCCACCGGCGTCGAAAGAGATTCATGTGCTGGCTCTGATAAAGCCTGCGACTGGCCCGGCCAATTGAACCGGCCGTCCATGTATCGCCTTGCTTTCAACAACTCGGCGTGACATTCCTCGAACGAAGGAATGTGCCCGTCCCACTCCAGAAGCGTGGAAGCCTGGTCGGTGCGCTGCCACGCGAGCCGGTACAGCTCCCATACCTCAGGAACTACCGGACGATCGTGCGTATCGATGATGTGTGTGCCCTGGTGTTCGTGACCCGCCAGGTGCATCTGAACCACTCGATCGCACGGAAAGGATTCGATGTATGCGGCGGGATCCAGGTCGGCATTGAAGCAACTGACGTAGACGTTGTTCACGTCCAGCAGCAGTCCGCAGCCGGTTGCGTCTGAAAGCGCGCGGAGGAAGTCGGGTTCGTCAATGGTCGACTCTATGAAGGTGACGTACGTGCTGGGGTTTTCGAGTATCAACGGTCGCTCGAGAAACTCCTGGACGCGTCTCACCCGTTCGGCGACGTGTCGGAGTGTTCCGTCCGTGAGTGGGATCGGGAGTAGATCATGAGAGTTGGTCCCGAGCACCCCGGTCCAGCAAAGGTGGTCGCTGACCCACGCCGGATTGACTGCATCTGCCAGCGCCTTGAGCTTTGCAAGGTATTCGCGATTCAACGGATCGGTGCTGCCGATTGAGAGCGAGACACCGTGCAGGACGACGGGATACTGCTCCGCCACCTGGTCCAAAACGTACCTGGGCCGACCTCCGGAATCCATGAAGTTCTCCGAAATGGCCTCAAACCATTCGACGTCTGGTTTTTCGGTGAGAATGTGGTCGAAATGGGTCCCCCGCAGCCCCAGGCCGAGACCCAGGCGCGGCAGCGCAGCAACTTCGGCTGCGATCGACCCGGTGCTGAGTGTCAACGTTGACCGTTCACGAGCATCCGCCGGCGCCACTCAAGCCGCTCGACCCGCATGCCACCATGTGGTCCCTCGCTGTGTTTCCATCCGAGATCCAGAGGTACGGAGGTCCGGTATCGGTGAACGGAGCGGGAGCCGGTCCGAGGTGTTCGGGAGCGCCCTTGACTGATTGCCAGGTTTCGGGCCAGGCCTCTTCGAATACCTGACGCGCTCGAACCCAGACGCTCTTTCCCTGGTTGGGGCCGTTCGTGCTGAACCGTTCGGCGTTGATAGGAGTTGCGCAGGAGCCCATACCCCGGCACTCGTTCCGCGCCGGCCTGTTCATCTCATCACCGGTGCCGTATAGCCCACAGCCGCCCTGGTTTCGACAGTCGTTGAGAACGTGACAATTGTGATCCGACGTGGTGGAGCAATACCCCTGTCCGGCACAGTCGTTGATGGTGAACACGCCTGGCCGAAGAGGGTCTTCATGGCCCTCCAGGCCGTAGCGATCGGCTCCTTTACAGCTGTTCAGACCCAGACAAGCGTGAAGAGGGTGGCCGGGTGGCTGGGTGCCTACCTTTTCGGGCCAGCGGGGAACGTCGCTATACGGATATGGCTGAGGAGTTGGTTCGCCAGGCGTGGGTTCGTCCCTCGAGGCGCTGTCCCCGTGGTCTTGCGCGATCTCGTCTTGCGCCACACTCGCGTCTGCATTTCCCCAGAGATCGCTCACATCAGGTACATCCTTGAGCAGGTCGACGTAATACCTGATGTTGTCGGCGTAGGGCTGTTCCTCGAGTGCACCGGCCAGAGCCATCAAGTTGGCATAGGCGGCAGACCGGGAACCCAGGTCAACGTTCTCGAAGGTCGGAGCCAGAACATGGCCGTCTCCCAACTCGTAGCCCCTCATGGTCGTCGCGAGGCCATCGAGCACCCAGAGCATGGTTCGATGCATTGCTTGATTGAAAAACAATTTTTGGCCGCTCGCAGCGTCGGCTCCAGTGTTGCGGACTTTGAATATCGATTCGGTGAGGATGAGCATGTATTGATATACCCCGCTACAGAAATCTGCCAACGGGCGGTAATTGACGCGTCCGGCGGGATCGTCCTCGTACGTGCTCAGGTAATCGATTGCGGTCGGGTTGTCCGGGAAATTCGCCACAACCTGTTCGAGATCGCGTTCGGTGATTGTGGGTGTTATCGGATCGGGAGGCTCAGGAAGCGGCGGCAGGTGCTCGGTGTGGCGCGTGTACTCCTCTAGCTGAGCTTGCAACGTGAGGAACTTGTAGTAATGCGATTCCTCGGCTTCGGAATCGTCGTCGAACCGCTCATGTGCAAAACCCTCACCCTGATCGCAGATCGTTTCGATCGCCCTCAATGCATCTACCCGCGATCCGATGGTCAGCAGCGGCATGCTTTCCTGATGCCCGTCCGGGGCGTTTGAGAACACTGCCGCCTTACTTGCAGGAATCGGCCCGCCACGATCGTGCTCGGTCGTTGACGAAGTGTCGTTCGGCAAACCCCACGGATCAAACGCAGTTTTCGGATAGGCCGTGTCGATACTGTTTGGTGAGTAGTTGTAGGGCTGAATCTGGAATTCACGGGCATCGGCTCCCCGCACCTGGAAATCCGAATCCCTGATCTGGGGCGATTTGATCAGGCACCGGATATAGGAATAGAACTGTCCGATCGTGTCCCAGTTTCGATCTTCCGGCGGGGCATTTTCTGCGGCCGGATATTCGATTTGTAGAAAGTGCCACAGTTGCTCATAGCTCAATTTCGCCAACGGAATCAGAACCTTGTCTTCTCCGTCCGGACCGGGCGGACCTTTGGGATTGTGGTACGCCAACGGGGTGGGAAATGGACTCGGCGAGTGGAGATACAGCTGTGGGTCTTCGCCAAGCGCGTACAGCATGTTGCACGCCAACGCGAGATGCAGCATCTCTTCGACCACGACGCTCATGATCGTGCTGCCGGCCATGTTGGCGTATAGGTCGATGGGACGGACGTCCTGACCGGTCCGCTCCGTTCGCTTTATCGAATAATTCGCAAAGAGATAAATGGGGATGGTCGCAAGCTCGATCCAGATGGCTGTCTGTAGATCGTCTTTCAGCTCGCGAAGAATGAGATCGCGAGGAAGCTGCGACAGCTTCTCGATGAGTGCTCTTTCGCTGTCGTTCGAAGGAGCAAGCGGATCTTTAGCGGGGACTACCAGAACCCTCCCGGGGTGTTTGACGACCAGATGCCATTGCTAGCGCTGATACCGAGTATACGGATCGCTGCTGACAGCGGTCGTGGCGCCTTTCTGCGACGGCTCCGGACAGCTGGTCTGCTAAGAGCCGTCGCCGGGCTTGATGCGCGCATAATCACATCCGAACCAGCGTGCGAAGGATGGTTCGAGCCCTTCGGCGACCTTTTCCACCTCATCGAGGCTCATTCCAACCCCCTCAACGCTGAAGAGATTCGGCCCCTCCTGCCATGCGACCCCGGTTGCCATGTCATCCGAAATTTCACGTATGCGCTGCCAGCTCAAACCATCGATGCGACGAACGGTCGTGGGTTCAGCACTCTGGGGCGGAAAGTCCGGAACGAAGTCCGAGAACCCTCTCGACAGGGACGAAACGTCGTACTCCTGACCGACGTCGATCATGTGAATGATCAACAATGGCTCGCCACCCTCACTGTCCACCTTCGACCTGATTGTGAGATAGCGCTCGTCCGGGCATTCACCTTCGATCGTGACGCCTTCGGGCAGGTAGGTGGGCCACAATCGCAGGTCGTTGAGATACTCGAGTGATCCGCTGGCACATCCCGCCGTCAATAGCACGAGGATGCCCAAGGCGCCCCTCAAAACATTGCGTTGAATTCCTTGCCTGACAGCCCGGTGTAGGAAGACGAGAGAACGATTCATGGGGTGCCATTCA
>JBFGAX010000103.1:0-6476 GCA_041567895.1 Acidimicrobiia bacterium
AACCGTTGAAGTGGGTGAGGGCGAGAACTCTCGTTCCGACCGTGACAGTTGTGACCCGACCGGGTGGTAGATCATCCACTCCGGCAACCCGGTGCCAGGCCGTTTCGTTCATCGTCGTGAAGCTTCCTGCTGGTTCGCTTCAGAACCTAGAGGCCTGGAGCACCGATGTCGACTACCCCTGTGCCAGCCTTGCGTTCAGAAACTCATTGTGGTCTTCCAGCATTGCCAGAAGAGCTTTCATACGGGTTGAAGGGTTGTCGATCTCGAGCAGCTTTTGACGGTCGAACGTCCCAATGGGAGCCGCTGCGGCACATGCCTGATACGACGCCGCCCGGACATTCTCGGATATCTCGAGGTTCAGCGGCGGCGCGGGATCTCCGAGTTCCGCAGACATGGCTGCCATCCGACGTATCGCCTGTACGCACTGGTCGCGGAGGGCGACTGCCTCCGGAGCCGGATCCGGATCTTCGATGAGTTCCACATCGGCCAACGGATACGGGTCTTCTTCCAACCAATCGACGACCCGGAGTCGCTGCACGCCGGCAGTGACCATGACCCAGCGTCCGTCCTCCAACTCGTCGGCCTGCAGAATACGAGCGAGCGTCCCGACCTCCTTCCGGAGATCGCCGCCGCCAATCGCAGAACCGCGCTCTATCAGGACGACACCGAATTCTCCGTCCGCTTCGAGACATTCGCGCGTCATCGTGCGATACCGGTCTTCGAAGATGTGGAGGGGGAGGAGCATGTGAGGGAACAGCACCGTGTGGAGAGGAAACATCGGAATACGAGTGGTTGTCACGATCGGCAGCATACGTCGCAGTCTGTTGCTATCCGACGGATCGCCGCCGAACCGCGAAACCTCACGGAAACAAATCGACATCGTCGTTCACAGTCGATTTACCACTGCGAAAGAATCCTCGTCCAATCTCCTCTCGATCAGGAAGGAGCACCATGTCGATCGGCATGCTCAACGTCCGACGCGGGAGAGTGATATGACAGCACGCATGGCAAAGAGAGTGGGCTGGCGATTGGCCGGGCTCGCTCTGAGCGTGGTCGCGATATGGGGGCTGGTGTCGTCGCCTGCGCTTGCGCAAGAGGCTCCGGACATTCAGGTCGTTCTCGACAATCTCTGGATTTTCATCGCCGGAATCCTCGTGTTTTTGATGCAGGCCGGCTTCGGACTCGTGGAGGCCGGTCTGACCAGAGCCAAGAACGTCTCGAACATCATGGCGAAGAACCTGGCAGACATGTCGGTCGGGGCCATAGCGTTCTTCGTCGTCGGCTTCGGTCTGGCCTACGGCTCAGACACCGGGAACGTCATCGGAACCGATTTGTTCTTCCTGTCCGGAGCCACCGGAGACCTCGTCAACGACCAGTTGTATACCGACTTCTTCTTTCAGGTCGTGTTTGCTGCAACTGCCGTAACGATCGCATCCGGCGCCATGGCGGAGCGCACGAAGTTCAGCGGGTACCTGCTCTTTTCGGTTGCGATGACAGCTTTGATCTATCCAGTTGTCGTGCACTGGTTTTGGCAGGGGGATGGTTGGATTTCGGATCTGGCCATCGGCGACGCGAAATTCGGTGATTTCGCCGGTTCAACCATTGTGCATTCGACTGGCGGGTGGGCCGCGCTCATGGGCGCATATTTCCTCGGTCCACGGATCGGTAAATATGATGCACAAGGGCGTCCGAGGGCCATTCTCGGTCACAACATGGCTTTCGCCGTCGTCGGTGTTTTCATTCTCTGGTTCGGATGGTTCGGTTTCAACCCCGGTTCGGAATTGGCAGCCGACGGGGTCGTCATGAGAGCCGGCGTCACAACGTTGCTCTCCGGAGCGGCAGGCGGCCTGGCGGCAGGGGCGGTCGTCTGGGTGCGCACGAAAAAGATGGATGTGGCGATGGCCGGAAACGGTGTTCTGGCTGGCCTGGTCGGTATCACGGCCGGAACTGCGACGATGTCGCCGGGGGCCGCCGTCATCACCGGATTGATCGCAGGGATCATCGTGGTGTATTCGGTTCTCTTCTTCGATCGGAGGGGAATAGACGATCCGGTTGGAGCCATTTCCGTGCACGGCGTGTGCGGGGTTTGGGGGACGTTGGCCGTCGGTCTGTTCGCCCAATACGCCGACGGTTTCGTCGCAACCGACGATGCTGGTCTCATGTATGGAGGAGGTGTCGATCAACTGCTCGTGCAAGCAGTCGGGGCATTAGGCGTATTTGTATGGGTGACGGCCACGACCGGAATCCTGTTCTGGGTTCTCAAACGAGCCAATCTGCTTCGGGTGTCTGCTGAGGAAGAGATCGGCGGCCTGGACGTCTTTGAACACGGAGCCCCCGGCTACTCGCTAGAACTCGTCAACTAGGAGGATCTCATGAAAATGATCATTGCGTACGTGAAGCCCTTCAAACTCGACGAAGTGAAGCACTCGCTCAAGGCGGTTGGCGTCACGGGCATGACCGTGACCGATGTTTCCGGGTTCGGGCGTCAAAGCGGCCAGACGGAGGTGTACCGGGGCGCTGAATACCAGGTCGACTTCGTACCGAAGATTCGATTGGAGATTCTGGCCGAGGAATCGACCGTCCCCGCCATCGTGCAGGCGATAGAACGTGCGGCCAGAACGGGAGAAATTGGAGATGGGAAAATCGTCGTCCTGTCGGTCGACGAGGCCGTTCGCATTCGCACCGGTGAACGGGGACCGGACGCCATTTAGTGTGGCGCTTCGATGGAGCTGGCAGACGCTTGCCGAGCCGGGTCGTGGCACGGAAAGAATGGCGCGCGAAATAGGTCGAAAGCCAGGTTGTGTGGCAGCCTCGTCCCGTTACGCTGGATTGCATAGCGATCGGGGAGCGGTTTGTCGGGACCGGACAATCAAGAATCTGACGTCTCATCGGACGATGGGCCGCGCTCGCTCCTTCTCGAACGCGTGGGCAGGTGCTGTGTTTGTGGCACCGGCGACCGCGCTTCGCCCATCGCGACCGGCGAGGATTTTGAATACGAGACGAGCGATGACACCTTCATAGCCCAGCGTTGTGATGAGTGTGGGCTCGTCTACCTCGATCCAAGGCCTGCAATGACGGAGCTTTCGAAGATATACGGCGCCGCCTATCACGCCCACGAGTTCACACCGGAGCGCTACGGATTGGCATACCGGGTGCGTGCGTGGCTCGAGACGAGGCGGCTTAGGAGTTGGACGGCAACGTTGCCGTCCAACGCCAGAATCATCGATGTGGGAGCCGGTGACGGGTTCCACCTGTCGCTGCTGGCCCGTTTGCCTGAACAAGCATGGAAGCTGGAAGGGGTGGATCCAGATCCGGCTGCCGTCGAGGCCGCCCGCTCAAACGGTCTCACGATGCATCTCGGGATGCTCGATGAGCTGGCGCTGCCTGCCGACAGGTTCGATTTCGCTCTATTGATCATGACCATCGAACACGTCGCCGAGCCGGAACAGCTGTTGCGCGAGGTTCGACGGATCCTCAAACCGGGGGGTCGGGTTGGGATCGTGACCGACAACACGGGCTCTCCCGATTTCGCACTTGCCAAAAGAAGACACTGGGGTGGATACCACTTTCCCCGACATTGGAACCTTTTTGACGAGGTTTCGATGCGTCGTCTCGCATCGAATGCGGACTTCGAGGTGGTATCACTCAAGACGATGATGAGCCCGGTCAACTGGACCTACAGTGTGCACAATCTGCTCAAAGATTGGGGCGCTCCATCGATGTTGACGCGCCAATTCGGGCTCGATAAGCCTGTCGCACTTGGATTCTTCACACTCGTCGACTCGGTGTTCACCTCGTTCGGCAAGGGAGCTCTGTTACGCGTGATGTTGCGGAAAGGAAGCTGATGGCACGAGATACCTTGCCGGTCGCCGTTCTCGGCGCAGGGTGGGCGGGGTTGGTCGCCGCCTCCGAGCTCAAAGCTCGCGGTTATCCCGTGATTGTCTTCGAAGCGAGCCCATCGGTGGGCGGTATGGCCCGGAGTTTCAAGGACGATGACGGCTTTTCGTTCGACGTGGGGGCCCATTTCATCACGAACCGGCTCGCAGGCATGCTCGGTCTCGGCGCCGAATGTCGCACCGTCCGCCACTATGGCGAAGCCGTGTGGTTCGCAGGTCGGTCACATAGTTATCCGTATGGCCTCGTGAAGATCGCGCGATTCAGCGCATCGGCATTGCGGTCGAGATTCACAAACCTCCTCCCCGGTAGCAGATCTGCAACGTCAGCACGTGATGAATTCGCCAATCGGTACGGCGCAGCTCTCACGGATCAGGTAGCGGCCCCTCTCGTCGAAGCATGGTCCGGTACCCCCGCCGATGAACTGGCACCGGCTGTGGTGAACAAGATCTCAACGTCTTTGCTCAAGACGATGTATCTCAGGCTCGCCGGGCGGCTGTCAAAGCGTGCGGTTGCGATCGGATACTGTCGCGAGTTGCCCGAGTCGGCATCGGTATGGCACGTATACCCGACATCCGGACTCGGCCGATTGGTGGCCCGCATGGCCGAAAACGTGGCTGAATCGATTCGTCTCTCTGCGCCCGTTGAGGCGATTCTCGTGGAAGGTGAACGTGCGGTGGCGGTTCGCGTCGGAGGTGAGGACATCGAGGTCAGTGGAGTTTTCAGCTCACTACCCATTCATGTTTTGCCCAAGGTGGTTCAGGGGACAGGCGCGCTCGATGATCTCGCTGAATTTCGTTTCAGGCCGATGGTGTTCGTCAACGTGAAAATGGAGGGGCGGGAGCTGCTGCCCGACGTTGTGTTATGGACCCCGGAACCAGAGTTCAGATTCTTTCGCTTGACCGAAGCGACGACGTCCATGCCCTGGTTGGCGCCGGATGGAAAGACGGTGATAACGGCGGACCTCGGGTGTGAGGTCGGAGACGAGACCTGGAGTATGCCCGATGACGAAATCACGGAGATGGTGATCGGCCAGATGGAAGCGGTGATCCCCGACGCGAAAACCAGGGTGGTCGGTTCGAGGGTGATGAGAACCAGGCTCGCGTACCCGGTATTCGAGAACTCATACGAAGTTCGCAGGCAGGCGATAGCAACAGAATTTCCCATCGAAGGCCTCGTGCCGATCGGCCGCAACGGCGAATTCGACCACCTCCTGATGGAAGATGTGTATTGGCGAACCGTTCGTTCGGTCGATGCATTCGCAAGAAACAAGTGAAGAGCGTCTTCGGCGGGTCGTCATCGCTCGGAAACGACAATACTTAGACCCATGACGCACGAATACCGGTCAGATCCCCGCCACAGGAGAACCGAGGAGCGAGATGGTCGCCTTGCTGATCGACTGGATGCGGCTGCTGTAGAGGAAGTCATACGGCGAGCCATCGAACTCGAAGCGGAAGACCCCTCGCCGACCCCCCGGCACAGTTTCACCGCAGATGAGGTAAGGCGAATAGCCGGTGAGCTCGGTATCGATTCGGAATTCATCGGGCGGGCTATAGCCGAAGTACAAAGTGCCCCTGCCCAGGATCAGCGAAGCAAGCTCGACAAGTTTTTTCTCCCCGAGCCCCTGGTGGAAAGCAGTGTCGTCGAAGGCTTGAGCCGCAGCCAGATCGAGGCGATGCTGGCGGACTGGATGACGAATCGAGAAGGCATGCGACTCGTGGGACGATTCGAGGACGGCGGCGAGTGGGAAGTGGATCCGCACTGGCTTTCCAAGTTGAGAACGGCCCTGAACAGCGACAGTGGTCGCCTTGGCCGGGTGGCGGCGGGTCCGGTCAAGCATCGCATCGGTGAGATCGCTGGTGATCAACACGTCATTGCGCTCGAGGCTTCCGATTCTGTACCGCAGATTGTGGGAAGGGCGGGCATCGCTACCGGGGTTGCGGCGTCCCTCACGGTGTGGTTGCTCGCGTTCTTTGGAGTGCTCGGCGGCTTCGGAATCGGCACGACGCTTCTGTTTCTCTTGATCGGGCTATTGCTGGGGAGTGGAATTGTTGCAGGATTTCGGGCTGCGATCCGAACGTGGGGAAGACGCATCAAACGCCGTCTACGAACCGCTCTTTTCCGCATGGGTAATCCCGAGGTGGCACCGGTGACATCCCGGCTGGGGGATTTCGTTGCAACCCTATTCGGTGGCAATTATCGAAGTCGATAGAGCCTCAGTCAGCCTGTCCCAGCTCGGCTGCCCGGTCTCTTGCAGCCACGAGCGCCTGTTCGATGATCTCCAGGAAACCCGCGTCCAGCATGACGTCTACGGCAGCGGCCGTCGTGCCTCCCGGTGAGGTGACCTGTTGTCTCAACGCCTGCGCGTCGGCTATGCCTTCAACCAGCATCGCACCCGCCCCGGCGATGGTGTGCGCCGACAGAGTCGTGGCCACATGATCCTCGAGTCCAAGTGCCCGTCCCGCAGATTGGAGTGCCTCGGCGAGAAGGAAAACGTAGGCGGGGCCCGATCCCGATAGAGCCGTGACTGCGTTGAGTTGATCCTCGGTGACCTGGACCGCGATTCCAACCGTCTCGAGAAC
>JBFGAX010000104.1:0-6466 GCA_041567895.1 Acidimicrobiia bacterium
CGCTCCGCTCCACTCCGGAGCGGCACCTTCCCCCAGCTCCGCATGCTGCGCATGCTCCCGCTAGGGGACCATTCCAAACCCAGCTCCACCAACCATATCGGCACTCTTCAATGGGGGAAAGAAAACCAAACAACGACCTGGACACAGGTCGTTGTCCGTCACAAAGCAAGGATCGAATCGGCGACCTGCCGGGCCAACCACGGTGCGATTGAATACTTTCCGGTGTCCACCGAGTAATACGAGCCCTTCTGCTTGATTCCGATCTGGTGGCGTTGGTGCAGCGTTGACGATCGCTCACTCAGCTTTCCTTCGCCCGTCGCGTAGACCCATCCTCCGTCGAGAGATACACGAGCTGCCTGCTTCTGGATTTCCTGAACCGCGGGGAAGAATTCGCCGAGCTTTCGGAATATATCGTCGATGGTGGCTTGGCGACCCGAAGCATCAAACGCAGGAACGGGCGGCGGATCAATCGCCGTTCCCGATACCAGCAATCCCGTGGGGTACCAGGACAGATAGAACTCGCGATCGTTGTAGTTCTTGATATCCCCGAACGGACCAACCGAAAGCAAAGCCGAAGGAGCTTGAACTGACCGGGCGGTTTCAACAAAAAGAGACACTCGATAACGGTGCATCCATCGGTCATCCTGCTGGATACCCAGGGTCGCATCCACGGCTGGCCTGCCCTCCCATAGCGCATTCACTACGGCGCTATATGGTCCATCTTGCCCGGCAGTCGTAGTCACATGCCAGCTGTCGTTTCCTTCACGATGTGGCCGCACGCCAGCGACACGGGTACCTGTTCGTACTTCGATGTTTGGCTCAGCTTCGATCGCCCGTACGAAACGATCCGCCACCCAATTGGTGGAAATCGACCTCTCAGGAACAGCGAAACCACCCGCGACGAGAGCCGGATCGGCAACAGTCCGTACCTCGTCGGCGGTCAGTTCGCGCATGGTGGCCTCGCTCAAGTCGACGAGGTAATCCCCTTTGCCTGGATGAGCGTCGATCAATTCTGATAACGCCACAAAGTAGGAGCGAACGTCGCCGACAGCGACCACCGAGTCGCGATGAACAAGGACAACATCGTCTGATGGCGTGATGTTCTCCAGGCGACAATCGAGCAGTTCTTCAATGAGCGGGCGGAATCTGAGGCCACCCGGCAGGAGTCGCCGTGCCGTGCGGAGAGACGGATCACCGGCGTAGAGAAAACCCAAATGGATCTTGCCCTCATTCCAACGGCTGGCTCCCGAAAACACGGCATCAGACTCGTCGTAGAGAACCACCTCAACGTCGTGTCGTGCGAGGAACAGCGCTGTTGAGCTGCCCATGATGCCTGCGCCGAGAACGGCGACCCTTTTGCTCACTTCCTGTCTCCTGGCGGACGCCGACTCACCCAACCAATTCCCACGTGCGTAGTTCGGCAGGAATCTGCGAAGGCAGATATCGCTGGCGCAGGACACCCAGGTACTGGCGGCCCAGTTCTGGAACTCCGACCAGCGCATCCATCCAACCGATGTCGTTCGCGACATCCATCGCAGCACGGACTGCTCGGTGCGATAGGTGATGAACCAGCTCGCGGCGAACGAGGTCAACGTGAGCGGCGAGGATCAGGCGTCGTTGCCGCGCCGAGATTTCACGTAGCTCATCCGGTGGCGTGTCGATCTCGAAGGCAGACGAGATCTCCGTGGCAGCTACGAGGGTCCTCTCACCCGCTCCTGTTTCTCGTTGGCGGAGCACCGACATCAGATGTAGCGCCGCAACGAATCTCATGACCGTGCGTTCTGCCTCGGTCGCCTCGCATCGGTCGATCGTCTCGAGAATCTCTCGTGCGTTGATCCGATGATCACTCACCAGATCCCGGATCGGAGTCTTCTTCCAACCGTCGACAAGACCTCCCTTTCGCTTGTCCGGCCGCCAGTAGAGAATTTCGGGAACGTGAAGCACCGGTCCGGCAGCCAGCAAAGCAGCGGTGAAGGGAATATGACCGCCGAACCCCTGCACCGATGCAGCGGGGAAGCGCACATCCGGTTTCGCCAAGGCCGTACGAATCAGGGCACGAAGAGGAGAACCCACGAATGGATCTGCTAGAGCGGCCACCACTCGATCGAAATCCGAGCCCTCCTGAGCGCGGCCCGAGCTCCGACGTTGTCTCCCACGAGGATCTACATGAAGCGTATCGGCCTGAGAACTGGCCGCATCCGGACGAGAGATGAGCTCGGCCAGCAACAGCTCCAGGTATCGAGGATCGATGAGGTCGTCGTGGAAGTAAATACAGAAGAACTCCGATTCCACCTTGTCGAGCAAGAAGTTGAGGTTGTGTGCCCAGCCCATCCGCGATTCGTGTGCGTAGACCTCGAACCTCGAATCAGCGGCGGCGTAGCGCCGACAGATCTCTTCGGTGGCATCTGTGCTTTGATCGATCGAGACGAGGACACGCAGATTCCGGTGCGACTGCGCCGAGGCGTGTCCGAGCGTCCTCTCGATGAACGTCTCCGACTGGTATGTCGGAATACACAACGTGACCTGTGGGTCGCTCGTCACTGACCAGCGGGCTCATTCGTGTATCGAGCCTGTTCAAAGGCGCCGCTGGCCAGAGAAACCAGCACGGTTCCATCGCCGATGAACGTGAGCGCACTCCAGATCCCCGGTTCGATCAACAGGCCTTGGTGTGGCGAATCGAGAGTGATGACGGCGCGGTCTGTTGAGTTGCGAACTTCCACATCGATTCGACCATTCGCAGCGATCAAGAGCTGGGTTTGATTGACCACCGCGTGCTGACCCCGCACCGTCCCGGCAGGCACGTCTCTAACTGTGAACACGCGGCGAGGTTGGAACGGGAGGTCGTCGAATTCGAAAGCGGCCAGGGCTCCGCGGACATCGTCATACCGGGGAGCTTTTACCAAGACCACGTCGCCACCGAGCCATGAGTCCACGCGGCTGCTGCCTGACGGCCGCATCACACCAATCCCGGGCGAAGTTGTCGAGGGGAAGCTTGAAGGCTTGATTGTTGTTCCGATCTCATGTGTCAGCGCGATGCCACGGAGCGTGGCCACATCGTAATGGCAGTTTCCCGCACTTCGCCATCGCCCCGAGGTGATTTTGGATCATTTGATCGAGCGAACACTTCTCGACCTCGTCACGGAGTTCGCCAGTTCAGAGCCAGCCACTCTTTCGGAAGGCACGGTATAAGAAGGCGGCGACCAGCGTCATGATGAGCACCACGATCGGGAAACCCCAATCGCTGTTGAGACCGGGCATGCGGTTGAAATTCATGCCGAAGATCCCTGCGATCAACGTAGGAACAACTGCAACCGCAACCCACGACGAGATCTTGCGCATGTCTTCGTTTTGTGCGACTCCTGCCTGGGTGAGGTTGGCTTCGAGAATGCTGTTCAAAAGATCGCGGAACTGGTCGACCTGGGCCGAAGCACGCAACGCGTGGTCGTGAATATCTCGGAAGTATTCCTTTATATCGCTGGAGATAGCGGGAATATGGCCACGCATGAGCCTTTCGAGTGGGTCAAGCAGCGACCGGGCCGCTGACTGAAACTCGAGCACCTCCCGCTTGAGAAGGTAGATCCTCTCGGCAGGGTTCTTCCATTCTGCGGAGAACACCTCCGCTTCGACTTCGTCGATGTCTTTGCCGAGCCCATCGACCACCGGGGCGTATCCGTCCACCACCCGGTCCATAACGGCATACAGCACTGACGCCGGCCCGAGTTCGAGGAGGGCCGGGTCGCGTTCGAGACGACGCCGAACTGCAGCGAGAGAGCTTGCTTCGCCGTGGCGAACCACCACAACGAACTGCTTGGAGAGAAAGATATTGATCTCACCGAAGTCCACCTCTTCGGTCTTGTCGATGTAGCGGGCCGTCTTGAGGACTACGAAGAGGGTGTCGTCGTACACTTCGAGCTTCGGCCGCTGATGAGCGCTGATGGCATCTTCCACGGCCAGCTCGTGCAGATCGAATTCTTTGCGTACCGCTTCGAACTCCGGTTCCGTCGGTTCGAACAGCCCGATCCACACGAATCCGTCACCCACTGCGCTCGCAGCGCCCTCGATTGTCTGCGTACCAGGACGTCTGACCCCGTTCTCATAGATGGCGCAATCAACAATCACGCGCCCATTATCCCCCAACCGCCCTTTTTCTCATGTGCTAGTTGCAGCCTGCGTCGGTGGTCTCCATCCTGATCATCGCAATCGGTTGGAAACTCTGCCGGACTGCACCCTCGAAAGCCCGGAGCGCCGCGACGGCGTCCCGAGTCCCCGCAAGGCCTTACGCGTCGAATCGGGCTGTCTTGCAGCCCGATTCGACTTCAAGTATTGGCCGAACGTCTCACCATGTCGACGCCCACCCCGAGAGCCCAAACGAGCCACAGGGCTAGACCGACATATCCGACAATCGCCAGGACCCCGCTTTCATCACCGCTGACGATCCAAAGGCCGCCGATCACGAGAGCCGCCGCACTGGCCGAACCGAGCCAGCCAAGCCACCTGGCCAATGCGCCCGTTCGCAGGATGACGACCGAAGCCGCAAATGCCATGAGTGCAAAACCGAAGGCGAACACGAACCCGTAGGCCACCACGTCCATATACATCACAAAGCGCAGAATGCCGTCATCAACGGCAGCGCCGGCAAGGGCGACTGCGACTGTCGGGACGGCCGCTGCTATGGCTAGCACTGCGGAGACGATGGCGCCGACGAAGGTCAGGCGGGGAAACTCCGTTGGTACGGTCTCGGACCACGCCAACGTGTCGCGCAGGCAAGCGCCGAAGAACAACAGAACGAACGTCATCAGCAGCGCCTCGGCCCAGCTAACAACCAGCACCGTCGTTGCGCTGTCCACGAAGAACGCCCGAATATCCGCGATAGGGTCGGTGTATACCGGCCAAGACCCACCGAAGATATCCAGAGCCAGCAACAGCGTGAACACGATGCCGGCGATACCTCCGATCTTCTGGCTCGTCGGTGTGAATACGACTTTGCGAGCTTCCACTGTCTGAGCCATCTCAATCCTCCCTTCTCACTAGTCCGAGACTGAGTGTCCCGAGATCACCTACCCATTAAGCCTCAGGAAGACAGCGAGCTAGAGCCGAAAGACCTGGAAATCCGTACCTGTACTTGCTTTGGGACCATTTTGTCGGAGATAGCAACCGACCCGGGTCTAGCCGGCACCCCTTTTTCGTGAAGCCTGACGTCAACGGTTCCGGTTGGTCAGGAACCGGATTTCAGTTCGAGTCGTCTCAGGAACTGAGCATTCAGGGCGACGATCACCGTAGATGCGCTCATGAGGGCCGCCGCCGGAGCAGGGCCCAGAACGATTCCGGCCCACGCCAGAACTCCTGCGGCGAGTGGGATCGCAACCACGTTGTACCCGGTGGCCCACACCAGATTCTGGACCATCTTCGAGTAACTCGCCTCGCTGAGCCGGCGGATCGCCACAACGCCACGGGGATCGTCGGATGCCAGGACCAGGCCGGCTGACTCGATGGCCACCTCGGTACCTGCCCCGATGGCGATGCCGACATCGGCCATGGCGAGAGCCGGAGCGTCATTCACTCCGTCACCGACCATTGCAACCTTCAAGCCTTCGCTCTGAAGTTCGGAGACCTTTGCGTGCTTCTGCTCGGGGAGCACCTCCGAGAGCACCATGTCGATGCCGAGTTCGCTCCCAACAGCCGAAGCCACCTGCTCGGCGTCGCCGGTGATCATGGCGACCGACACTCCCTGCTCTTGCAGCTGCCTCACCGCTTCGAGCGATTCCGGGCGAATCTGGTCTTCGAGTGAAATGGCTCCAATGACCTCGGAGTCTTCAACCACGTACAGGACAGACGCTCCCCGACCGATCCAGGATGCCGTCTCTGACTCGATATCTTCACCGATGCTCAAGGACCGCTCACGGATGAGGGCGGGACCGCCTACGGCGACAGTGGAGTCGCCTACCTTCGCCTCCGCTCCTCTCCCACTCATTGCTCGAAACCCGGTGGCCGCAGGGACAGTTTTTCTGTTCTTGGCGGCCGCGAGAATCGCTCGCGCAAGCGGATGTTCCGAGCTGGATTCGACCGCGGCGGCCAGGTCAAGCATGCGATCGACGTCGCCATCACTCGCGAACATGTCGTTTACCCGATGGGACCCCATCGTGAGCGTGCCTGTCTTGTCGAACAGCACGATGTCGATCGTCCTCATCTCCTCGAGGGCCAGTCGATCCTTGACCAGGATGCCATTCTCGGCGGCCAGGCCGGTCGAAATCGAGACGACGAGCGGTATCGCCAGACCGAGCGCGTGAGGACACGCGATCACCAGGACGGCAACTGTCCGCACGACCGCTTGCTCGCTGTCGCCGAGCGCTGACCAAACGATCACAGTGAGCACCGCCGCAGACACTGCGACATAGAAGAGCCAAGCAGCAGCGCGATCGGCGAGCACCTGTGCCCTCGACCGGGAGCTCTGGGCCTCGGCGACCAG
>JBFGAX010000105.1:0-6342 GCA_041567895.1 Acidimicrobiia bacterium
ACCACCTTACGTGAAGTTGCAGGGGTTGCCAACCCGCAACATTCCGTCCTGCAATGCCGGGCTGAAACGCGTATGCTTCGCGGAAAGTGTCGAGGGGAGGTTCGGAGAGTGGCCGTCGGTACCTGCGCTCCGCGGTCGCGAATTGTTTCACAAAGTGGCGATCGGTTCACGCCCTGAAGGGCGTGGTTGCAAGCTCTAGAAAGGGTTTGGTCAGTGGATATTCAGGCTGATTTCAGCTTTATTTCAGCCTTTCGACAGTGTCTGGGTCGAGCCCAGGTCGGCGATCTGGAGGTGATCGGCAATCGATTCGGAACCGATTTGCTTGGGTGGCATCGCTTCCGTGTCGGTGCATCAGGAAGCCGCGTGGATGGACTGATCGGCAAGAGTGGGAAAAAAATCATAGTTAGGCCAGCGAGAAACGACATGACGGGGCTCGCGACCGAAGACACCAATGAGGAGGACCAGTCATGAGGGTGGCGGCAGCTGAAAGAGCAGGCGAACAAGCCGGCGAACAAGCAGGTGACCCGGCAAGTAGGGGAGCAGGCGAGTTCGCCGCTGCGCCCGGACCAGCACACGCCGAACGAGCACGTCTAGCGCCTCAACGCACCAGCGGTTTTCGCGGACGCGGTTTTGGTGGAAACGGTGTTCGCGAACCCGGACGGCTTGTGAGGCGCGCTCTATTCGGCTTGATCGTCGGAATCGCCGGCCTGGCTCTGACCGGTTGCGGAAGTGAGATGGCGGCTGACCTCGGCCGGACGGCCGACAATCAGGGGTACGTCACTTCGACCACGGATCCCGACGCCACGACTACGACATGGGTGCCCGAGGTGAAGGGCGTTGTGATCGATGGCGTCCCCGATACGAACGAAGACCTCGCCGACATCACCACCGCTACGTTCAGCAATCCGACGGTCGTCGACAACCCCTGGCTTCCACTACGTCCCGGCCAACGCTGGGTGTTCGAAGGGATCACCGTCGAGGACGGTGAGGAGATTCCGCATCGGGTCGAGTTTCACGTCACGGATCTCACCAAGATGATCGACGGGATCGAGTCGATCGTCATGTGGGACCTCGATTTCAGTGAAGGCGTTCTGGTCGAGGCCGAGCTCGCGTTCTTCGCCCAGGACGATGCGGGCAACGTATGGCACATGGGTGAGTACCCGGAGGAGTACGAAGGAGGTCGGATCATCGACAATCCGTCGTGGTTTGCGGGACTCGAGGGGGCGTTGGCCGGCTACCAGATGCTGGCCAATCCCCAGCCAGGAACCCCCAGCTATTCACAGGGATGGGGCCCCGCAGTGGACTGGACCGACCGGGGACAGGTCGATGCCCTCGGGGTCGAGGTGTGCACGCTGGACCAGTGCTATCAGGATGCGCTCGTGATCGCGGAATGGGCGCTCGACGAGCGCGCGTTCGGCGTCCAACTCAAGTCCTACGCCCGTGACGTCGGCAACATCAAAGTGGGCATCCGCGGCATCGACGCAACGCAGGAAGAGCTCAACCTGGTGGCGTTCGAGACAATGGACGAGGCCACGATGAACGCCGTTCGGCGGAGCGCGCTGGAACTGGAGGCCAGCGGCTATGAGAACAGTGAGGTCTATGGCTTGACGGAGCCGCTGATCCAGCCAGCCGGCTGATTCGAGAACGGACACGCTCGAGACCATGTCCAGTGGGGTCGGGAGAACGACCCCCGAACCCGGCTCGGCCGGTGGGATGTTCCCAGACGAGCCGGCCGGACAGAGAACAGCCCCTGTCAGAGGCCGACAGGGGCTGTTCCAAAAACCCGGATACTTCGGTACCAGAGCCGGCGATCCGTCGACGGCATGCGTTGGCATGGGTCAGCGGGCGTCAGGTGGTTCCGTCGCACGAGGACTAGTTGTGCGAATCCGACCATTGGGTGGTCCGGGTTGGAGTTGCTAGCACCGCAAGGTCGTGCGGTTGCCTCTCCAGTCCAAGCGGTGGGCTAGCGCCCGTCCACCTCCAGAGTCCTCTTGGATAAACCTGTCATGCTTCGGACCACCTCCTTTCTCTGGTACAAATCAATATACACGGTCGCCGAACTGAGTCCGTGCATGCCTCGACCTCGCACGGATCGACAGGAGGAGCATTGCTGATCGCCTCACTGGCTCTGATCATCGGGGGTGCTGTCATCTACCGCATCGGGGTCCGTGGGGAAAACGGTGAGCTGCCCCGTCAACGAGTGGCTGGTCTCAGGACCAGAGCGACCCTGTCGTCGGACGATGCCTGGTATGCCGCTCAGAAGGCCGGCGCCGACCTGGTCAAGGCGGCCGGCGCCCTGGCGGTGATCGGAGGATTGACTTCGATTCCCGTATACGACCAGCTTCCCGTGGCCGCCGCTCTGGTCTTGGGAACCACAGCCGTCATGCTGTCGCTGGTCGTTTGGGGCGGCGTCCGGGGCCAGGCGGCCGCTCGCACCGTATCGGCTCAATCAGCTTCCGATCACCACCCGATGACCGATACCGACGGAGTATGATTCCCGACGCCCAACCCACCCTGGGGCTGTAGCTCAGTTCGGCAGAGCACTTGCATGGCATGCAAGGGGTCAGGGGTTCAAATCCCCTCAGCTCCACCATTACGACGTCTTGGACGCGTCTGGCGTTCGAACGTTTGGCTGCTGGTTCGGATTTGAACCCCTTGATGCTTGTTTGTTCTCACCTTCGGTTCGAACGGGTTCAAATCCCCTCAGCTCCACGTCGGTTTGGCCCTTCGGGCCAAGCCCTTACGGGAGCTTCCTTTGGAAGCTCCTTTGCGTGGGGTTTCGTGGCGTCGGATTTGAACCCTTTTGAAGCTTTGTTCTCACCTTCGGTTCGAACGGGTTCAAGATCCCCGTCGGTTTGACCCTTCTCGACGCAAGCCTCATCGCCGTTCTGTTCGTCGTAGCCAGAGGGTTGGGCCTGTTCGTCACAAATGTACATAAGCCTCTAGACGAAGTAGCCGCACAGGTCCAGGCTGGCAGGGACGAAGGTACATGCGATGTCTGCTGCATCTCCTGCCCTGCACCCCCCGGCCAGTCTGGGTCCGGCTTTCCCATCGTCGACAGGCAGGACAGGTATCCCTTTGAAAGGAGGCGGTATGAGAAGGCCACGTACACTTCCGTTTGCTGGTGACGTGCGTCGAGTGGGGATTCTGGCGACTGCGCTATCCCTGTTGATGATCACGGTGCCAGTTCCAGCGTCGGCCAATGACCTGGATCCCATTCCGTTTCGCCAGCATCAGGAGATTCCGGCTACGGACTACTCGTTCGCCGCGTGGGGTGACTACGACGGGGATGGTGATCTTGATTTAGCGGCTGGGTGCACTGGAACCTCGGTGCGCATCTTCAAGAATGATCCCACAGGTGTCCTCACAGAGGTCCAATCAATGCCTTGCGGCCGAAGTACGGTGGGTAATTCAAATCCCTGGGCCGACTATGACGGCGATGGCGATTTGGACCTTGCGCTGCCTGGCCGTGGCGCGTCGTACATGTATACAAACGACTCCGGCGTCTTCGTGCCGGACACCAGGACGTCGCTGCCGGCCCAGGGCTCCGGAGGAGTCTGGTATCAGTGGGGCGACCTCGACCTTGACAACGATCCAGATCTGGTGCTGATCGGAGTCAACCATTCGGGGGTCTTCATCAACGACGGTACCGGCCAGTTGACAGCGAACCCGAGCCATGGCATCCCCACGCGCGATAATCATGACGGGGACCTTGGTGACTACGACAACGACGGTGATCTCGACTTGGTGACGGTTGGGACCGGCGCCAGTACGGCGGGTGCTCCATTTGCGCTTCGGATCTACAGCAACGATGGATCGGCGAACTTCACCCCGCTTGGAGGTGAGCTGGCCGACAGAATGGGCAACGTCAACTGGGTGGACTACAACCAGGACGGGATGCTCGACATCTTCGCCGCTGGATCACACCAAAACGCTGCGTGGTACGTCGAGCTCTGGAGGCAGGATTCATCCGGGGGTTTCACCCAAACCGTTCCGGATGCGTTTGCCGACTTTCGGAATCTTCACCCCGGGGGCTTCCATGAGGGTTGGACCGCTTGGGGTGACTACGACTCCGACGGCGACCCTGACCTGTTCATGAGCAACACGACTGACCTGGGATGTCTCACCAGAACATATCGGAACGAGCCAACCGGCTATCTGGTGGAGGACGACACCACCCTGCTACACAACACCGGGCAGTGCTACTTCCGGCCTAGCTGGGGCGATTTCGACGACGATCTCGACCTCGAACTTGTCACGGTTGACTTCTTCGCGGCATCTACGTTCGTGCGGGTATGGAAGCGGAATCAGCCTCCGGCAGTGACTTCCCTGACGGTTCCGACAGCTCCTGTGCAAGTTGGAGAGGCGATTCTCGCCACTGGACAGTTCGTCGATCCCAATGTATTGGACACCCATACCGCGGTTTTCGATTGGGGCGATGGCTCTCCGCCTACGCCGGGGACGGTGGTTGAGTCAGGCGGATCAGGGACGGTCAGCGGTACGTACACGTATGCCAACCCTGGCGTCCACACGGTCTGTCTGACAGTGACCGACGATGTAGGCGCGGCGGGTTCTCGATGCTCCGACTTCGTGGTCGTATACGACCCGGACGGTGGTTTTGTGACAGGCGGAGGTTGGATCGACTCGCCCGCGGGTGCTTATGTGCCCGATTCTGCACTTGTGGGGAAGGCGAACTTCGGGTTCGTCTCCAAGTACAAGAAGGGTGCGAACATTCCAACCGGCAACACCGAGTTCATGTTCAGCACTGCCGACCTGAACTTCCACTCGGTCAGCTACGACTGGCTTGTTGTCACTGGTAACGACTACGCCATGTTCAAGGGCAACGGCACCATCAACGGTGAAGGCGCCTACGAGTTCAAACTGTGGGCGGGTGACGACGATCCCGACACCTTCCGGATCAAGATCTGGGAGGAGACCGACGGATCGGAGTCGGTGGTCTACGACAACGGGATGGATCAAGCCATCGGCGGAGGAAACATCATCGTCCACAAGAAGTAGCTTGAAGAACTGTTGATTCTGGAGACGGACCGCCTCGGCGGTCCGTCTCCAGCTTGATAATTCCTGATCCGAAACCCTCCCCGGCCTGCTGATGGCCTCGGATTGCACAGCGGTGAACATGCGCACCTGAGTTGAAACGAGTTCCTCAACAGCCGTGGGCTTCCGGCGCCCGGTTGGGACTGCAGCGAAGCCGCGATCGGGGCGAGTGCGGAAAGTGTTCGACGCCGGCTGGACCACCGGGTTAAGGGTCAGGTCTCAAGCATGTCGCCAACAAGATTCGGTTGGTTTGCCGGTCGACGACCAGGGCGGCGGCACGTCAATGGTGCTCCACACCCAGGCAGTTGATCCAACTCATCAGAAGCGTGAGCAAGCCCGCCAGTGGCTACTTGAATACAACAGAGGCGACGCGGAAGCCACCAGGGCCGCTCGCGCTTGGTTGAGAACCACAGGACGAGCCAGCAGCCGCATTGCCATATGACGACAAGCTCGCGGACCGAAGTCACAGTTCAGTCCTACCGAGAAGGAAGCGGCACGTCGCTTGCCAGGGCTACTACTCCAAATCCGCTGCCTGGTCGTCCTCCACCAAGCTGAAGGCGGCCGATCGAGCAGGCAACGATGGCTTCGGTCGATCAGTGGCCGTCGAAGGCTCGACCGTGGCCGCTGGAGCCCCTCTCGACGACCGGTTCCATGCCGATGCGGCCCAGGTGCGGGTATCACTGCGCAAGCTCGCCGGGCTCGACACCTCACTCCTGCTTCCCGGTCACGGCGAACCCTGGTCGGGGAGCATCGACGACGCGCTGGTCCTGGCCGGTTGAAGCTCGGGCTCATCCTCGGGTACGCCGTATCGGGCCCGCTCACCACAAAGGTACATAAGCCTCTAGACGCAGTGGCCGCACAGGTGCAGGCTGGCAGGGACGAAGGTACATGCGATGTCTGCTGCATCTCCTGCCACAGGTACAAAGCCTGGACGCCGACGAGACTCGCACGACCCGACTGACACCAAGTACTTGTTCAAGCGAGGCAAGACGTGGTGGGTGAAGGTCTCTGTTCCTCCCAGCCTGCGCTCTCACCTGGGCTATGACCTCCGCCGGTCGCTGCGTACGCACGATCTACAAGAAGCACAGAAAGCCCGCGGTCTCGTCGTTGCCGAGCTGCGCGCGAGGATCGCCAGAACAAAGCGCGAACTCGAACCTGCCGCTGCCCGCCCGGACCTGACTGGACCTGGCATTCCGATCATCGACCGACAAGATTTCTCCGACGTCACGTTTCTGATCGAGGTGTATCACCCGGCGTTGGCCAAGGCCGCCCAACCAGGCCAATTCG
>JBFGAX010000106.1:0-6283 GCA_041567895.1 Acidimicrobiia bacterium
GTCCAGGTTCTCAATCGCTTCCACCGTTTCGATCATGGGTATCACGGCAACGTCTTCGTTTGCGCGTGCGAAGTAGTCGGCACCCTCGAGTGGCGCGACCCTGGTGGGTCCGTAGCTGCGGGTACCGATCGGTGCATATCTCCCCGCTGCCACAGCCGCTTCGCATTGAGCAGCGGTGTTGACCATCGGCACGATGACTGCCATCGCTCCGGCATCCAGCGCTTTGCCGATGTGACCGAATTGGTTTTCGGGTACCCGTACGACTGCGGTGGAAGATCCGGTGGAAAGCACTTGCAGCATGGTGACCGAGTCCGGGTAGCCGATCAGGCCGTGCTGCATGTCGATACAGACGTAGTCGAGACCGATCCCTGCCATCGCCTCGGCGCCAATGCCACCGGGCATGGTCAGCCATCCACCCAGAGCCACGTCGCCCGAGCTCCATGCTTCCCGCAACGGATTGGGGCGCACTACAGGCTCCCGAAGACCCTCGTCTTGGGTTCGACATACTCCATGAGGCCCTCGAGGCCTGCTTCCCGACCGATGCCGGATTCTTTCATCCCACCGAACGGTGCCTCGGGCGAACCGGGAGCCCAATCGTTGACACCCACCAGTCCGAACTCGAGCGCATCGGAGACCTTCAGGGCAGTCTTGAGGTCCTCGGTCCAAACGTATGCGGCGAGACCGACATTCACGGAGTTGGCGCGATGGATCACGTCGTCGAGATTGTCAAACGGCGTGATAGGCATTACCGGACCGAAGATCTCTTCGGTCATGACGGGGGAGTCGTGAGGAACGTCGGCCATCACCGTTGGCTGATAGAAGTACCCGGCGCCTTCCATCTCCTGTCCGCCGGTCACGATGCGACCGCCGGCCGAGGCACTATCGGCAACGATGCGGCTCACGCGCTCCAGTTGTGACTGATTGATCAAGGGCCCGATCGTCGTATCCGGGTGCATCCCGTCGCCGACGATCTCTTGCTCGGAAAGGATCGAAGTTGCCTTCGTGAATTGTTCGGCAACAGCCTCGTGTACAAAGAAGCGTTGCGGCGCGATGCACACCTGCCCGCCGTTTCGGAACTTGGTTTTGACGGCCGATTGGGCAACGGATTCGATGTCTGCGTCTGGAAAGATCAGGACGGGGGCATTGCCACCGAGCTCCAACGAGAGCTTTGTGACGGTCCTCGATGCGCCATCCATGAGCAGCTTGCCAACCCGTACCGATCCCGTGAACTGGATCTTTCGCAACCGGTGGTCATCGAGCATCGTCTGACCCATGGGATCAGGGTCGCCATTGATGACGTTGAAGACCCCGGGAGGAAGCCCTGCGTCTGTCAAGGCCTCACCGAGAGCCATTGCCGACCTTGGTGTGTGTTCCGATGGCCGTACGACCACGGTGTTGCCTGCCGCGAGGGCGGCCGAGGCCGCTCGTACGACGTTATAGATTGGAAAATTCCATGCGGTGATGACACCGACGACGCCCAGTGGCATATAGGTGACATCCATGCGGCGTCCTGGCGATCGAGACGGGATGATGCGGCCGCCGAGGCGCTTGGCTTCTTCCCCCATGAATGAGAGAAACGCACCGGGGGTACCCCATTCGGCTCTCGATTGAGCAAAGGGTTTGCCTGATTCTTCTGTCGTGAGCCGGGCATATTGGTCGCGGCGCTCGTGAATGATGTCGGCGGCTTTGAGGAGGATGGCCGCCCGCTTGTAGGGGTTGGTGGCTGCCCATGCTTCTTTTGCAGCATCCGCGGCATCGATGGCAGCAACCGTGTCGGCTGCTGCATGTTCGCCGCGCCCATATGGAATCTGTTCGAGAACATCCTCGGAGGCAGGATTGAGGAGATCCCAGGTGCCGCCGCCGCCGGCCTCGACCCACTCGCCGCCTATCAGTTGTCGGTTGGTTGCCACGAAGAACTCCTCTAACGGCTTCGTTCACAAGGCTACACCGGCCATGGAAGGCGCTAGATGCGGACCTCGTAGAACAGCTCGGTCGGAGCTTCGAGGTCGTGCATCACGAAACGGCTGAAGCCGGCCGCTCTCACGAGCCGCTCGGCAACCTCCGGATTGAACCCGAGTGTGCCGAGTCCCATTCCATCGGACTCCGACAATCCGGAGGCAAGACAGGAGGTCAGCGAGTACCCGTACTGGAGTGCGAGAACCGGGTTTCGGAGGTTGTTCTCAAAACCCGGTTTCGACTTGATGTCCTGGATCACCATCACTCCATCGGGTTCGAGAACGGACCGAACGGCTGCCAGAGCGCGATCAGGATGAGGCATGTCGTGGAGTGTGTCGAGTGCAAACACGACACCGAACCGGTTGCCGTATGAGGCGAGATCCTCAGCGCGGTTTTCGCGAAACTCGGCGTTGTCCACATCGGCCGATCGTTCACGGGCGCGGTTCACTGCGGTCGGCGACGGGTCGACTCCGAGGAAATGACTTGCGGGGAACGCTCTCGCCAGGGTGGCGGTCGCCACGCCAGAACCGCAGCCAATTTCCACGACGCTGGTGCCGGCAGTCAGCTTGTCCTCCAATCCGGGGATCGTCGGGATCACAACCGGAAGGAAGAACCTGGTGAACGTTGGGCGTGACATGCGTTCCGTTGTGAGCGTGGCCACCTCGCCCTGATCCTCGTAGGTGAATCCGCCGCCGGTCCTCATTGCTTCGATCAGCTGGTCGATGACGTCTTGACTGGTGATGCCGGTGAAGGCGCCTGCAGCGAAGAACTGGCTTTCGTCCTCGTCCGCCAACACCGCCGCCGCGACCGGGGTCAGCTCAAACCGCCCATCATCGTGTTCGACGAGGCCGGCGGCTGCCTGCCCGAACAACCATTCTCGGATCCAGCGCGCGTCGGTGTTCGTGCCTGAAGCCAACTCGTCTGGTCTCATCGGGCCTGATCCGGCCATGGCTCGATAGAGCCCGAGCCGATCGCCGACATGAATCATGACGGCCACGAGTTCGCCCTCCTTGAATTTCCAGACTTTGAGGGCGAATTTGCGTATTTCGTCGACTTCCATGACTCCTCTTTCCCACCTTTGGTTCTAGCACTTCGGCGTCGATGATTAATCGCGCGCAGTAAGTGGGAGTTCACCTCCCGGCCGCTCTAGCATTGCTGATCCACATGAGAATTGTCATAGTCGGTGCCGGCGCAGTCGGCACGTATTTGGCCGAACGGCTTTCGCTCGAAGGTCAGGACGTCGTCATCATCGAATCCGCGCAAGCTCGAGTTGCGGAGCTCCAATCGAGGCTCGATGTGATGGTGGTATACGGCAATGGCTCCTCACCGATCACACTCGCCGAGGCTCAAGTCGAAAAGGCGGAACTGCTGATTGCCGTCTCGGACAACGACGGAGCGAACGTCCTCGCGTGTCACCTCGCCCATGAGATGGGAGTCCCGAGAACCGTTGCCCGGGTCGAGGATCCCGGACTGCGTGACGGCCTTTCGAAGTTGGGTGTCGATGTGGTGATCGAGCCACGCGAAAACGCTGCCCAGGAGGTCATTGACCTGATTCGCGGCGGCGGCGTTTCTGAGATCATCGAATTCGGAAACGGTGGGCTGGTTCTGCTCGGCGGCCGGGTCGGTAACGATGCACCGCTGGTCAAGAAGAAGCTCTCACAGTTACGAGAAGAATATGGAAACGGCGAATGGATTTTGGCTGCCGTGGTCCGCGGGTCCGAGACCATGGTGGTGCGGGGCGAGCGAACCCCCATCATGCCAGGCGACCATGCCCTGATCATGACCCTGAAAGGCTCCGAACAGACGGCACTCGATCTCATGGGCCTCGAGGTTCATCAGATTCGAAGGGTCCTGGTGGTTGGTTCCAATCGGCTTTCGAGTCTCACGGCCCACATGCTGGTGGAGGATGGTTACGACGTGGTGATCGTGGAGGACGAAGTCGATCGTTGCAGGCGCATGAGCGAGGAGCACCCCAAAGCCCTGATCATCCAGGGCGATCCAACCGATCCGGAGGTGCTCGAGGATCTCGACATCGACGAGAAAGACGCCATCGTCGCCATGTCGGGACGGGACGAACGCAACATCCTCTCGTGTCTCCTGGCTAAAGCGCTGGGAGCTTCGGAAGCCATCATGGCGGTCAACCGGCAGAGCTATGTCCATATTCTCGACAAGATCGAGGTGGACGCCATGGTGTCGAGCAGGCAAGCCGCCGCCAATGCGATTCTCCAATTCGTGCGTCGCGGACGCGTGCACTCGGTTGTCACGTTCAGTGACAGCGACGCCGAGGTCATCGAGTTGGAAGTCATTCCGAGAAGCGATGCCGTCGGCAAGCGGCTCGATGAACTCGGTCTCCTCGGGGGCGCCATCATTGGCGGCATCAATCGAGGCAGCCGATGCCTCGTCCCAACCGGGGCCACTGAGATCGAACCGCGCGACCGGCTGATCGTGTTTGCGCTTCCCGAGGCGATCAGGGCGGTAGAAGAACTCTTCTCCGAGTGAACGTTCGAGAGATTCTCGACGCCCGGGACAACGAATCAACGATGTCGCGTCGGTTGGCCTACATCATCGGTGCGGTCGTGGCAGCGTCCGGCGCTGCCATGCTCCCCGGCATCTTCACATCTCTCATCTATCGGGAGTGGAGCGAGGCACTCGCCATGTCGCTCGCCGCGATCGTGTGCGTGACCATTGGCGTTTTCGCGTGGCGGATCTACGGAAGTTCCGGGGAGCTCACGAAACGCGAAGGATTTGCCGCTGTCGGGCTGGCATGGATAGCTCTGGTATTCGTTGGCACGCTTCCGTACCTGTTCACGAGCTCTATCACCAACGTCACCGACGCGTTTTTCGAATCGGCAGCCGGCTTCACCACGACCGGATCCTCGATCATTCCCGACCCGTCGGTCATCTCTCACGGGGTGCTCATCTGGCGCTCTCTGACGCAATGGATCGGTGGCATGGGAATCATCGTGTTGAGCATCGCCATCCTCCCGCTGCTGGGTGTCGGAGGCGTGCAGCTGGCGCAGGCGGAGTCGCCAGGTGTCCAGCCTGACCGGCTCACTCCTCGTTTTCGGGAGACCGCCAAGCGTTTGTGGTACCTCTACGTCGGGTTCACGGCTATCGAGATCGTGTTGCTGTCTGTCGGCGATATGAACTTCTTTCAGGCGATCAACCATTCGTTGACAACGATGTCCACCGGTGGATTCGGAACGGAGCCGGATTCGCTCGGCGGTTTCAGCCCGTACACCCAGTGGGTTGTGATCGTGTTCATGATCATCGCCGGGACATCGTTCGCGCTGCATTATCGCGCTCTCAGGAAGCCCGTGGCCTACGCCCGGAACACGGAGTTTCAGCTCTACTTGGGCATCATGGTCGTGGCCGGTGTGCTCATGATCGGTGGTTTGCTGAACTCGGGGCAACTGGCCGGTGAGGGGATCGAGGCACACCTTCGCACGACGGTATTCACGGTCGCCACGATCATCACAACCACCGGATTCGGTGCCGCGGATTTCGGTGTCTGGGTATCGGGTCTTCAGATTCTCATAGTGGGCATGATGTTTCTGGGCGGCATGGGCGGGAGCACCTCCGGTGCGGTAAAGACGTATCGGGTTGGCGTCCTGTTCTCGGCAGGGATCGCCGATCTCCGGCGGATCATCCAGCCCCGTGGTGTGCATCTGACCCGATTTGGCCGAGATGTCGTCAAGCCAGAGATCGTGCAGGACGTGCAGACCTTCTTCATGTTTTACATGTTCCTGTTCATGACCGGCACGTTCCTCATGGGCTTGATCGAATCGACGCTCGGAGCTGGAGTCGACATCGTCACCTCCGCCTCCGCGGTGGCCACCGCGATCGGCAACGTCGGTCCGGGACTCAGCGAAGTCGGACCGGCCAGCAACTTCCTCGGTCTTCCCGGCCCCTCGAAATGGTTGCTTTCGGGTCTCATGATCGCCGGACGCCTCGAGATATTCCCCATCATCCTGCTGTTCACCCGTCGTCTCTGGAGCAAGTGACAACCCTTCGGCTTGTAGACAACCCTTCGGGTTATTGCGGAGGATCTTCGATTCTCCGTGAGCCGCTACTGGTAGGTGATCAGGTCGGGCACCGTTTCGAATTGGAGGACCTCCCACGGCTGGTAGAGGTTGGTGTCCTCATCGAAGAAGAGCTTGAACCCGTTGTAGAGGGGTGGGGGATCTACCTGGACGTAGCGGTATGTCGTCTGTTTCAGTGCTCGCCCTCCAAAGCCGTCCATGTGGATCACGCTGGCCAGTCCCGGTCGGGCGACGAGCTGGTCGCGGGTGGTGATCATCCTCAGCTGGAACTGATGAAGAATGAA
>JBFGAX010000107.1:0-6274 GCA_041567895.1 Acidimicrobiia bacterium
GAAGCGCTTTGTGTCCGGCCATTCGCCTTTCTCGACGTACTTGACCCACGTGCGGTTGACGCCGAGCGGGACTTCGTGTTCGGTCTTGCAGGCCACTGTGCAGGCGTGGCAGCCGATGCAGCCGTCCTGGTCGATCACGAAACCGTACCGCACATGCCTCCTCTACCTGATGTACCTGGTGCCGAACATATTCGAATCCGTGAATATGTTAGGGGAAGCCGCCGGCCCCTTCATCCAAGCACTTCTTCGAGCGCCACCGGCCTGTCCTCGTCGATGGAGCGGTGGCCGGCCACCCCTATGGCGACGGTCAGCATCCCGTCTTCCAGCGTGACGGGCGGCTCTGTGCCGTTGCGGATCGCGTCCAGGAACGCGATGTGCTCCAGGTAGGAAGAGCCGTGATGGACACCCAGGTAGGGCACATGATCGTTGTGGACCACCTGGGTTCGCACCTGTTTGTCGCGGCCGGCCACCCGTACCAATCCCTCGGGCACGAACGCCTCGACTTTGCCGGCGTCGCCTACGACCACGATCTCCTGTTCGTTGACCGAGCCATCGGCAAACATGCACAGATCCAGCATCGACCGGGTGCCATCTTCCCAGTCGATCAGGACATACGCATTGTCGAGGATGTCGGGCACGTGGCCGTCGTAGGTCTCGTTCAGATGATTCACATCCTGGCTTCCCGATGCATACACCCGCACCGGTGGGGCACCGATCACGAGCGCCATCAGACCGAAGAAGTGACAGCATTTCTCGACGAGCGTGCCGCCGGTATTGCGATTGAACCGGTTCCAGTTGCCGACCTTGGGCAGGAACGGATACCGGTGTTCGCGAATCGCCACCATTTGGACGGCCCCGGCCGCTCCTCCGCGCACCTCGTCGAGCAGAACAGCGATCGGCGCCATCCATCGATACTCGAGGCCGACCTGGACAAACGTCCCATGCTCGGCCTGGGCATCGATGGCTCGCCGGCAGTCTTCGACTGTAGTGCAAAGCGGTTTTTCGACCAGCGTCGGAACACGAGCGCTGATCGTGTCGACGAGGATGTCAGCATGGGTCATGTTGGGGGAGGCGATGACAACCGCATCGCAAAGGCCCGAATCGAGCAACTCCCGGTGGTCGGCGAATGAGACGATGTTGCCGCCGGCTGCCTCCACCCCGACCTTGCGGGACGATATGTCCGGGTCGGCGACGGCCACCACGCTGGCCCCGTCGATGTGGTTGATGTTCATGATGTGTTCGACGCCCATCATGCCGGGCCCGATGACGCCGTACTTCATGCCAAGCTGTGCCGGCGTCAACCCTTGGTAGAGCCGGCGAGGATGCCGCTCACGAAGTAGCGCTGTAACGCAAAGAACACGACGAGCGGCATGAACGTGGAGATGAACGCAACCGCCGGCATCAGATGCTCGAATCTACCGAACTCACCCGCCACGTTGCCGAGATTGACCGTCAACGGCAGCTCGGCACGGTTGCCACCGATGAAGGTGGTCGCAATCAGGAAATCGTTCCACGTCCACAGAAACTGAAAGATGGCAAAGGCAGCCAGCACCGGCACAGACAAGGGCAGGACCAGCTTGCGGAAAATGGTGAAATGATCGGCGCCATCGAGGTGGGCGGATTCCATGACCTCGGTGGGCAGTGTCGAGATGTAGTTGTGGAGAAGGAAAATCGCGAACGGCAGCGCAAAACCCGTGTGTGTCAGCCACACCGAGACTGCGGTATTGGAGAGCGCATCGATGTCCGGAAACAGACGAATGGTCTTGTCGAGAAACGGGATCGTCCACTGCGCACCGCGAGAGTACATCGAAAGCAGGGGAATCAGCGACATCTGCAGCGGAATCGCCAGGAGCGATACGGTTGCCACAAACAACCATTCCCGGCCTCGGAAATTGATCCACGCGAAGGCATAGGCCGCAAATGCCGCGATCGCGATGGGGATGATCGTGGCCGGTATCACGATGGCGAAGGAGTTGACGGCGTATTCCCAGAGAGAGGGAGCGGACGATATGGGCACGGCGATCACATCTGCGTAGTTATCCAGGCTGTACGCCTGCCTGAGATGCTCGCCGGCGGACAGGGTGGACTCTTCGTCGAGGTTCAGAAAAGACAGCCACCAAGGTGATCCTCGTTGGGCGTCGCGGCTCCGGAAGCTGTTCACGAAGATCCCCGCGGTGGGTGCAGTCCACAACAACACGAGGAGCCACAACACCCCCACAGGGACCCGCGACAGAAGGGCGTACAAGCGCTTGCCGAGGCCTACGGCTTCGACCGACAGCCCGGATTCCGATGTGGCTTTCGCCGGCGCCTGGGCAGTGGTTGTCATACGGCCTCTCTTTGCATCCGACGAATGTTCACGTACATGATCGGGAGGACCGAGACGAAGAGCAGCACGGCGACCGCAGCTCCGGCGGGACGGTTGATGAACGTGAACGCCTGGTCCCACATCTCATTCGCCAGCACATTGGTGCCGAAGTCGCCGGCGGTCATGACCTTGACGATGTCGAACACCTTCATGACGAGAACGATCAGCGTGGTCACGACCACGCCGATGGTGGTTCGGATCTGGGGAATCGTTATTCGCCAGAACATCTGCGACGAGTTGGCGCCGTCGACGCGGGCTGCCTCCAGCAGGTCCGTGGGCACCCCTTTGATGGCCGCGGAGAACACCACCATCGTGAATCCGGTCTGGATCCAGATCATGATCACCATGAGCCAGAACGAGTTCCATGGCTGTTCTTCGCGGAATTGCACAGCGCCTCCGCCGATGCCCCCTCCCCAGAAGATGCGGTACACGAGCCAGAGAACGACCAGCAACACGATCCCCGCCCACGCCGCATAGGACCGCAGATTGCTGGCAATCGCGCGAGCACCGACGTACAACGCACCTAGGGCGACGACGGCGAGAAAAAGCAAGATGCCGGTTCTGACCCCGCCCGGCTCATTGGCGCGCGCCAGCGTCGTCCAGATGCTGTTGAAGAGGCCGGTCTGGGGCTTGCTCGGCGGACGGGCGATGAGCACAAAGCGCCAAATGACCGACGCACCGACGAACGACACCGCCATCGGCAAGAAGACGAGCGACTTGGCAACCGTCTCGAAGCGGCTGCGCTCGGCCAGCACTGCGATAGCCAGCCCCGCCACCGTTGCAAACGTCGTGACTGCGAAGACCCACCAGAGGTTGTTGAAGATCACTCCTCGCAGCGACGTGAAAATCCCGAACAAGATCAGCGTCACGCCGATTGCGGCCGGTGCTCCCGACGCCGGCGACCATTCCAACGTCGTACCCACCCGGCGCCCGGCGAAGAACGCGACGACCAACCCCACTGCCAGCACCCCCAGGCCCCACCACAGCAGGTTGCCGGTGAACAGTGTCGTCCATTCGGATACGTCGAAGATGTTCGCGTCCCCGAATAGCGCCGAGTAGTTGGTGAACCCGACCGCTTCCCCCTCACGGTTCTGGAAGCTGAGGACAATGGTGCCGATGGTGGGGATCAGCAACGCCACTGCGATGAAGAAGAGAGCCGGACCAAGGAAGATGTAGACGCGCGAACCATCGCGCACCTGATGCTGTTCTATCTCGTCCTTGTAGGCAGCGAGTCCCCAGCGGGCGCCGTAGATACCACCAGCAATCGCCCACGCGCCTATCGCGGTGCCGTATGAGAGCACCTTGAGCTCGGACATACCGAAGGCACCCAATACCCAGCCGATGAACGCAGCTGTAAGCACGGTCTTCGCTGTGATTGATTGACCGCGGAGGCGCTGCAGCCCGTAGGTGAAGGCGAACACGATCGCACCTGCCACGATCGAGCCGACGATCCACGACATGAAGGAGAACTGGGGCCGCGCCGCCGGTAACGTGTTGAATCCGATCAGTGCCGCGAACGCCGCGCCGCCGGCACCGCCGATGACGAGGCGAGTGCGTTCATCCTCGATCGCCGACAGCACCCAGCCGAGGGCGGCACCCGCGCCGAACGCAGCCGCGGTGAGCGCCAGCCCAGACACCATTTGTCCGTTGCCGGCGACCAGCGCCACGGGAATGGAGGCCAGCAGACCTCCGATGAGGGCGGCGAAGAGGCGGAACTTCTCGGTTGCCTGGTTGAACAACCAGTTGACCCCGAGAAAGAGCAGAGCACTGATCCCCAGGGCGTAGCCGACGCCCTGGAGCATGGCCACCACCCGCTCTATCACGTCGGCCTGGCGGTCGGCCGGCAGACTGGCGTAGGCCACTGCCGCTCCGGCTGCAAACAGGCCTACGACGATGGCGGAAATCGTCTTGCGCCGCTGGGGAACTTCGGGACCGAGCCAGCTGGTGATCCCGTAGGTGAGCGCGCCGACGATGATGCCGATGCCGAGCGCTAGCAAGGCCGCCTGCCTGTCACCTTGGATCTCCTCACGGAATTCAATCTATCGCATAACGCGCGAAAAAGAAAAAAGAGCGCCGGGCCGTAGCCCGACGCTCTCTCTCTGGTTGTTTTCGTTACGACTAGCTAGGCCAGCTCGCCTCGATGGCGTCGAGAGCTTCCTGTACCGTCTTGTCGCCGGTCACCATCGCCGTCCCCTCGGTCCAGAACGAACCGGCGCCAACCGCAGCCGGCATCAGGTCCGAAGCGTCGAACCGGAACGGGTCCGCCGACACCAGGATGCCGGCCAGGGTGCGCTCGAGGGCGGTGGGATACACGTCGGTGTCGTGCGCCTTGTTCGGCGACAGGAATCCTCCGAGCTCACCGCGGGCCTCGGCGAACTCGGGGCTCGCCAGGTAGCCGATGACGGCGTCCACCTCGGGAGCATCCCGGAACTGCACGGCGTGCGTGCCCGCGCCCAGCACCGTGGTCCCGAACTCATCGCTCACTGTCGGGAAGTAGAAGACGTTCACATCTCCGTCCTCGCCGAGAGTGGTGCCCTCGGGGAAGAAGTTGGCAAAGAAGTTCGCCTGCCGGTGCATGCCGCAGTCTTCGTTCACGAGCGGCTCGCCGTTGTCACCGAAGAAGGTGGATGCGATCGTGCCGCCTGATGCATAGACGTTGTCGCCTTCCCACACGCCGAGCACGGCCTCAGCCACCTGGGCCACGCGAGGATCGTTGAACGGAATCTCGTGGTTCACCCACTGGTCGTAGACATCGGGGCCGTGCAGACGGAGCATCATGTCCTCCATCCAGTCCGTGAACGGCCAGCCGGTGGCGCCACCGGACTCGATACCGACGCACCAGGGGGTGATGCCGTCGGCCTTCATCTGGTCGGCCAGGGCCAGCAGGGCATCGAACGTCTGGGGGATCTCGTACCCGTTGGCGGCGAACACCGACGGCTTGTACCAGACGAGAGACTTGACGTCACCCTTGTTCGGCACGCCGTAAACGGAGCCGTTCAAGGTGACCAGGTCGGTCCAGTACGCGTCGTACGTGTCTTTCAGGGTCGCCACGGTGTCGTCCTTGATCGGCACGATCCATCCGTTGGCGGCGAAGTCGAGCGTCTTGCCCGGCTGCGGGATGATCCCGATGTCAGGGGCGTTGCCGGCCTCTGCCTGGGCATTGATGACGTCGCTGAAGTCACGAGAGCCCGCGTACTGGATGTCGATGCCGCTCTCGGCTGCAAAGATGTCCAACGCCGCCTGGAAGTTGTCACCCTCGATGCCGGTTTCCGGGCCGGAGAGAGTAACGGTGGTCCCGGCGAGCGGGTCCTCTTCCATGGGCTCTTCTTCCATGGCTTCAGTTGTCGTCGTGGTTTCTTCTTCTGACGTCGGCGCTGCCGTGGTCTCGGTCGGCTCTTCCTCGGTGGTACCACCACCGCAGGCGGCCGCCACCATGGCGAGCGCGAGCAGCATCGCAAGCATTTTGCGCATTGTTTGGATCCTCCTCAGTCTTGATCCAGAACGTTGTCGGCCGCGGAACGAATGTCCCAACGAGCCACAACGGTTTTGTTTACAACATGTGTCGGCGGACAAACTGGGGACCGCCGCCGGTCAGGTTAGCGGGTTTCTGGCGCTTGTGTACCCTCCCGACCCACACGGGGCCCTTCAAAGGGACAGGTGCTCGTCGAGGTAGGAGTCCACCTGCTCGATGCCAACCCGGTCCTGGGCCATGGTGTCTCGGTGCCGGACCGTCACGGCCCGGTCGTCGAGCGTGTCGAAGTCGACGGTGACGGCGAAGGGAGTGCCGATCTCGTCCTGGCGCCGGTAGCGGCGACCAATGGACTGGGTGACGTCCACCTCGATGTTGTACTTGGAGCGCAGCTGAGATGCGATGGCGTGCGTGTCGGCCATCAACTCGTCCTTTTTCGA
>JBFGAX010000108.1:0-6158 GCA_041567895.1 Acidimicrobiia bacterium
GCAGGAAAGTATCAGTGGGTTCAAATCCATGCGGGACCATGTCTCGCGAGACAGGTCCAAACGCACGGAGAGCGGAACCGGTGGAGGTGATGGGATTTGAACCCACGACCTCTTCGTTGCGAACGAAGCGCTCTGCCGAGCTGAGCTACACCCCCGGATCCAAGGGAGGGCAAGGTTAGCTTTGTGACGCGATGTTGGGTCCGGTCAGGAGTCAGGTGCCGCGTCGGAACCGGAAGAAGTTTCTCAACGTCAGCTGCCAGTAGCGGCGTTTCGACTCAACTGTGTTTCGCGTATTCGAAAAACGGGAACGGCTGGCGCGGGTGCCGATACGGAGGCGGTTGAACAGCGGCATCGAGTTTCGTTGTCTCGTGATCGGACGGAACAGACGCCGCCGGCTGGTGGCCATCGCAAGTCGAGTCCGGTACCACCAGTTGGAGATCTGCCTGCGCCGTTCGGCGATTGCAGATCCGATTCGGGTTCCGAATCCTCCAACGACGAGAGCCTTGCCTCGTTGCGTCGAGCTCACCCGAATTCCGGTGCCGATCACCCCCACGAGAACTGCGATCGCTCCGACGCCCACGAGGGGAAGTGCCCAGGTCGGTAACCCGCTTCCACCGTCGGTATCCGGGGGAGGCGGCAGCGCGACGAGTTCGGTTGTGGTCGTCGCGAGTGTCGGGGTGGTTGTCGTCGATTGGGGCGGGCTGGTCGATTCTGTCGCTCCCGCTGCCACCGGATTGGCCGTTACCTCAACGGTCGATTCGAGACCCAGCGGATCCGTCGCCGTGACTGATTCGGTGTATGTGCCCGGCGATTGATAGGTGAACGTCGTACGCGGAGAGGTGCGACCAAACGACCAGAGATAGGTGACATTGCTGCCTTCCGGGTCTTCGGCATCCGCCTCGAAGGTGCATACGAGACCGTCGCAGTTCACCTTCGCTGAAATCGTCGGGGCTTGATTGGGGGGAAGTGTCGTGGTGGTTGTGGTAGTTGTGGTCGTAGTGGTCGTGGTCGGTGCCGGAGGACGGCGGGTTGTGGTCGTCCGGGGCCTCGTCGTGGTGGTCGCCGGCGGTTGCGTGGTTGTCGTGGGAGGGGCGGTCGTGGTTGTGGTCGTGGTTGTTGTTGCCGGCGGCACGGTGGTTGTAGTCGGGGGAATGGTGGTGGTTGTCGATACCGGCGGCAACGTCGTCACCGTCTGAGCCACAGCGGGCGCGGCAATAGCGAATGACAGAGCAAATGCGAGGTAAAGCGTTCCCGCCCGCGTGTATCTAGTCAATTTCATGGATCCGACTATCAATGTAGCGGCGGCGGTACCCATGAGGGCATGGGTCAGGGGACCATTTTCGACGCCAGAAGAGCGCTAATCGGGCAGTACGGTAACCACGCCTTGCAGAAATACCTCATTCGGGACCCGATAGGCGGTGCCGTCGCGTCCCTCGAGGTTGGTTGACGAGAGACCGATGTTCACAACGCGTCCCTCAATCCCTTCGATCCGAAGCAACTGACCGGGTTTGAAACGATCCTGAACATACCGCCCGGAAGCGACCTGACGCGAGATCGACAGCGAACCAAGTCCGACCGCCAGACCACCGGCAAGAGCCGAACCGAAGGCGAGCGCGGCGACGAGAATCAAGATGATGTTCGTCGGGACACCGAGTTGTTCGAGGGCGATGATCAGACCGACACCCAAAATCCCCATCGATAGTCCAAAGCCGGCCCGCCGCGCGAGTATCGGAGACGATGAACGTAGAGCGGTTTCGATGATGGTCCCGACTATGCGTCCGAGGGATCGGGTGATCAAGATGATCAACACGGCGACGACAGCCTTGGGAATGAAGGAGAACGTTGCATCAAGGAGTCGACCGGCTTGGGACGGGTCGATGATGATCAGGATTCCCATGAGAATCGACGTCACGATCACAACGGGAACCAACTGTTGAACCAGGCCCTGCAATTGCTCATTGACCCGCGAGCCCACCACCCGCCCAATTATCAAGGTCACAACAATGATGATCCCAACCGTGCTACCGGTCGCGATGATTGTTTGAAGGTCCACGCTGCACCCCTAGAGAGCTCGCCGTGCGATGTTAACCAGAACTGTCGTTGCCGGCGCCATAGCGCAGCGCCGCTCGACCGAGATCCTCTGCGATATCTGCCGCCAGCCCGATCACCGATTCCAGGAATTGCTGTAGTCGCAGCGCCTCCAGGACGGGGACGCTCAGGTCTACATCGAGGTCCTCTGACCAGAGCTGCGCCAGATAGTCCTGACATTCCGAGCAGGTCTCGATGTGGTCGTCGAGTTCGGCAGAGGTTCCGAGGGCAAAGTCGATCCGTCCGTCGTCGGTGATGTTGCACGTTGTCATCGCCACTCCTCCAGTGATCCCTGGAGTGCACGCTTCGCCCGGAATATTCGAGTTCGGATCGTGTTGAGCGGGACGTCGAGCTCGTAGGCGATGTGTTCGTACGAACAATGCTCGTACTCTCGCATGACGAGCGGCCGTCGGAGATCTTCGGGTAATTCGGCGATCGCGGCTTCCATGGCCGCTTTGAGGTCGCGCTCTTCGGCGGAGCGGGCCGTCGACTTCCCGGTTGACCTCTCCGGAACCGTCTCCGTCGGCTTTTCACGGTTGCGCGTGACATGATTGATTGCGAGGTTGTTGCCGATTCGATAAAGCCACGACCGAACCTGCGCGTCACCTCGAAAGCTGTTGAGATTCTTGAAAGCACGCAGGAATGTGTCCTGCGCCAAATCTTCGGCCGTTGAGCGATTCTTGACCACCCGCATGATGACCCCGAATACGAATCCCTGGTGACGGCGCACCAGAACCCCGAACGCATCGAGGTCTCCTTCCTGGGCCAGGGCGACCAGTTCATGGTCGTTATCGGCCACGGCGGCGTTGGTGTCGTACTCTGCCATCAGCGCTCCTATGGTGGTCGCGGAAACGCGATGTTGCAACCATGCGGGCGGCGCTGGTGCACCCTCCTCGAGGCGCGTTCCAACCCTCGTTGCGGCTGTCCCATGCAATCGCCCACGCGGCGCGTACATCGGGGCCAGGGTGGATGGAGAAATCGCGACGTTCATTGTCCGTTAGACACGTCAAACCACTGTGAGTTGCAGGATTTTTCACATTTTTCCAGCTCATTGTGAAAGGGCTTTCCCAAAAATTTCGTCGAAATCCGGGAACTCTCCGGCGCGAGCCGTGTCCTAGTTCTGGAATCACGTCCCGAACGCACCGCATCCTGACGAACACGCGAGGCGGGCTTTGGGTCGGTACCGGGTCTTTGCCCCCCTGGATCTGGTGCCGACCCAAAGTCCGTGTCGCCCCGGGTAGGCGGGCGTGCAAAGTCATCTGTGTAGTTCGGCCGGCTGTGGCGATCAGCATCCTGGTCAGTATCAGCAGTTCGAGAAGTAGGGTCATCGCTCATGGTGCGCCGCATGCTCATTTCCCTGATGCTGGTTCTCGCCGGGTGTTCGGGCGATTCCGGGCCCGTTGCTCCCAGCGTCACCATGAGCACGACCACAGCCGGTCCTGCGCCCGAGACGACCACAACGTCGCAACCTGATATCGGGTCTCCCGATACGAGCGTCGTCGAGCCTCCCGAACAGACTCTCGCACAAGAGGTGGACGAGCTGATCGACGTCACCGAACGTGTGCGCGGGCTCGAGTTCCTGCACTCCCCGGATGTCGCCATCCAACCGATTGAAGAGTTTCGTGCTCAACTGGATGCGAAGGTTGTTGAAGATCTCGATGTTGAGTTGATTGCCGCGGAGGAGAGACTGTTGGAAACGATCGGCTTGCTCGATCCGGGCCAGGATCTCGAGACGATCTTGAGAGATTTGCTGGCTCAGCAAGTGCTGGGGTATTACGAACCCGAAACGAAGCAACTCTTCGTGCGAGACGCAGGTGTGGGGCTTTCCGGCACCGATAAGCTCACCATTGTTCACGAACTCGTCCACGCGTTGACAGACCAGTACTACGCATGGGGTGAAGACTTCCTGGCTCTGGTCGACGCTGAATCAGGCGACGAACTCAGAGCCCTGCAAACCGTCATCGAGGGCGATGCGACCTTCCACCAGAGCGTATATATGGCCACCGGCATGTTGCCCTCGGAGTTTGGCGACGTTCTGGCGGATGCTGCCGAGCAACAGGAAACCACGCGCGGTGTACCGCCGATCTTGCTCGAATCCCTTGCGTTTCCTTACACCACGGGAGCCCTGTACATGCAAAGCCTGAGCTCGGCCGACATCGAGCAGGTGTACGTGGATCCGCCGGTATCGACCGAACAAATCTTGACACGATCCAACGAGGCGCCGATTGAGGTCGCGGTCCCACCTATTGAACTCGGCGGTTATAGCGTCGTGGACGAGTTCACGGTCGGACAGGGGGATCTCGAGATTCTGATCTCAGCGGTGCTCGATGCCGGCACTGCGGCCGCGGTCGCAGACGGGTGGGGTGGCGACCGCGTGCAATGGCTTTGGGATGGGACCGATATCGTCGAGGTGACACGATATGTGGGGGACACGCCCGAAGACGCAGCCGAATATGAGCAGGCTTTGAGCCGATGGTTCGCATCCCTGGGTTCTCAGACCGCTGGATCGGGCTCATGGGAGATATGGCGATCCGACCTGGGTTTGTACGCATACCGCCGCGACGGGGAGACGATGGACATCGTGATTGCATCCGATCACAAGGCAGGCGATGCTGCCCTGGATCAGCTCACGTAGTTTCTACGTCACTGGTTGCCGGCGACTGCGGTTTCGCTTGGGAAACATGTGCGCTCGGCCGATACACCACTATGAAACTCGGCCAGAAAGCCGCGGCCTGGCTAGTCCTCGGCGCCGCGATCTTTTCCGCGTGCGGCGATGGCGCAACGACCACGACCTCTGCACCGCTGATCACATCTGCGCCGTCGGCTTCGACGACCACCACCCTGCAGGTAGCCGAAGCGAAGGCGCTCGTCGAATCACAGTATGAAGGCCTCATCGGCACCGCCGAGGAGGTTCGCGGGCTCGCCTTTTCCCGGCCACCGACCCTTGTGTTTGTCGATGACGACGAGATGGAGACTCGCGTCATTCCCGGAACGCTCCGGGTTGAGCTACTCGACGGTATGGGTTTTGGAAGCGTGGGGCCAACCGGCCACATTGTCCAATACCAGGTAGACCGGAATCGCATCGCAGTCCTGACACCGCGAACCGAGTTGACCCCATTTGCCCGTGCTGAGCTGATTGGCGAACTGGTATTGGCCCTCACCTACGAACACTTCCCGGCCGTCGGAGAGCTCAGCGATGAAGAACACATCGGCCTCCTTGGCCTGCGGCTTGGTGACGCGGCCTTCCACCGGGACGCATACGTCGACGGATATTTGACGTCGACAGAACGTTTTGCGCTCCAGCTCGAGTCCGTTCGCCAGTCCGAGAAGGAACTCATCTTGCCCGGGTTCGTTCGCACGTTCGAGCAGATCGGTGATGAAGTTGCCCAGGTGCTGGTGAAGGATCTGATAGCCCAGGGTGGGGTGGCCGGGCTGAACGAAGCCTATGAACGGCCGCCATTGACGGCGGAACAGTTGTTCCACCCCGAGTCGTACCGGCTCAATATCCAACCGGTGGCAGTTTCGCTCCCGGAAACCGTCGGTAGTGGGATGCTGCCGGGTGAATCAGGAACGATGGGCGAATTATGGATCCGGTCATTCTTCAACGACTCGCTCAGCGAGGCCGAAATGCTGCAGGCGACAACGGGATGGGCCGGTGACACTTATACAGTCTGGACCAGGCGCGAGGATTTGGCGCTTTCGTCGCTCTTCGTGATGGATTCCAGACAGGATGCCATCGAATTACGAGATGGTCTGTCACATTGGGCACTGAACGCCTTCGCGTTGGCGGCCGGTCGATCCGACCACAAAGGTGTCGTATTCGAGGGTGATGGATATGTCTATGTCGCTCAGGTCGACGACGAGGTTTTGTTCGTGGCGTCGCCGGATCGGACCCTCGGCGAGAAGGTCCGTGAGCAGTTTTGGCCTCGCTACTGAGTTCCCGCCGCTGTCGCGCGCCGATATAACTCGTTTTTGGGCACCCCGAGCATGTCTGCCACCTCACGTACTGCTGCGGCTCGAGAAGTGCCGGCCGCCACCTCCCGCTCGACCACGGCAAGCGCTTCCTGCCA
>JBFGAX010000109.1:0-6144 GCA_041567895.1 Acidimicrobiia bacterium
ATCGAACCCGGGCACATCGAACCCGGGCACATCGAACCCCGGCAAAACGAACCCCTGGCGATTCGACTTCCTGACAGCTTCCCTGGCGACTTCCTTGGCAATAGGAGAGTCTCCGATTGTTCCCGGCGCATCTCGGGAACGATTCCAGACCGGGTCCGAACCGATGGAGCAGCGTATGCAGTGCTCTAGGGAACGTATCCCCATCTGGATAAATCGGCGTTGAATCCGGTGCGATAGGTCAAGCTCGGCCCGGGTAATGTCGAATACATCTCATGCACAGTGCACCGATGGGGAACAGGTTGGGGAACAAGCGAGGCGTATGGCTGGCATTCGTGTCGGCGACTGTACTTGTCGTTTCGGCGTGTTCTGTCACGGGCGCTGATCCCCTGGTACCGGCTCCTTCCACCGAGGCAAGCCTTCCAGCCCAGGACGTGCCCCCGACGACGGTACTCGTACCGGAGGTCGAAGCGGAGCCGGTAGAGCCGCCGGAACCCGTCGATACAGATCAGGAGACCACCGGGGTTGTCGCCGAAGTTACCGAGCCACCTCCCGGGAGCTTCGTCGTTCTTGCCGAAGAAGTGGTGCCTCTGGTGGATGAGGTTGTACCTCGCCTCGACAGACCTTCAGGCATCGCGTTCGCCGACGGTGCCGGTGGGCTGGTTTTTCAGCCTCCATGGGGAGTCGACGATGTGGTGTTTTATCTCGGCCCCGAAAGTAGCGGCCCTGGCCCCTTGCTGGATGTTGAGGGTGGTCGCCTCCTGCGCCTCTGGGGCGCAACGAACACCGGGGAGACGCCACGATTGCTCGCAACGGTGATCGACAATGCCGACACTGCCGAGCAGATCGAAACGTTGCTCTGGTGGGATCGAGTCGACAAGGAGCGTTGGGTCGCACAGATCGGCGACGCTTCGACCCGGGTCGATCACGTCGACTACGGACAGGATCGCTACGTTGTCGACAAGACCACGTCCGAGGGATCGTCGTTCGTCTTTCTCAATACGGACGGCGAAATTGTCGAAATTCCGTCGAATCCCAAACCCCTCTGTCGAGAGTTGGACGTATGCCGTCGCTTGCCGACGCTTGCCCCGAGCACGGGAAAAATGGCGTACCACGATCCCGCCAGATCACAGGTCGTGGTTGTCGAGTTGGATCTGGCTGAGGAAGTCGCGTTCGACCTTCCTGCTGACATCGAGGTCACCTCGCTCGACCTGTCCGATCAATTCCTGGTAGTCAACCATGCGGTGGGAGGTGAGTCGGGGCCCGCTCTCATCGTGGATCTGGATGCGACGCGCCCGACCCCGTCACAGCTAGCAGACCCGGGTGAGGTGTTTCTCGGGGTAGTCGGGAGCGGCTAGCTTGGCTCCGTGGATCGGCGCGACACGACATCTATCGGTGAAACCAGCATCGAGGTAACTGCCAGGCCTGAGAGCGGGCCGGACCGGGGGACGCGAACCGGGGCTTTTGCGGTTCAGCCGGATTGCGATCCATGAAGATCGAAGAACTCGCAGCAGAAGTTCGCCGCTGGATCGAGGGTGATCCCGATCCGGTCACCCGCGACGAGCTGAACGATCTGTTGGCAGCCGGTGCCTGGGAAGATCTTTCCGACCGATTTGCCGATTCTCTCGAATTTGGAACGGCAGGTTTGAGGGGAATCGACGGCGGCGGACCCAACCGGATGAATCTGGCCGTCGTGATCAGGGCGACGTACGGTCTATCTGAGTACCTGAAAACCCAGGATGCAGAAGGGCCCGTCGTTGTCGGACGAGATGCGCGTGAGCGGAGCCTCGATTACTTCGACGGAACTGTTCGTGTTCTCCTCGCTGCCGGGTTTGAAGTACTCACGTTTCCCGATCCGATACCGACCCCGATAGTCGCATTTGCGGCCAGAGAGCTCGATGCGCGTGCAGCGATCGTGATCACCGCGAGTCACAACCCACCTGAGTACAACGGCTACAAGGTGTACAACGACCACGGAGCCCAGATCGTGCCACCAACCGATCAGCAGATCGCCCACGCGATTTCGCTCGCCCCACCGGCATCGATGATTGCCCTGAGCAGCGACGATGGCACCGTCCTCGGTCAAGAGATCATTGACCGATACATCAATGCGGTCGTTCGTCCGACGGAGTCAGGTTTGTCGATTGCATACACGCCGCTTCACGGAGTCGGCGGAAAGTATGCCCGGGACGTGTTGGAACGATCGGGCCACGTGGTTGCCATTGCGGCCGACCAATTCAATCCCGACCCTGAGTTCCCGAGTGTGCGGTTCCCGAATCCGGAGGAGGCAGGGGCCATGGACGAAGTGATGGAGCTCGGCCGCAGCGTTGCCGCCGATCTCGTCATGGCAAACGATCCGGACGCCGATCGGCTTGCGGTTGGTTCGCCGGAGCATGGTATGTTGACCGGCAATCAGCTCGGGGTGCTCGTCATTGACGGCATCCTCGCCCGATGGTCGTCGCAGGCAACCCCGATTGTCGCTTCGACCGTCGTATCCACGCCGATGGCCCGCCTTGTTGCAGAAGCTCGCGGTGCGTATTTCGCTGAGACGCTCACCGGGTTCAAGTGGATCTGGAAAGCGCTCCTGTCACTGATGATCGAGGGGGAGCGTGAATTTGCAGTCGGGTTTGAGGAAGCACTTGGCTATTCGGTTTCGCCCGTCGTCCGGGACAAGGACGGGATGTCAGCTGCAGCCGTTGTCGCCGGGATCGCTTCTGATCTGGCGCATGACGGTAAAACGCTCTGGGACCGGTTCGATGAACTTTGCGTGGAGTTCGGAGCGTGGCGGTCGACGCAGAGGTCGATTGTTCGTACCGGACCCGACGGCCACGAACGTTTGGTGCAAGCGGTCACAGAGGTGGCATCTCGTCCCCCGACCGAACTCGCCGGTCGGCCGGTCAAAGACATCGTCGACTATCGAACCGGGGAAGAAGACCGCCCCCCATGGCTGCCAAACACGAACATGGTGGTCCTGGTGTTCGATGCCGGACGTGTCATTGTGCGGCCATCAGGAACCGAGCCGAAGCTCAAGGTTTACGCCGATCTTGCGTCGGACGACGAATCCGATCTGGTTGCGCTCGCTGACGCCGCCGTTCAAATCCTCGAGATCTAACACGTGCTCATCAAACGACCTTGTCATACGCTGGTTTGCCGTCGGCCCAGCGGGAATCGTTTTCGGGTCTTGTAGCCCGCCATACCTGCGATACTCAGACCATGAAACGGTGGACGAGAGCCGCCAGTGTTGCGATTGTTGGAACCAGCTTGTTGCTTGCGTTCGTGTCTCCGGCCCCAGCTCAGACCAATTCGGGCGTGATCGTCACCGAAGTCGCCGGCGCCGTTACGCCTGTGGTGGCCGATCATCTGGTGGCTGCGGTCGAACATGCGGAGGAACGAAAGGCCATTCTGGTCGTCACGCTCGACACGCCGGGTGGTCTCGACACCTCGATGCGCGACATAGTCCAGACCTTTCTCAACGCGCCCCTCCCGGTTGTCGTTTTTGTGGAGCCGGAAGGGGCACGAGCGGCTTCGGCCGGCACGTATATCGCGATGGCGGCTCATGTCGCCGCGATGGCCCCGGCGACATCCATCGGCGCGGCTACGCCGGTTGACCTCCAGGGCGGAGAGATCACTGACAAGATCATCAACGATGCGGCCGCATTCGCCACGTCAGTGGCTGAGCGTCGCGGCCGGAGTGTGGAATTCGCAGAGTCAGCCGTGCGCGACGGCACGTCGATCACGGCCAACGAAGCGCTCGAACAAGCTGTCGTCGATCTGATCGCCGACGACCTCGACGACCTGCTGACATCCATCGACGGGACGACGGTGGAGGTTCTGGGGAACGAGATCACCCTTGCCACCGCAGGTGCCATACCAGAGTTCTACGAGATGACCACGCTGCGACGCATCCTCGCCCAGATCGCCGACCCGAATCTGGCGCTGCTCTTTCTTTCCATCGGAACATTGGCGGTGATCTACGAGGCAGCCAATCCCGGTCTCGGTTTCAGCGGGATTGTCGGTGCCATCCTGTTGCTCCTTGGCTTTTTCGCGCTCAGTGTGCTTCCCGTGACCACCGCCGGCATCGCGTTGCTCATCCTGGCCATCGCCTTGCTGATCGGCGAGATATTCGTCCCGGGAGTCGGGGTCCTCGCCGCCGGCGGGACCATCGCCTTGATCCTCGCCGGGATCTTCCTCTTTGAAGGCCCGGTGGCAGTCAGTCCTCCGGTGCTATGGCCGACCGCACTGGTCCTCGGGGGTGCGACGACCCTAGCCGGGAGGCTCGCGCTCAAAGCCAGGCTCCAGCCTGCCACGACCGGGCCTGGAACCCTGATTGGTAGGCCTGCTACCGTGGAAGAGACGCAAGGGCGGACCGGTTCGGTGTTCCTGGACGGGGCCTGGTGGTCTGTGCGCACATCGTCGGGCGATCTGCACGCCGGGGACACGGTACGGGTTGTCGCGGTCGAGGGTCTCGAGTTGATCGTCGAATCGAATGGAGCCGGCTATGAGCAATGAAACCGCGATCGGCTTGGCGGTCGCCGCCGTCCTCCTGGTTTCGATTCTGCGAGCCTCCATCAAGATTCTCCCCGAGTACCAGCGGGGGGTTCTCTTCCGCCTGGGACGAGTTACCGGAGAGCCACGGGGACCTGGCCTGATCTTCATCATTCCGATCGTCGACCGCTTGTTGCGGGTCAGTCTGCGCACGGTGACCCTCGACATCCCACCGCAGGACATCATTACGAGGGATAACGTCACGGTTCGGGTCAACGCGGTCACCTACTTTCACGTTGTGGATCCCAACAAAGCCATACTCGAGATCGAGGACTTCCGTTTTGGGACCTCCCAAGTTGCCCAGACGACCCTTCGTTCGATCATCGGCCAGGCCGACCTCGACGAACTGCTGATCAACCGTGACGAGATCAACCGGCGCCTCCAGCAGATCATCGATAGCCTCACCGACCCCTGGGGGGTGAAGGTGACCCTGACCGAGGTGAAAGACGTCGAACTCCCCGACGCAATGCGCCGCGCCATGGCCCGCCAGGCCGAAGCTGAACGCGAACGGCGCGCCAAAGTCATCCACGCCGTGGGTGAGAAGGAAGCGGCTATGACATTGGCCGAAGCCGCCGAGCTGCTTGAAGACCACCCGGCGGCAATGCAGCTTCGCATTCTGCAGACCATGACGGAGGTGTCGGCCGAGCAAAACTCGACCCTGATATTCCCATTGCCGATGGAGCTGCTTCGCTTGCTGGACGTTGCGCGACCCTCCTCCTGAGGCTCGAGGGAGATCGCGCATACGTAAGCTCGGAGCGATGGTCGATCCAGACCGAGAGCCGGCTGGGCGCTCAGATTATGGCCGAGTCTGTCGCAACGAATCCGAATGGCGAAGCCCATTCGGCTGTGGGAGGCACTATCGGGGTTGCCACGACCACCGATGGCGATAGCCGCTTTGCGAACGCACGCCGACCTCCGCTTCTTAAGTACCATCGCCATTGCCACCCGCCACCACCGACACTCGAACGCACCTGAGAGGAAGGCCGATTCGTGGGCTACCGGTCCGCTTACGAGCGCTCGCTGAGAGATCCCGAAGGGTTCTGGTCCGAGGCGGCCCAGTCGATCACCTGGGAACGGCGTTGGGACCGCGTGCTCGACGACGACAAGGCACCCTTCTACCGATGGTTCACCGGTGCGACCTTGAATACCTGTCACAACGCGCTGGATCGACACGTGACCAACGGCCGGGCAGACCAAACCGCTCTCATCTACGACAGCCCTGTGACAGGAACCGTGGAATCGTGGACGTTTCACCAGTTGCAGGATCGGGTTGCCCGGTTTGCCGGGGCGCTGGCCGATCAAGGGGTTGGTAAAGGCGATCGGGTTCTGATCTACATGCCAATGGTCCCGGAAGCCGTCATCGCCATGCTGGCCTGCGCCAGGCTCGGGGCCCCTCATTCTGTGGTGTTCGGTGGTTTTGCCGCCAACGAGTTGGCGACCCGGATCGACGATGCCAAACCGAAGATCGTCGTTTCGGCGTCGTGTGGCATCGAGGTGAATCGGGTCATCGAGTACAAACCGCTCCTCGACCGCGCAATGGAAATCGCCCGGCACACTCCCGACAAATCCATCATCCTGCAACGACCGCAGGCGCCGGCCACC
>JBFGAX010000110.1:0-6103 GCA_041567895.1 Acidimicrobiia bacterium
GCCGGAGGGTACGGAGATGGTGATGCCTGGTGATAACACCGATATGTCGGTTGAGTTGATCAATCCGATTGCGATGGATGAGGGTCTGCGGTTTGCTATTCGTGAGGGTGGCCGTACTGTCGGCGCCGGCCGAGTCACCAAAATCATCAAATAACGGCTACGCTCCCAGTCTCGCTGGTTAGTTAGTAGGACCACAAATGCCATCAGACAAGCGCCCGCCGATCACGCTCGAGTGCACGGAATGTCGGGAACGTAATTACGTGACCAACAAGAACAAGACGAACACGCGCGAGCGCCTCGAACTCAAGAAGTTCTGTTCCCGGTGCCGGGCCCATCAATTGCATCGCGAGACCAGATAGCCTCCGGTTCCTGCAGGACTAGATTCGCGCCATGAGTGACGAGCGAGAAGTCATGGACTGGGCCAAGTTCGGTGTGGCCGCTCGGGAGCTGGCGGGGATGGTCGCCGACGACGGTTACCGACCCGGCATGATTCTGTCGATTGCCCGCGGCGGTCTTTTCGTTGCCGGCAGTCTCGGGTATTCGCTTTCCGTCAAGAACCTCTACGTGATGAATGTGGAGTACTACTCGGGAGTCGGCGAACGGCTCGACGTTCCGGTTCATATCCCTCCGTACGTCGACTTCGTCGACACCAGCGAGGCGATTGTGTTGATCACCGATGACGTAGCCGACACCGGACATACGCTCGATTTCGTCCAGAAGTTCTGTGAGGGCAAGGTGGGTGAAGTCCGCACGGCGGTGCTGTACGAGAAACCCCAGTCGGTCGTCAAATGTGACTACGTGTGGAAGCGAACCGACCAATGGGTCAACTTTCCGTGGTCGACAGATCCCCCTCTGGTATCCGGCGAAGGCGTTGTGCTCGACGCCTGAGCATGCTGCGGTTCTCTGACTCGAGTGGCTGGCTCGGGCATCAGCGTCGAGACCAGTCACGGCTCTAGCCTTACGTAGGCATACTGGACGACCGCAACGAAAGGTGTCTCATGACGTTCGACGACGCACCGGGCAACGACATGTTTGGTGGTGAGGAGTTCTTCTCGGATCCGGGCACGTCCGAAGCTCTGGCGGCCACGAGGCCGTGGGTTCGTTTCATGGCGATCGTCGCCTATATCGGCACCGCGTTTGTCGTGCTGTCTGCCCTGGTGGTCGTTGTGGCATCCGCAACACAGGACGGAGGTGGTGCGTTGTTTCTCGGGCTCGTCTATCTCGTACTCGCGGCCACGTACTTCTTCGTGGCACGGCACCTCATGGCATATGCCACGGGAATATCTGCCTATCTGGCCTCCAGCCGGGTTGCCGATCTCAACCGGGCGCTCAAAGCCCAGACGTCGTTCTGGCGGTTGGTTGGCATCCTGACCATCATCGGATTCGTGTTCGGGATAATTGCGGCGCTGCTGTCGATCTTTGTCCTCGCAGCATTTACCGGTACCTTGAGCTGACCAGTACGCCGGAACAGCCAGCGATGAGTTCTGGTTGCATGCACTAGATGGTCCATTCCGAGCAAACGGCTACGGCACGCAGAGCTCTGGCCGTCATAGCGGTGAGTCAACTCTTTGCCATGTCGCTCTGGTTTTCGGCATCCGCCGTGACGCCCCAGCTTCAGAGCGAGTGGCTCCTCAGCGAGGGAGAGATCGCCTGGTTGACACTGTCCGTGCAGATTGGCTTCGTGGTGGGAGCGTTCAGTTCAGCCGTCCTCAATATTGCGGACATCATTCCCAGCCGACGGCTTTTCGGTATCTCTGCGGTCGTGGGGCTCACTGCCAACCTCGGACTGTTGGCAGTCACCGATCAATCCGTGGAAATTGCGATGCTGCTTCGTTTTGTCACCGGTGTCGCACTTGCCGGCCTGTATCCCTCTGGCCTCAAAGTGGCGGCAGGATGGTTCGAACGAGGTAGAGGCATGGCTCTGGGGGTGCTCGTCGGAGCGCTGACAGTCGGCAGTGCATCACCGAACCTGATTCGAGGTCTGGGTCTCGAGTGGCGGGGGGTGATCGTCGTGGCCTCGTTGCTGGCCGGCCTATCGGCGGTGATCATGGCTCGCTGGGTGTCGGACGGTCCGTTTGAAACCAAAGCCGAGCCGTTTTCGTTCAAGCAGGTCGGACGGGTCCTGCGCAACGAAGGGTTCCGGTGGTCCACGCTCGGCTATCTAGGGCACATGTGGGAGTTGTACGCCATGTGGACCTGGACCGCAGCTTTTCTGACAGCGTCGTCGGTGGCGGCCGGAACGTCATATGGCTCGATTCCTACCGTGACGTTTCTGGTCATCGCGAGCGGTGGGGCCGGTGCATGGTTGGCCGGCATCTGGGCCGATCGCATCGGCCGTTCCATTGTTGCGGGTTCGTCCCTGGTCGTTTCTGGTTCGATCGCTCTTCTCAGTCCGTGGCTCTTCGGAGGGACTCCATGGATCGTGATTCCGGCCTTCCTCGTGTGGGGATTCGCCGTGGTCGCAGACAGTGCCCAGTTCTCGGCCATGGTCGCCGAAACCGCGGAACCACCCGTACGAGGCACTTCGCTTGCTCTCCAAACCGCCACCGGATTTCTTTTGACCCTTGTAACGATCCGGGGCGTGCCGGTGCTGGCCGGGGCGTGGGGCTGGCGCTGGTCATTCATATTGCTGGCGCTCGGTCCGGCAGTTGGCATCTTCGCCATGGCCCGGATCCGCACCGGTCCCGTTCGTGCCCTCATCGCGGGAGGTCGGGGCTGAAAACCATTCCTAGTATTCAGCCCGATGCCCGACATCAACAACCTCATCGATCACGTTTTCGGACCGTTCCGGCTCACCATCACACCGGAGCTGGTCGCCAACTATGTGCGCGCCACCGGTGACGACCCCCAACGGTGGACTGAAGTAGCACCGCCCGGACTGTTCTCGGCAGCCTTTTTTCAGGCTGCACCGGAATTTTTCGAGCACCCCGAGGTAGCGGATCTGGCCCACTCGGTGATCCATGTCGACCAACACTGCAAATGGTTTCATCCGACTCCGATTGGCGCGCACTGGTCTGTGACCGGGAAAGTCACCGGGGTGCGGCAACGTTCGCGATTGTTTTTCGTCTCGTTTGCGGTCGACATCGCAGACGCGATGGGCGAACCGCTCGTCGAATCCACTGCGACGCTGCTTATGACGGACGGCCCTGCCCCGTCCGGTGCTACTGCCGAGCGAGTCGAGCCGCGTTGGCACTACAAACGCACGAACCACACGCCACCGTTTCGCGAGGTTCCGATACAAAAATCCGCAAGTCGCGAAGACTTGATTCGGTACGCCTCGGCCACCAACGATTTCAATCCGATTCACTGGGATCATGATGCGGCTCGAGGCGCCGGCCTTCCGGGAATCGTGGTGCACGGGCTTCTGGGATCTGCCTGGTTACTCCAGGCTCTGGGCGACGGCGAGGCGGTTGAGGCGAGATTCCGGTACCGCTCGGCCGTGCTACCAAACACGCAAGCCGAGATCAGCGTCGTCATGGGAGGCGGGGGCGTTCACAAGTTGACGTTGAATGTCGGCGACGAAGCCGCCGTCACCGCGGACATCCTGACAGGCGGATCATGAGCAACAGCCCTCAACTTCAAGATGGGATCGTCGAGCGAGCCCGGGCCGGCGACGATCACGCATTCGACGAATTGGTGAAGCATCACCAACGAGATGTGTTTCGACTCGCTCTCAAAGTCCTCGGGAATTACGAACTGGCGCTAGACGCCTCCCAGGAGACGTTTCTCCGTGCGTGGCGGGCGCTGCCTCGATTCAGGGGTGACTCTTCGATATCGACGTGGCTTCACAGAATCACGGTCAACACATCACTGTCGATTCGGAAGCGGGCGCAACGCAATACCGCTGGTGACATCGATGACTCGGCCTATTTGCTCGAATCCGACTCAGAATCGCCGGAAGCGGCGGGCGAGCGGCTGGAGCTCTGTGATCGCCTGCGGGGAGCGTTGGGACAACTCACGCCGTCCCAACGCCAGATCGTCGTCATGAAGGATGTCGAGGGCTACTCGCACGCCGAAGTAGCGAGAGCACAGAATATTTCGGTTGGCGCATCGAAGGTTCGTCTGCACCGGGCCCGGGCCGCCTTGCGTGATCTGGTCAGTCGCGATTGACCAGTCCATGGGTGCGGAATCGTTCGGGTGGTGGCAGACTTCAAGGAGTGGAGTTACGAGATCGATGACCCGGCAAGGTTCCCCACCGCCAATCAACTGTAGAGGAGACTGATATGAGCACCGATGACCACGGCACAACCGTCACGAGCGACGAGCCGTCGGCGGCAACATGCCCGGTGATGCACGCCGGGCATCAAGCCGTCGGAGGCACGGCCAACCAGCACTGGTGGCCGCATCAGCTGAACCTACGGATCCTCCGTCAGAATCATCCGCTGGCCGATCCGATGGGCGAGGGATTTGACTACGCGCAGGAGTTCAACAGCCTCGATTTCGAAGCGCTCGCAAAGGATGTCGATGCGCTCATGACCGACTCCCAGGACTGGTGGCCTGCCGACTACGGTCACTACGGACCATTTTTCATTCGGATGACATGGCACGCCGCCGGCACGTATCGCGTCGCGGACGGACGGGGCGGAGGCGGAAGCGGGGCGCAACGTTTTGCGCCTCTCAACAGCTGGCCGGACAACGCCAACCTCGACAAGGCGCGTCGCCTGTTGTGGCCGGTAAAGCAGAAGTACGGTCGCAAAATCTCATGGGCCGACCTGTTGATCTTCACCGGAAATCGTGCCCTCGAAACCATGGGCTTCAAAACCTTTGGCTTCGGCGGTGGTCGTGAGGACATCTGGGCTCCCGAGGAAGACGTGTACTGGGGTCCCGAGATGGTTTGGCTCGGTGATGAGAGGTATCACGGAGATCGGGAGCTCGCGAATCCGCTCGCTGCGGTTCAGATGGGTCTCATCTACGTCAACCCCGAGGGACCAAACGGGACTCCCGATCCCGTCGCCGCTGCTCATGACATTCGAGAGACGTTCAGCCGGATGGCGATGAACGATGAGGAAACCGTCGCGCTCATCGCAGGTGGCCATACCTTCGGAAAGACCCACGGGGCAGCCGATCCCGACGACTACCTCGAAGATGAACCGGAAGGAGCCGACCTTGCCGAACAGGGGCTCGGTTGGAAGAACCGATTCGGAAGCGGTGTGGGCACCGACGCCATCACCAGCGGATTGGAGGGCGCATGGACGCCCGATCCCATCCGATGGGACAACGGATACTTCGAGATGCTGTTCAAGTACGAGTGGGAGCTCACGAAGAGCCCGGCCGGTGCCAACCAGTGGACGCCGAAGAATGTCGAGGAGCAGGATCTCGTTCCTGACGCTCAAGACCCGACGAAGAAACATCCTCCGATGATGGCGACAACGGATCTCTCGCTGAAGGTGGATCCGGTGTACGTGGAGATCTCAAAGCGCTTCTTCGAGCATCCTGAAGAACTGGCCGACGCCTTTGCCCGAGCGTGGTACAAGCTCCTGCACCGTGACATGGGACCGGTCAGCCGTTACCTGGGTCCATGGGTTCCGGAAGAAGAACTGCTGTGGCAAGACCCGGTTCCTGCAGTGGAAGGTGAGCTGATCGGCGAGGCCGACATCGCAGCGCTCAAAGACGCGATCCTCGATTCCGGTCTCTCGATCTCTCAGCTGGTTTCGACCGCCTGGGCGTCTGCTTCGACCTATCGCGACACCGATAAACGCGGTGGGGCGAACGGAGCGCGGATCCGGCTGTCTCCCCAATCCGGATGGGACGTAAACGTGACATCCGGCGTCTCGCAGGTTCTGGACACGCTCGCCGGCATCCAGCAGGAGTTCAACGGTCAGGCGGGAGACAAGAACGTATCGCTCGCCGACCTGATCGTGCTGGGTGGCTGTGCGGCCGTTGAGCGGGCGGCACGTCAGGCAGGCCACGAGGTGGCGGTCCCCTTCACACCGGGGCGCACCGACGCAACCCAGGAGCAGACCGACCCGGAATCGTTCTCCGTACTGGAGCCGACCGCGGACGGTTTCCGCAACTACCTCCAGAAAGGCCATGGACTCCCGGCGGAACACATGCTGGTGGACAAAGCGTTCATGCTGACGTTGTCTGCGCCCGAGATGACGGC
>JBFGAX010000111.1:0-6082 GCA_041567895.1 Acidimicrobiia bacterium
CGACCACGACTCTGTTCCCCCAGGATCAAACCACGACCAATCCGACGTCCAACCAGACCCATCCCAATACAGGTTCAAACCCGTGTCCTTGACATGCAACCGGACACGATCCACACCCGTATCCGCATCAAACGCAGACCCGGAAATACTCACATCAGGACCGGTCTCAGACGACCCATCAACAGGAGCAGCAATCGCAACAGACGGCGGAGTGGAGTCCGTCGTATCGTTGTCGATAATTGTCACCAGCGCGATGCCATCGACAATTCCCACACCAACGGGATCGGACAGAAGCAGCTCGAACTGCTCATCATCCTCCGCGATATCGTCGCCGACAATTTCAACCTGAATGGCGATATCAGCCTGACCAACATCGAATTGAACCGTGCCCGACATATCGGTGTAGTCGAGACCCGCAGCAGCGTCGAGAGGGGAGATGGACCAGTCGACTGATACCGGCGATAGCGGAGGAGGTTCGATTGACAACCCCACGGAGGCGATCGAAATCTCGCCACTATTGAGCTCAGCTACGGCGGTGTCTGTTGCCGAGACGTGAACGAGCGGTTCGAGCGCACCGAGGGCGTCGATGAGACCATACCCGCCGAGATAGTCCCGACCAGGGGCTTCGAGGTCGCGGGCGGTGGTTGTCAACCTCGTTGAGATTTCCTCGGGAGTCATTGCCGGATTCGAATCCAGTAGGAGGGCGGCCACGGCGGCGGCGTGAGGAGCCGCAGCTGATGTTCCAAAGAAATTCGGGAAGCCGTCTCCCTCGCAACAGGGGGGATCGTTGGATCCGAAAAAGGACGTATTGACACCGTCGGGTGCAGCAATATCCGGTTTGAAGCGTTCCGTCGGCGCGCCAGCGAGCGGGTTTCCCGAACCGTCAAAGTAGATCGGAATATCACCGCCGAGGCTCGAAAAGCTCTGAACGTTGAGTTCCGGGCCGCCGGCAAAAGCGCCCGCCGATTGACTTTCTCGATAGTCGATCGCAGCAACTGCAGTTGCACCAGCCGCAGCTGCATGTCCATAGAGTTGCGACCGATCGAAAACAGGCTGGCCAGAGTCGGTCGTGCCGAAATCGATGGCTGCGATGCCTGCGTTCACACCATAAGTTGCGATCCTGAAGTGCGTGTCTGTCTGGTCACCACAGAAATGGTCAACGGCGATATAGAAGGTTCTCGTTCCTGGCGCCGCCGGGATCGTCAGAATCTCGAGAGGGTCGCCGGCTCGGTTGCTTGGACTGCAGCCCTGGGGCGCGATGCTTTCATATCCTGCCGGGCAGGGAACGGCCGGTGTGCTGCAGGCGTAGAGGTCGAGATCGGTTGCTGCCCCTGGTCCGAGAGTCCCGGTGAAAGGCTCGTTCCATTGCATGACCAGGCGAAGTCCGACGTTCGGAGGGAGCGTGACGGGAATGAACCGGTCGGTTGATGGCCCCGGCTCAAAGTCATGCAGATCGATCTCTGAGGAGGGGAACGATGATCCGTCAGCCGCCGGTAGGGAGTCGACATAGATTTGATCGATACCTTTCGTGCTCTGATTCCCGGCTGACGTGTAATACGGAATCCCGTTCGATACCACCGTGTCGGCAGCCTGTGCTACAAGCCCATCCTGGAACATCGGCTCGGCGAAGTAGATGACATCGTCGACGATCACGTCGGCGCCGCACTCGGCGAGCTCGATGATGCCTGTCGCGAAATCCGTCTCGCTGATGAATGCCGTTCGGAATATGAGGCCAGCGCCTGGCGCCAGATCGTGGATGATTTCCATCATGCCGCGGCCTTCATCGATGAGGCCGGAGGCCGGCGAGGCGGGAGCGAGATTGCCAACCGATGATGGGAGATCGAACGTCGTTTGTGAATCCGTGCCGAGCGTGGCCCGGTCACATCCGAAACCCGACGTTGAACCACTGCTATTCGCGTTGAAGCTGTCGGACAGCACCCCCACCACCGTACCCGTACCGTCGATGCTCTCTTGTAGCCGAGCGAGATCGGCGCGAACCTCGACGTCGCCTTGACTCGTTGTGCTTCCCCCGTTGACGATTCCCCCGTAAGCGGGTCGGACCGTGATGACAGCAGGAATATTGGCGAGCGCCTCGTAGAGACCCACGGGGGGCGCAGCATCGATGATTCCGACACCCGGGAAGACTCGATCCGGCACAACCCCGAGAGCTTTGACGACGCCGATCGCGCTAGGAGCGTCGACGTCAAAGACGATCTCGACGACAGGGTTCCCATCCCTGTATTGAAGGACTATCTGACTGCGCAACGATCCTCGACGCGCTCCTATGAGGTCGATGTGGATTTTGTTCAGTTCAGGTGAGATTCCGAGCGCCTCTCTCTTCGAGAAGGTCGAACTGTCGGATTCGGTTTGGGCTTTGGCCTCGATATGACCTGCCAGAAGGACGAGCCAGCATGCAAGAAGCACCGTCGCCGCTGCCCTGTACCGCATCGACACCGGCAATCTCGGATGCATGGCTGTATCTCCATCGGGGATGACACCATAGATGGTACGAGTGCTCACCTCGCCACGCTGTGCACTACTGGCTAACGGTAAAGACGCTGCCCGAGGAATCGCTGATGTTGTTGGCTCCGTCCCAGGACCATGCGATTGCTATGTAGGTTCCGGCATCCAGGGTGAGCGGATACGACCAGGTTTCGGTGCCGGTGGCGTCTACCCATGACCAGTTGCCGTTCCAGGTGCTGCCATCCCAGTAGGTACCGTCGCTTTGGCGTTGGATCATGACCTTGACCCGACTGATGCCGGTTTGGGTGTCTGCTGCGGTACCAGACACGGTCACATCAGGACCTGTTTGGTTTGACCCGTCCGCCGGGTCAATGATCGACACCGTGGGTGGGGTGGTGTCAGAGAACTCAAATCCCGGAGTTCCCCCGAACTGAGTGCTCTCCCGCCAATTGGTAGCTGAGCTGTAGTTGCCGTTGAGATCGATGACCTCGAGTGATGGCCCGAGGCCATCCGCCGCCGCGGGCCACGGACTCACGTCGGCGTACGTGAATGCATGAATGGGAAACCCGAACTCGTCGACCAGCTCGACGCGTTCACCTGCGTTGTTGAATTGGCCTGAGTACTCGCCCGCAAGGTTGATGGACGTGCCGTATCGGTGCTCGAATGCTGCCTGGTTGCTCACGGCAACGAGGCGCTCGTGTGGCGCAAGGGTCACGGCGCCGAACGCGAAGTCGATTCCGTCGGTGAACCGAACGCCGCTCACGTCGACGGGGGCTGAATCTGTGTTCAAGATTTCCACGAACTCGAACTCGTCTGAATCCACAAACCCGGCAGTGATCTCCGAAGGAGTTGGGTCTGCGGGGTGATAGTGGAGTTCAGTGATTCTCAACGGCGACGGGACATAAAACGTGGCTTTTGTGAGCGCGCTCCATTCGCTTCCGATGCGCACCCGTGCCTGTACCGCTGTTGTCTGATCGAGATTCACTGGCCCGGAATATGCACTGGCGTCCGATGCGACTCCGCCACCGACAGCTCGCGGATCGGACCCGTCAAGCGTGTAATAGATGGTTCCACTGCCGTTCGGGTTGTTCATGCTCACATCGAACCCGGGAGAGATCGGTCCTCCGAACTGGTTGAAGAGGGGCGGATTGACCGTCGGGTAAAAGCCCTCGGCCCGGAGAGCACTGATGAGCTGGGCGGAGTTGCCGTTCAAGATGCCTCCTAGAACTCCGACCTCGCTGAGCCATTCGCCGTTGCGCGTGCGTGGAGATCCGCCGAGCGCATCACCCCAACGCGCCGATTCTCCGACGATCGCTTGATCGATGAAGTTGTTCAAAGCCGTGAAGCGTGCGAGGGCATTCGCATCGGTGAGGGGTCCGTTGTTGAAAAGATGTTGGTGAACCCGGTCGGCGAAGCGGGTCATGAATTCCTCACTGTCTCTCGCTGCATGCCAGAGACGGCCGATCGGTTGCGAGCTGCCGGCACCAGATCGGAAGTCTGGATGGACCCATGCACCATCGGGAGGACTGAATCCGTTCGCGACGTCGAATGACCACTCGCCGTCCCAGGCGTAGTACTGACCGGGAGACGAGCCGAGCGGCGACGAAGAATTCCGATTGCCGTGGTACCAATTGTTTTGCGGCCAGTCAGTCAGGCCAATGTAGAAGCTGGTGATGATGTAATCGATGAACACATCGATATCCAGATAGTCCTCGAGCTCGGCATAGTTACCAGCGTTCGCCATGTTCTGATTCACGAGCGTGTTGGTGAGGTAGTTGTATCGCGACGCATCACCGTCTGTGGCGCCACCGTGATTCCGGAAGAAGTAATCGGCGTTGTCGCCGCCGAGATACTCACTCGTGAAGTGTTCGTCAGGTCGCTCGACCGGGTTGTAGAGACCCCAGTAAATCCCGTTGATGTAGAGGTGGACGAATGTGCCGTGTGATCCGATCCCGGAAAGAGCGACCTGGGTTGAACGATAGAACTCGTCTTCGGTGTATGTCGTTCGGTCCGGGTTCCAGGTTCGAGCCCACGAACGGTTGTTGCCGCCGCGAAGGATGATGCGCTTCACCTGATCGGATGCTGTCTCGCCGTTCACTGGTGCGGTCTGGAACATGTCGGTGTTGAAGTTCGACATGCCGTACGCGCTGCTGAAATTCAACCGAAGTGATCGCTTGAGACGGTCATGGGAGTGAGATTCGATCCCCCCGTTGCCCTGGTGACTGGCACCCGGGTTGTCGGGATAGATGACTTCGACCGACATCGGCTTCTCTATGTCTTCACCGTCGTAGAAGCCTCCGTTGCCCCACATGTCGGCCGGATCGACGGAGATGGCCATCGTGGGTATTGCCGTCATGGCGTCGGCGATCATCGAGCTATATGCCGGATCGTTCACAACGGCCGGGTCCATCTCATAATCGTGCGTGGCGGTGCCCTGGCCGGTGCTATATGTGTTGTTTGGGTATCCGGAGATATTGGCCGGCTGATTCAGAACATCATCTACGAAGAAATATGTGTGACTGGCCACCGGCGGAGACAACCATCCGCTCCTGTAAACATGAGCCCGCAGCGGTGTCGTGGTTGAGATCGAAACCGGAGAGCTATAGATGTTGCCATGACTCGAAGTGGGCTCAGAACCGTCGACCGTGTATCGGATCGTTGCATTCGGGGTAGATGTCGTGATGGCGACGGACTGTGGAGAATCATAGAACCCCCGCTGAACGCTGAAGGCCAACGGCTCGATGGCATCGGTGCCTGCCGAGTTGGGTCCTCCAGGCGTCGGGCTCGAAAAGAAGACCTCATTCAAAGTGCTGTCGAGGCCATACGAGATGTCCGGAGTCTGCGGGGGAAACGAGGGCGCATACTCCCACGACACGGTCGTTCCATCTGCTTCACGTAAACCGAGATACTCCCCATTCGCGGAGAGGCCGAAGTTGGTGTGGAGTTCGGATCCGGTCCGGTTTTTCGATGATGCGAAAACGATCAGGTAATCCCCGGGCTGGATGGTTCGTGCCGGTAGCTGCCACCTTGTCGGGTTGCTGGCATCGTCGCTGAGATACCAGCCGGTGATGTCGACAGCCGAGGCCCCTGGATTGTGGAGTTCTATCCAATCCGATGATGCGCCGTCCTCGTCGAACAGCGTTGTCGAATTGCTGGCCATGAACTCGGTGATTTGGATTGTTCCGGTTGCTGCTTTTACGGGAAGCGGTACGACGAGGACTGCGAGCCCGATCAGCGCAACCAGGACGGTGCGGGACCGAAAGGCTTGTGTTTTCATGGCCAAGGGAGACCCCACCGTCCGTCCAATTAGTTCACTCAGCGTAGCTGCCAAGACCAGGCACAACAAAGCGAGCCTGACCGAAGACTATGGACGAGTAGAAGCGTTTCCGAGGGGTCGAAAGAACCCTTTTCTCAGAGGGTGCTGAATGATGATTGGGCCAGGGTGCTGATGTTGTTGGCTCCGTCCCAGGACCATGCGATCAGGGTGTAGGTGGTGGACTCGAGGTTGGTGAGTGGATACGACCAGGTTTCGGTGCCGGTGGCATCTACCCATGACCAGTTGCCGTTCCAGGTGCTGCCATCCCAATAGGTACCGTCGCTTTGGCGTTGGATCATGACC
>JBFGAX010000112.1:0-5977 GCA_041567895.1 Acidimicrobiia bacterium
GCTGCGGTCCCCATGATCGATCGAATACTTGCCAGAGTCCGGTGCTTCATACGCTCTCCGCCCGTTGCGTGTTGAACCTGTTCGCCCCCGAACAGTCGACCCCACGGACCGGACCCATCTCGACTGCTGCCATACTAAACCAAAAGCACTCAACGTGGCGAATCACTGCCCAGCGTGGTCGGCTTCAGAGATACCCCTTCGGCGTGATGCTGCTGCCAAGCCCCCTTTCCTGCCAGGATGATGACAATGACCCGCTCCTGGATCACCGCATTCTTGGCCATCCTGGTCCTCGTGCTGACGGGCTGCAGCCCCGGAGACAGCTCAACCGCCTCAACGATCGATCCCGTTCCTGCGCCCGATTTCGCCACCGGTGTGCAGTGGCTCAATGTTCCGTCCGCTCCCACCATTCCCCAGCTCGAAGGCAAGGTGACGATCATCTACTTCTGGACGACCAGTTGCCTGTCGTGCCGGAGCGTGGTTGACGATGCCGAGCGTCTCGAGAACGAGTTTCCAGAAGCTGTTGTACCGATCGGAATCCACACCGGCAGGTTCGAAGCCGAATCCGATCCGTCGATGATCGGGCGGTTTCTCACTCGCCGGGGGCTCGACCACGCAATCGCCAACGATGCGGACTATCGAATCTGGCAGGACTGGGGGATCACCAGCTGGCCAACGACCGTCGTGGTGAGCCACGACGGAATGGTCGCCGCACGACACAGTGGAGACGATGCATACGAAGCACTGATGCCCGTGGTCGAATCCCTGGTGGAAAACCCACCAGCCCCGTCCAATCCATCAAGGGTGGTCTTCACGAACCAACCGGAAGCTGCTCCGCAGACCGTGCTGTCGTTTCCTGGGGACGTACTTGCCGATCCGGCCGGTGGCAGGTTGTTCATCTCCGATACCGGCCATCACCGAATCGTCGTGGCCGATATCGAGACGGATGATGTGCTCGAGGTGATTGGCAGCGGGCAAGAAGGTTTCGCCGACGGAGACGCCGGCGAGGCGAATTTCACAGAACCAGGCGGTTTGGCACTATCAGAAGACGGATCCGTCTTGTATGTGGCGGATACCTCCAATCATGCAATTCGCGAGGTCGACCTCGCGACGGGAGAAGTCGAAACCATCGCCGGCACCGGTGAACGAGGCCGCCCTCGCACAGGCAAATCGCTGGACAGCCCACTCGATCATCCGTGGGATGTCGAGTTGATCGACGGTGACCTACTGGTTTCGGTTGCGGGCAGCAACCAAATCTGGCGCATCGACCTCGATCGAATGGAACTCGAGGAGGAAGCGGGCACTGGTAGAGCCGGCGTCGACAACGGGCCCAAGAAAGAAGCCAGATTGGCACAACCCAGCGGTCTGGCTCGAAACGCAGGCGGCCTGCTCGTCGTAGCCGACGCGGGAAGCAGTTCGGTGCGACTGCTCGACGAAACGGAGCTAACAGCATTGACCGGACCGGTCGATGACCTGTTCGACTTTGGCGAAACCGACGGGTCGGCGGCGGCGGCGCGTTTTCAGTATCCGCTGGGGGTGACAACCACCGACGGGATGGTGTGGGTAGCCGACACCTTCAACCATCGAATCCGGGGTATCGACTCGAGCTCCCGACGTGTGACAACCCTGGCAGGGTCACAAGCGGGGTGGCGAGACGGAATGAACCCGCTCTTTTCGAGCCCGGCGGGTATCGACGCCGTCGATGACACGCTCTATGTCGCCGACAGGGGCAACCATTCGATCCGACGGGTCGATCCGGCCACCGGCCAGGCCGAAACGGTCGTTCTCAAGGGGATTGAGCTGCTGGTCTCGAACACCGACGATGCGTACGAGGGTGCGGAAATCACGCTTGATGCGGTGCAGGTGACGCCTGGGCCGGGAGCGATCGTGCTGGATGTTGCCATGCCGGTCGGCTACAAGATCAATCCACTGGCGCCCTCGCGCTTCGAGTGGTCCAGCTCCGGAATCGCAACGATCGATCCACTCGCCAGTCAATCGATCACCGGACCCTCATTCCCGATGGAGGTTGTTACCTCTTTCTCTGAAGGCGAGGGCATGCTGCGGGCGGATCTGTGGCTGGTTTACTGCGAAGCGGACCAGGAGTCGATCTGCCTCTTCGATCGAACCCGGATCAATGTCCCGGTGGATGTCACCCCGGATGCCACGTCCGCCAACGTCTCTATCGACTACGAAATCATCCCGCCCGAGTTGGCTTCGAATTGATCAGCGACCGATCTCGATCGCTGCTTCGAGCTGGGTGTCGAGAATCGCCGTGAAGTCTTCCGCACTCCTGGCGCCCTCGAGACGTCGACCCTGGCCTCCGTAGATCATCACGAAGCTCGGTGTTTGATCGATCACATTGCGAGCTTCGAATAGATCGATGAGAACCCTCTCCAACGGCGCTCGACTGTCGAGGCATTCCGCAAACTGAGACTGGTTGAGCGGGAGCGAGCGCGCAATTCGTAGAAGTTCGGGATCCGGATTCGGGATTGCCCAGTCATCGAGTGTCTCGAACAACAACTCATGCATCTCCCAGAACTGCCCCTGGTCACCTGCGCATTCAGCTGCGACGGCGGCCGCCGGGGCCTGTGGATGAGATTGCAGGGGAAGGTTCTTGAAAACCCACATGATCTGGCCCTGGTCAATGAAGGTCTCATCGATTGTCGGCTGCGCCTCCAGATTGTGGCGCTGGCACGACGGGCATTGGAAGTCACCGAACTCCACGACGACGAGCGGAGCGTCCGGGTTGCCTTTGAACGGGTCGCCCGCCAGCGTATAGCCGGGTCGGTCGGGATCGGGTACGAGCCCTTCCGAGTTCGCCCAGAACGGCAACTCGGACGACTGCTCCTCGCTTTCTCCGGCGTCGGGTGGATCTTCGCCCGCCAACAGCGCATCGAGATAACTCTGAAACCGTTCCAGTGGCAGCGCTCCCACCAGCTCATAGACGTCGGAGGACTCGTTATTCACGAATTGAAAACTCGGTGTTCCGTTGAATCCGAGAGCCCTTCCCTCGGCCACCCTGACATCGACGATGGCCGCGTTTCGACCGGAGGCCATGCATTCGTTGTAGACGCCGATGTCGACGCCAATCTGCTGGGCCGTCTGCTCCAGGTACGAAGTCGGATCATTGAGACCTGCCCACTGGCTCTGATTCAGAAACAGAACATCGTGGAAGGCCCAGAAGAAAGCGGCTCCTTGTTCCGCAACACAAAGCGACGCAGTGTGCCCGGTCGGAGCCGTGGGATGCAGCCCGGCGAGCGGAAAATCTCGAAACACGAAATTCACCTCTCCGCCAGTTGCGTATTCCGACAGGAGGGTCGGCATCGTGGCCGTGGTATGCCGCTGACAAAAAGGACACAGATAATCCGTGAATTCGAAGACACTCACCGGAGCATCGGGACTGCCGATGAACGGCCATCCCTCCTCGGTGAACCCGACTGGCAAACCCTGATACGTGTCCTGGCTCTCAGGATCGAGATTGAAGCTGGAAGCCTCGACCTCTGTCGGTTCCGCTTCCGAGGTCAGGCCTGTCGAAGGAACTGCTCCGGGAGGGATCCCTCCTTCCAAAAGCGTGTCGAGCCATTGTTGGAACAGGGACACCGCCTGGGCCCCAACCAGGTCGTAAGTGTCATTGGTTTCGTTCAAGACAAACTTGAAACTCGGTGTTCCGTCGAATCCGAAGAGCTCGGCCTGAGCGACCCGGTCTTCGACGATTTGCACCGTGCGACCGGAGTCGACGCACTCCTGAAATGCGGTTGTGTCAAGGCCGAGGTCCGCGACCGTTTGCTCCAGAAACTCGGACGGATCTCTCAACTGAGACCACTGGTCCTGGGTTCGGAACAGCTGATCATGAAACTGCCAGAATTCGGCCGCTCCCTGTTCTGCAACGCAAAGCGAGGCAGCGTGTCCTTGGGGAGCAGTCGGATGAAGCACTTCGATCGGAAAGTCGCGAAAGACGAAGTTGACGTCTCCGGGAATGCCGAACTCAAGCAGCAACGCCGGCATGGTCTGGCTCGTATGGCGGAGGCAGAAGGGGCAGAGATAGTCGGTGAATTCCACCAGCGACACCGGGGCGTCCGGGTCACCGATATAGGGAAATCCGTCGGACGTGAATCCCACTGGTAGCCCGAGGTATGTTGCCTGATCGGTTGAATCCTCCGGCTGCGCCACCGGAACGAGCTCAGGGCCCTCGACACAGGAGCCGTCGGCAAGACAATCTTGCTCGTTCTCACCCGCAGGCGACGAGCAAGCTGCTGCGATGACGATGAGTCCGCCCACGAAGGCGGACTTGAGCAGCAGACGTGCTGTCGTCATTTGAACCAACCTCCGCGGACCGCCGAAAGAAATGCTGAGCGGCCAATTGTGCCACTCCGATCAAGATAACGACTTCATTACCCGGCCAACTGGGCTTCATCCGTCGTTTTGTGGCAGGAAGCTAGATGCGGCTCCGGATTGCGGATTGCCACACGGCCTTGGCAGTTTCGAGCTCTGTATTTGATCCTCCGATGTCGAGCCGATCACCGCCCATGGTCCCGATGCGGCGGGTCGCGATGTCCAATCCGGCCGCCACGGTCTCAACGGGGCCTCCCGAAGGCGTAACCGCCACCAGCCGGTGCGGAGCCTCGCCGAACAGATGGTCCCAACGCTCCTCCTCGATCGTTGCGCCGACCCCCGACTTGATGGCGATTTCCGCAATCGCCACAGCCAGGCCGCCGGCGCTCACGTCGTGCAACACCGGCACGAGGTGAGCCAGCGTGGCGGCCACCTCGGTGAGCCGTCTCGCCAGATCCGCGTCCGGCTGCACCGGCCGGCCTGCGAGCACATGCCAGGAGACCCGCTGGGCGGCGGAGCCGGCGAGATCGATGGTGTCGAAGTCCCCCAGAACCCAAACCTCCATGCCGGCTTCGGCACGATTCAGGCCGGGCGCCGTCCGGGGAACGGGATCGGCCAGGCCGAGCACTCCCACGACCGGGGTCGGGTGGATGTTGGATCCACCGCCTTCGTTGTAGAAGCTCACGTTCCCACCCACCACCGGGATGCCCAACGCTTCGCAGGCAACCGATATGCCTTCTATGGACTCTGTGAACTGCCACATGACCTCCGGGTGCTCCGGGTTCCCGAAGTTGAGATTGTCGACCAAAGCCCGCGGACGGGCCCCGGTCACGGCGACGTTGAGGGCTGCTTCGTAGACCAGCCGTTCTGATCCCCGCCTCGGATCGAGGTAGCAGAGTCGGCCGTTGCCATCGACCGTCCCGGCGAGTGCTTTGTCGGTGCCCCGCAGGCGGAGCAATGACCCGTCGCTGCCAGGGCCGACCAGGGTGTTCAGAAAGAGCATGTGGTCGTATTGCTGGTACACCACCGACGGATCTCCCAGAGCCGGGTCGTCCAGCAGGGCCAGCAGGGTCTCGTCGTTGGTGGGCCGGGAACCGGCGACCGGAGCGGCATCCCACAGCTCCGCCAGCCAGCCGGGTTGGGAGATGTCGCGGTGAAGCTTGGGGGCGTCCTCGGTGAGAGAGGCGGCCGGGATCTCGACGACCTTCTCTCCCTGGTGATACACCCGCAAAAGGCTGCTGTCGGTGACCGAGCCGATCACGGCGGACTCGATCTCCCAGCGTGAGGCAATCGCCAGAACCTTGTCCACGTTGGCCGGCTCGACGAACGCCAGCATGCGCTCCTGCGATTCGCTCATGAGGATCTCGGCGGCCGTCATCCCCGCTTCACGCAGATGCACCGCGTCGAGATCCACATCCATTCCGACGCCGGCGCGGCTTGGCGGCTCTGAGGTGGCACAGCTGAGACCGGCGGCTCCCAGGTCCTGCACCCCGGTCACCAGGCCTTTGTCGTAGAGCTCCAGGCACGCCTCGATGAGCTTCTTCTCTTCGAACGGATCGCCCACCTGCACCGACGGCCGCTTTTCCTCCGAGCCGGGCTCGAAGCTGGCCGAGGCGAGAATCGAGGCGCCGCCGATGCCGTCACGGCC
>JBFGAX010000113.1:0-5518 GCA_041567895.1 Acidimicrobiia bacterium
CGACCGATCGTCCGAAGCTGCCTCGATTGGACCCAACGCCGGCACCACCTCGCCGGGGCAGCCGGAGCCGCCCTCCTAGGGATATCCCTGGAGCGACGGTGGGTGATTCGGGGAACCCAACCGAGATCGATCCGACTCACACGCCAAGGCAGAACCGCTCTCGGCGAGCGCATGGGTCTCGCCCTTGAATAGCGCGGTGGGAGCGCAATCAGCTTCAGCCTCGACTGACGATCCTTTCAGCCAGAACAAGTGTGGCGGGCATCTCCACCGACCTCGCTGCCACCCCCACGCAGCCGCACCGATCACCCAATACGGAGCCATATCGCACGTTTCGCCGACTGCCCTGGATCGACACCTCGGCGCTCGGGTCTCCCACCACTCACCGATCACTGGGCGTCACCAGACATTTGCGCATATCTGCCGATCTCAGATGCCGTGGCCGCGGCGGCTGGCGAAACAGGCCGTGCGCTCTGGGTCACGTCGCCCAGTCGTGTCGCCGAGGCTCAGATCCAGATGGATTGACCCACATCAAAGGATCCGTTCAATCGGGCGAGCAACTGAACCCAGGTGCGATCGAGGCCGACACCGCGCCCCTGGCTCTCTTCCGGCTCCATCCTCTGCACGATCCTCAAGACGCACTCCGCGTCCGGAATTGACGTGATCTTGGCCTCGAGCGGCGCTACCGCCGAGTACAGCCAATCCATGTGATGCTCTTCCGGTGCATGCTCATCGATCCGGCCGGACACGACGGTTCCTCCGTCCTCAGTGATCCCGGTGGATCGGATCAACCATGCGCTATCGGTCTCGACATGGTGGAGAAGGGCGGTTGGGTCGCCCTTTGTGACAACTCTGTCACCTTTGACGCCGAGGACCTCTTCAATTTCGGGACCAGACAGTGCGTCACTCGCTACCACCAACTCGGCATAACGTCTCGATCTACTGAAGAGCGGAGATGGGTCCGCCGTCATGGCACTCTTTTCTTTGCTCGATCGAGCGCCGCATATCACCAAATACGGGCGATATCGCCCAAATCGCGGAGTGCGCTGCTTCGGCACCTCGGCGCTCGGTTTCTCACTCGACTTGGACGCTGTCTTCGAGTCTGACGGACCGACTCCCCTTGTCGGTCCACGTGTTGCCTAATCCGTTGCCCTAAAAGCCCCATACGCGTGCTGACACAGAGCGCCAAGCACGCAATAGGCCCCAGAAACAAAGGCCCCTGGTGCGTGAGGCGCTACTGGGATTGAACCAGTGTCCTCTGCCGAGTGAAGGCAACACGGGCATTCTGGAGGAAGCCCATGATTACTGGGTTTCCGAGGGATTCCCCTTTTCCTGACTGGCGTTCTCACTCCGGTTGGTTCCGGTTGTTTCCGAATGTTTCTGGTTGTCGCGTTGCCTAATTGTTGCCTAGTTCGTGCGGACTCGGAATCGTGTAGGCAGTGCGACCAGATCCAACCGACCGGGATACGAACACATCATCCCTGCCGGTCATGTGTGGCTGTTGATCTCGATGTGCCGGGCTTGCTCGGAGGGGATCGGCACGACTGCGTGCGGTTGGAATCGACCTGGTTGCGTCTATGGCGCATGTGTGGCATAGTCGTGGCATGGCAAGAGTCAGAGTCAGCACGACGGTCGACGAGTCACTCCTCGAAGAAGCACGACGATTGCGATCTGAGAGCAACGATGCCGCCCTGCTCGATGAGGCGCTCGCTGCCCTCCTAGCTCGACATCGCGCCGCCCAAATCGACGCCGCCTACACGGCGTACGACGCTCATCCGATCGACGAGCCCGACGAGTGGGGTGACCTCGCCTCGTTCCGCCAAGCCGCCGGGTTGTCGTGAACGCCCTACCTGCCCAGGGTGAGGTCTGGTGGTGTGAGCTACCCGAGGTCGCTCGCCGACCTGTCGTGGTGTTGTCACGGGATGTCGCCATACCGAGACTGCAGCGAACGGTCATTGCCCCATGTACGACCACCATCCGCGGGTTACCCAGTGAAGTACGCCTCGAGCCCTCTGAGGATCCCATCCCCCTAGCCTCAGCGGTGAATCTCGACTCGATAGAGAGTGTCTCGGTCGGATCACTCACGCAGCGACTAGGACGCCTGAGCGATCAGCGGATGCGCCAAATCTGCGCAGCGGTCAACGTCGCCGTTGACTGTGTCGACTGAAGCGGCCAGAGCAACTACGCCGATCACCAAACATGCGCACAGCGCGTCGGACCCCCAATCGTGCTCCCACGAGATGGAGACACTGCCGGTAGTTGCGGCCAGGGAGATGGCCAGTAGGCCCAGTAACGGTCGTGACATCGTGTCGCAAGGTACCCCAGGTACGCTGACCATATGCGGGTCTCTCTGGGCGGTGTCGGGCTGTTGGTGATTCTGCTCACAGGATGTAATTCTTCATCGGACCCCACCATTCCTGACCCGACAGGAGCGACACCAACCGTCGGCCCCCCGACAAGCTCTTTGAGTACGACGACGCCTCCCCGGTCGACGACGACCACGCTCACCAACACCACCTCTCCGATCAGCACGACTACGACAACGGGTTTGGCCCAACCCCCTGCGCGGCCCTGGCTGACCGTGGATGCCTTTGCCGGGCTCGATTTCGGCGTAGCTACCCCTCGGGATGCCCTCGACGTGGTTGTGCCCCTGCTCGGTGCTCCGGATGGTCCTGCCGGGACCGGTTGTGAAGGTTTGGCAGAGGTCCGCTGGCACGACCTCAGCCTGTATTTCGAGAATGACCAACTGGCCGGCTGGTGGTATCGAGGCGACGCAGGCCTCGCCACCCCCAGCGGTGTGGAACCCTTCGTGACCGACGTGGAGGGGCTGTTCGCCACCTACGGGGAGTTGGGCTTGCACGTGGTCACCGATGACGTCGGCCTGGGAACCTTTACCTACGTCCTTCCGACCAGCAACGGGCTTGCCTACCTGGCCGGCCACGTCGCGCGGGAAACGGTCAGCTCGCTGTTCGCAGGTGTGACCTGCCTCGGGCCCGCTCCCCTGTATCCGGCTCCGCAGGACCTGGTCCTCGATTTCTACGACCGCTATCTCGCCGGCAAGGAGGTTTTCTTCGTTGCCACCACGGAAGCGATCGACTGGATACGGGAAAACGGCGGTCGCGAGAAGGGCGCGCTCCCAGGCGATCGGTTCCTGCTGACCGAGGTCTCCATGCAACGAGGCGGCGATCCTTCCGGCTGCTGGCTATTCGGAGATGTCACCGTGACTTGTGCGCTCGGTCGATCCGGCGAGGTGGCCGGGCTCGAAGACCTGGCGATCCACATCCAGGACATTGCCCGCCCGCGGCCGGATCCTGCAGACACCTGGCTCGGCGCCTACGTCGTCGTCGGAGTCTCCTACCTGGCCGATCTGCCGCTCAACGACTGAGTTGGTGAAACAACGCGGCAACCGAGCGGAGTCGTGGTGTTGCCGGCGCTGCCCGGCCGCATTGTTGCCTGATTGGACTAACTGCAGGCCGGCTTGCGGGTTGACACCTAGTAATACGAGGTGTAGGTTTCCAAGGTATGAGAGGACAGGCGCTGAAAGGGCATCTCGATCTACTGCTGTTAGCGATCATCGCTGAGGGCCCCAAGCACGGCTATGCGGTCATCGAGGAGCTTCGTATCAGGAGTGAGGAGACGTTCGACCTGCCGGAGGGCACGGTCTATCCGGCACTCCATCGCCTTCAGAAGGCGGGCCTCCTGACCAGCGAGTGGAGCGAGGTGCAAGGGAGACGGAGGCGCACGTACTTGCTGACTAAGCAGGGTCACGCCGCGCTCAGTGAACAGCGCCAATCGTGGGAGGAGTTCTCTTCTGCGATCAAGCGGGTCCTCAAGGGGGCACCATGGCCGAGTACGCCCTAATTGATCGCTATCTGGGCGAGTTGCGACACATGCTGCGTCGCTCACCTGAGGCCGATGACATTGTGGCCGAGGTGGCCGATCATTTGCTCGAAGGTGTGTCCCAGCATCGAGATAATGGCGTGACATCGCTCGTTGCTGAGCGGTTTGTTCTCACTGAGTTCGGCGACCCAACATTGGTTGGTCGGGCGTTTGCCTCCTCCAAACACGGAGGTATTGCAGTGCCAACCACATTCACCAAGAGAGCAGGGCTACTCGGTGTCGCCTCTGCGGTTCTATACGTTGCGGCGTCGTTCTCGATGTTGGTGTACAACCAGCGCAACGAAACCGGGCAATCGGACTGGGACGCCACGTTCTTCGGAATCAGCACCTACACCTACATCGCCGCCGGCTTGCTGTTGGTTGCACTCGTGGTGGGGCTTAATCGTCGCCATGGCGGAGCGCTCGGAAAGCAAGGACGATGGGCGGCTTACGTGCTGGGAGCGGCGGGGGTTACCAGCTTCGCTCTCTGGTTCTGGGCGCCATGGTTGACTCTCACCCTCGCCGGTGCGCTGCTGGTAGGTAGTTCTCTCGTGCGGGCTGGGCTGGCCCCGAGATGGGCGTCACTCGCAGTCCAAGTAGGAGCGGCCATTCCAGTCGGCGCTATGTGGGTCGCCTGGCTCCTGCCCGAAAGCACCGCCGACCAGGACTTCGGAGATGATCCCACGATCCTCTTCGCCTTGGCTGGGTTCATCATCTTTGCGACGGGGATCGCTGGGCTCGGTGCCTGGCTCTTATCGGAGACACCGGTCGACGAGCCCGACAATCTCCTCACTGTATAGAACGCGCCTCGAACCCGACGGGTTCACTCTCAGCGAGAACGGGTCCCCCACGGGCCCGTTCTTCGCGCCGACCCGCACGTATCGGCATCCCTGAACGGGCGTGTGTTGTCAAGCGGCCGGTGGGTTTGGTTTTCGCGGGTTTGACGGTGGTTTGGGGGTGGTGGGCGCGTGATGACGGCTCCCTCGGGTAGGGGCCGGGTTGATTGAGTTGTTTGGGTCGAATTGAGTCTCCTGGGTCGGGTCGAGAGTTTGCTTGCTTCAGTGGCCCCGAAGTTGGGGGTTGGCATAGCCGAGGGTCGGTTGCCTGGTCATCCCTTCGCCACGCACCAACTGTGGGTGGTGGTCATGAAGTGCTGCGGCCACAGCCAGGTTGGGTTCAATCACTTACGTCGACCCGCACTCAATGGTGGGGTCATGCCGTTATACGAACTCGCAACCCGGGCCGTGTCCGACCCACTCACGCGGCCGGCTCCTCAGGACGGATCAGGCATCTGATCTCTCCGTCACGGAGCCCGTAGAACAAGAGCGTGAGAAGCTTTCTAACGGCGGCCACCTTGGCCCGGTTGATGCCCCGCCGCCGGGCGATCCGGCGGTAAGCGTCTTGGATGGGCTCTCCGCCTCGGAATCGAACCACTGACTCGAGTGCGGCCCACCGCACCAACCGTGATCCCTGTTTGGTGATCGATCCCTGAATGGTCTTAGTGTCCGACTCCCGCAACCGAGGGGTGAGACCCGCCCACGAGCACAACCGTTCCGGGCGACCGAACCGGCTGATATCACCGATCTCGGCACAGAACACGGCGCCAAACACCCGGCCCACCCCAGTCAGAGCAAGGATCGCC
>JBFGAX010000114.1:0-5489 GCA_041567895.1 Acidimicrobiia bacterium
GACATCGACGCTCTGTACGAATTCAGCGACGGCAGGTTGGCCATCTCCACGAAGGGCTCCTTCAAGCCCGGCGGTATTCCCAACGGCAGCGATGAGGACATCCACGTGTTCACAGGAACATTCGGGGCAGCAACGTCAGGGGCGTTTGTGCTCCATTTCGACGGCAGTGACGTTGGATTCGGCGGTGTCGGCAATCATGACATAGACGGGGTTTCTTTCAGCGGATCCGACATCATGTATTTCTCGACGGTCGGGACATACGCAGCTGTCGGCGGGTCCGGTGACGATGAAGACGTCAGCACCTTCGTGGGCTCTTTCGGAGCAACGACCAGCGGCACCGCCGCACTGACGTTAGACCTGTCAGGCCTGGGAATTGAGCCCGGCGAGGACCTCAACGGCCTCCACGTCGTCAGCTAAATCGAATCGGCCGGACTCATGTGGCTGGACCAAATCGGCCGGACCAATCAGTTCCATCGGGTAACCAGGGTTCAGGCGACGAATACCGCGTAGATCCCGTATGGGTTTCGTGCTACAGGTCGGTCCAAAGCTGAGCTTTGACCTGCATCAGCACGGTGTCGGCATCCTGATCAGCGTCGATTTCGATGACTCGCCTCGCGGCGGGAAATTCGAGGTTGTTCACAGAATCGGCTCGAAACTCGAGATTTGCAAGGTTCTCTCCGGGCTTTCTCGAGTGTGCCACCTCCGGAGTAGCCCTGAGCCGTATGACCACGTCTGGCCCGATATTCGATGCGCGCTCATATGGCTTTTCCTCGATGGCAGCGATTCGACGTTTGATGCTCGAAGCCGAGTCCTTCCATGAGAACAGGAGGGGGCCGTCGTTTACTCCAGGTTGCTGAATCTGCGGATATCGATCACAAATCACGATGAGTCCTCTGGCCCTTGCCTTGGTCGCCTTGTCGAGCTTGATGTGTTTCTCACGAGCGAGAATCAGCGACCACACGACCAGCTTCCACGTGACAGGTCGATTCATGCGAGTCCGGGGGTCGCGAGCTTCGTCCGACCGACCTCGTTGCTGAACCTGTCGAATCGCCCATAGTGGCAAACGCAGCAACGACACACGTCCGTCGCCACTGCCGAAGTACACCGGCATGACATCGAGCTTGGAGGTGAGCCAGGAGAAGAGAGACGAATTGAGTGTCGATTTACCGGATCCGTCCGACCCGACCAGCGCCACCATCAACCCCCCGGAAGTTCCGCCCCGCGAATAGCCGAAGGGTGCATGGACATAACGTCGGTTGATCGCTCCCAGCAAATACTGCAGCTGCCGCTTTCGTCGCACACCCTCGGCGACAATCGGACGATAGGTCCGATACCCGTCGAGCGACGGCATCAGGGCCGACCGCAGTGCCCTCAATGATTGACGTTCGAATCCGCCTGACACGGCTCCCTCGATGAGCGAAGCCGTGTGTTCGTCAAAGATCTCGCGGCCGAGCCGGACTGCGTCGTCGAGTCGGACTTGTTTGAGCAACCAGTCCCTCTCATCAAGCATGTTTCGACTTGTGCCGCGCTTTCGAGTGACGGGTTGAGGCGGACCCAGTTTGAGCGCGGCACGAGCGGTGAGGAGCAGTAGCTCGTGAGCAGGATCTGCAACATACACACCGTGTTCTGGATCAAGCGTCGCGGTATCCAGCAAGCGCTGTTCCCACGGCAAACGAAAATTCTTGAAGTAGCTCGCTCCGACGATCAATCGGTAGTGAATATCGAGATGCAGGAGGCGACCGGACTCGCCGTCGACTCCAAAGAAATCTTCCTTCCCCGCGTATGAGCGAATGGGACTGGTGGGAAATCGCTTGAAGCCGGCACCGGCGAGTATCGCATGGACGAGATCGATTTGGGCGCCGTCGAACAAGACATCGAGGTCGGTCTCACCGGAGAGCGCCGCTGCGAGATGAGCGTTGCTCTTGAACAGACAATAGCGAACCCCGGCGTCGTGAAGTTGATCAAACAATTGACGTGATGTCGCCCCGACCATGATTCCCACCGATGTATTGCCAGCGCGCAATCGTAGTGTGTCACGACATTCGAAATGCCACGCACGGCGTTTTTTCGCGTACTGGAAGCCCATGGCCCGCATGCTGCGCAATGCCACGTAGAGTCACCTAATGTGGGGCAAACGGTCAGGGACGGCCGCGAGACATTACACGGACGAAACGGGACATTGAGGGGAGCTCAAACACCGTATGGCGGGACGAGGGCGGATTTCCAGAGCTTGCGACCTCATGCCGGCGCGCAGCAAATCACACGGCCATCAACACGCGAGCGATCGACGCGACCACCACCAATCGTGGTCGAAGCCCAACCGCTTTTGGTGGCGACTCGATCAACTATGGGCTGACCAGCACAGGACCACATCCGATGTCTGAGCAGTTTGAAGCGTCATCGCGATCGATTCGATCGAACGCAGTCTGGACGTTCGCCGCCAATGCCGTGTTCTCCGGTATGCGCTGGCTCACGATTGTCGTGCTCGTTCGGTGGGGCTCGTCTGAACTGGTTGGACAATATGTCCTGGGCCTTGCAATAACCCAGCCGATCTTCATGCTTGCCGGACTCGACATGAGCTCGGCGCAGGCGACAGACGCCAAACGCGACTTCAGCTTTCGTGAGTACTCCGCGCTTCGATCACTGACCGTCCCGCTTGCCGTTGCCTTCACGGCTGGACTGTTGTTCTTCCTCGACCTCGGCGGGGAGACAAGCCTCGTGGTCATGCTGATCGCGGGTACCAAAGTGATCGGCGCGGCAGACTTGCTCTACTTCGGGGTCTTTGCCCAGCACGAACGGCTCGACAAGGCCGGCAAAACCATGATCGGGCGAGGAGTTTTAGGCCTGGCCGGATTCGTCGCACTTCTCCTTTGGACCGGTTCGTTGCCCTGGGCGCTGGTTGGAATGGCCGCAGGATGGCTGATTGTGCTTGCCGCATATGCCGCTCCCCAGAGCGCAGCTCTCGTAGCAAGCGAAAGGGTGGACAATGTCGTCCAGCTTCCCGTACGCATGATCTGGCGCGGCCGCCGATTGCGCCAGCTCGCCTGGCTCATCCTGCCGCTCGGGATTGCTGCCCTCCTCAGCTCGCTGACCTACAACATCCCTCGATATGTCGTACAAGCGATTCTGGGGAACGATCAGCTCGGGGTGTTCGCGGCAGTCGCCTACATCGTCCAACTGGTGCAGCTGTTTGCCAAGTCCTTCCGGCACGCAACCGCACCCCGACTCGCCAAGTACTACGCCACGAACAAAATAAAGGCGTTCTCCAGCTTGTTGCTGCGAGTCCTCATCGGATTTGCCGCTATGTCGATCGTCGGTGTCGCCATCGCCCTGGCCGCCGGCGACTGGTTCCTGACGACTCTCTACGGGCCCGAGTACGCCGAGGCCGAAGTGCTCGCCATCGCCATCGCAGCCAGCGGCCTACTAACCGTGACAACCTTCATGAACGCTGGTGTGTTGGCGACCCGCCGCTTTGGTCCGGTCCTCACCACACGAGCAGTAGGAGCCTTGGCAGCGTTGTTTTCCGGCTTGTGGTTGGTCCCAACCAGCGGACTCCAGGGGGCTGCATGGTCACTTTTGATCGGCTACGGCGCTAGCTCTCTCACAGCTGCCTGGTTCCTCAGGGCGGCCATTGCAGGACACAAACCCGCTACTCGCGATCCGGACGGCACCGTTGCCGAACCTGTCGCGGACTCTACCTCCCTGCGGTCATTGCCATCGTCCGCTCGACCAGAACTGGAGACCACATGAGCGCAACCAGCGACACACAGAACCAACGACGCGTCGTGATAACGGGCGCGGCCGGGTTCATCGGCTCACACCTGACCGAGCGATGCCTTCGACGTGGCGACGTGGTATTGGGAATCGACAACTTCTGCGACTACTACGACCCCGCAATCAAGGAGCGCAATATCTCCGTCGCCGTCCAGAATCCATCATTCACACTCGCCCGAACCGACATTCGCGATGTTGAGGCGATTGACGCCATCTTTCGAAGATTCCGACCGACCCATGTTGTGCACCTGGCTGCGATGGCGGGCGTGCGCCCTTCGATCGAAAAACCTTCCTATTACACGGACGTCAACATGAACGGCACGGTTGCCGTCCTCAACGCAGCAGCTCGAAGCAGGGTTCGCCAGTTTCTGTTCGCGTCCAGTTCGAGCGTGTACGGCAACAACAAAAAGACACCTTTCGCCGAATCAGATCCGGTCGACTATCCCATAAGCCCCTATGCGGCTTCCAAGCGCGCAGGCGAGCTCTTTTGTCATAGCTATGCCCATCTCCACAACATGCCCGTAGCGTGCCTCAGGTTTTTCACCGTGTTTGGTCCTCGCCAGCGACCCGATCTCGCGATCAGCAAGTTTCTGAGACTTGCTGCGCTCGGTGAGCCATTGCCGGTTTTTGGAGACGGGTCGACAAGCCGTGACTACACATACGTGGATGACATCGTCGACGGAATAGCGGCGGCCATGGACTACATCGAGGATGGATTCGACATCTTCAACATTGGTGGCAATACGCCCATCACGCTCGCCGGATTGCTCGAAACGATCCAAAGGGTCATCGGGCGCGAACTTTTAATCGACCGCAAGCCCATGCAACCGGGTGACGTCAATCGGACCTGGGCCGATCTGACCAAGAGCGAATCAACATTTGGCTACATGCCCCAAACCACTACCGAAACCGGCATCAAGAATCAATGGCATTGGTACCTCGAACAAGAGGGTGCGAGATTCGATGGTTTGCCGATCTCATAGAACCGCCACAGCGCCGATCGTCGGTTATCACCCTGTGGTGTAGGTGATGTGGAGTAAGGGAGCAGCGGTGGCGTCGCCGTTGTAGGCCTCTGCGGTGCGTTGACCGGTTCCACTGATAATGAGCGTGAGACCATTACCAGCCGCCCATTGCGGTCGATCAATGATCTCTTGAACAACGTCAGCAAGATCAGGAGTTCGTTCCACAGGCCCAGCCCTACCAACCTCATCCCACGGATCCGGGGACCATGCCACCGTCGCCGTCGTTGTAGACCGACCAGAAACATCACCCGTCGCATTGACAAACGTCACCGAATCATCGGCGTCATGGCCGGCGATCACCAGATTCGTGACACCCGTATTGGTTTCATCAGCCTGAAACTGCACCCACGCCTCAACAATCGTCGCACCCGGCGGAACACTCACCCCACCCCAACGCAACCCAACCACCTGCGTGTTCGACTTGTCCTGAACCATCTCCAAATCACTGGAACTGACCGAAACACGCCCGGAAGGCCGCTCCTCAGCATCATCAGAACCCATCCCAATCCTCTGCTCGAACGTCACCTCCCCACCGGAAGCAAACACCGTGACCGTCACCAACGCCGAATCACACAACAACCCGGTATCACACACCTCATACACAAACGAATCCTCACCAACAAACCCCGCATCAGGCGCATACGTAAACGTCCCATCCAGATGATTCGTCAACACCCCAAACTCCGGCAACCC
>JBFGAX010000115.1:0-5437 GCA_041567895.1 Acidimicrobiia bacterium
ACAAACGGCACCCTCACCAACCACGGCAACGGAACCTTCACCTACACCGCCAACCAAACCTTCACCGGCACCGACACCTTCATCTACCAAATCTGTGACACCCTCGGAGCCTGCAACACCGCCACCACCACCATCACCGTCGAACCGATTCCGACAGTGAGCACGCTGACCTTTACGCCCACCGCTGATGCAAAGGTGCTCGAGTCAACGCCATCGATCAACTATGGCTCCAGCAGCAAGATCGCTGCGGATATCCCCGACGAGCAAAGCTTCTTGAGGTTTACCGTGAGCGGAATACCCGGAAGCGTTCAGAGCGCCACCCTGAGGCTCTTCGTGAGAAACGGTTCTTCCAACGGCCCCTCGCTCTATGCAACCAACGGTTCGTGGGACGAGTATTCGGTCACGTGGAACAACCGCCCCTCCCCTACGAGTGGCGTAATAGCCGACATAGGATCGGTGACGTCCGGGATATGGATCGAATACGACCTCACGGGTCACATAGCAGGAAACGGCACATACAACCTCGCGATGCTGCCGGATAGCTCGAACGGCGTGAGCTTCTATGCGCGAGAGGGCGATTTCCCACCGGAACTGGTCCTGGTATTCGGTGGCAGTCCGACAAACAACCCTCCTGTTGCCCAGGATGACAACGTCACGACAACGGAGAACGTTGCTGTGACGATATTTGCTTCGGCAAACGACAGCGACCCGGACGGTGCCCTCGATCTGACGTCCCTCAACACGACGTGCGCGAATTGCAGCAGTCCGGCCCATGGCGCGCTCCTCAACAACGGGGATGGAACCTTCGACTACACGCCCGCAAACGGTTTCACCGGTGGGGATGGTTTCGTTTACGAGATTTGCGACACGCTGGGATTGTGCGATACGGCGACAGTAACGATCACTGTCGATCCGCCCGGCACGGGATCGGCCGTGTTCGTCGGCGCCGGAGATATCGCGACGTGCAGTTCGAACGCCGACGAGGCTACGGCCCAGTTGTTGGACAATATCCCGGGCACGGTATTCACGATCGGGGACAACGCCTACCCCGACAGCTCGACATCTGACCTCGCCAACTGCTACGACCCCACCTGGGGCCGGCACAAAGACCGGACGTATCCCGTCATCGGAGACAACGAATACAACTCGTCTCCGACTGCCGCCCCCTATTTCAACTACTTCGGGGCGGTGGCGGGCGATCCAGACAAAGGCTATTACAGCTACGACGTCGGAACCTGGCACATCATTGCCCTCAACTCAAACTGCTCGATGGTGGGCGGATGCGGTCCGAACTCTCCGCAGGGTCAATGGCTTCAGGCCGATCTGGCGGCGAATCCCAACGCCTGTATTCTCGCGCTTCACCATGACCCGCGCTTCAGCTCCAGTGGCGGAGATGCCGACATGGCCGATTTCTGGGATCCCCTCTACGCTGCGGGCGCCGACATCGTATTGAGCGGTCATAGGCACAATTATGAGCGGTTCGCCCAGCAGACTCCAGGCGGATCAGCAGATCCCGGTCGTGGCATCCGGCAATTCGTTGTGGGCACGGGCGGCACCAGTTTGAGCTCCTTTGGCGTCATCGCCCCCAACAGCCAGGTACGCGAAGACAACACTCACGGAGTACTCAAGCTGACATTGCATCCGACGAGCTACGACTGGGAGTTTGTCCCGATTGCCGGCGAGTCGTTCACCGATTCCGGCAGCGCCAACTGCGTCACGCCCTAGTCGCAATCCTTTCCAGCCTTCAAGGCCCGGGCTTCAGGTTCGCCCGAGGATGTTCGCCCGAGGATGTTCGCCCGAGGATGTTCACCCGAGGATGTTCACCCGAGGATGTTCACCCGAGGATGTTCATGTTCACCCGGGGATGACGATCTCCCCGCCACTTCTGGCCAGGGGTGTCGCACGAGCCGCTCGAAGAGGCGGCCTTCTCCTAACCGTGCGACACCCCCGTCTCCTGAAGCGTCCACCGTCGACCGTTACCGAAACATCATCAGACGGAGACCGGCCGACTCATTCGTAGAAGAGCTGTCGACCGCTCTGAAGTTCACCCATCAAGACTTCTTGAGCCAGGTCACGCATGAACCAGTCGGGCAGATACGAACCTTCACGGAGACTCTCTCGCACCTGAGTTCCTGAGATCCGCTGCAGGGGCTGGCCACGATCGACCTCATACTCGCCTGTCTCCGGGTTGTGACCAACCGTGTCGAAGAAGACAGGTTCGATACCGATGTCTCCGCCGACCGCATCAAAGATCCAACGGGAAGCATCCTTCGGATAGAAATCGCCGACGCCGGTGTGATCGCGACCAACGATGAAGTGGCTACAGCCCATGTTCTTCCGGCACAGGGCAGTGAACACTGCCTCACGTGGCCCCGCATACCGCGAGTATGTGAAAAAGCTGCCCAGCACCACTCGACCCTTCGGGTAGAAGCCGAACTCGAGCAATGTCTGATAGCTGAGCATGATGGCCTCTGGCAGGAAATCACCCGGCTTTTCGGGTCGGCCGATCGGGTTGATGTACAAACCATCGGCCCCCGTACGTTCGAGCGCTTGCAGCTGAATCCACTCGTGGCCCCGATGAGTCGGGTTCCTCGTGTGAAACCCCACGACCTGAGACCATCCAAGCTGAGTGAAGATGAACCGGGTCTGTGCCGGCGACAACAGGTAGTGCCGATGCGGCGACGCCAGCGGTTCAACGAGGGTGACGTGGCCGGCCACGAACAGGTCGCTTCGACCTGTCAACTGAGCAACGCCTGGATGATCCCGATTCGTGGTTCCGTACATTCGGGCCGCAAGGCTGTCGAGGTCGTATCGGTACATCTCTGTGACGTCGAGAAGAGAGTGAACACGGCCGTTGTCGTCCGTCAGAACGATTCGATCACCCGCAGATACGTTGCGAACCTCGTCGCCGTCGATCTGAAGCAGCAGCGGCAGCGTCCACACCTCACCATTCGGGAGCCGGTACGTATCCAACACGGACTCGAGCGTCTCCCGATCCATGAAGCCGGTCAGAGGCGAATATGTCCCGTATGCAAACTGCTCGCAGTCCATCAGGTCCTTCTCACGGATGGCCACGTGTGTGAGATGCTCAATCGCGCTGCGATCAGTGTCGCTTGCTTCCCGATGGACGAGACGACCCCCGTGCGGCTCGATCAGCAATGAAATCGCATCTTCTGGGTAGAAACCCTTGGCGGTCAGCCCGTCCTGTTGGTAGCCGCGAATGACTTTGTTGATCATCGAAGCACAGCGAATCGGATATCGTCCAATTGCGGTTTCTGCCGCCAGAACCAGCCCGTCTGCTCCGTCCGCCAATGTGTTGTGGATGTCGTTGACCTCGGCCCTGGTCGGCGTTGAGCTCGAAACCATGGATTCGAGGAGATTGGTTGCCACGTACACCGGGGTGTTTGCCGCGTTTCCTCTCTTGATGAGGCTCTTCTGAGCTTGCGGAAGCAGCTCAATCGGAACCTGACGCGATAGATCACCGCGATCTATGAGAAGAGCATCCGAGTGAGAGGCAATTTCTTCGAGGTTCTGGACACCTCCTCTCGACTCGATTTTCGAAATGACGAACGCGTCGTTTCCGACGTGCGTGCGTATTTCGAGCACGTCTTCACCACTGTTGGCAAACGACAGGGCGAAGTGAGAGATGCCGAGGTCCCGTCCTATTGCAAGGGCCTTGACATCTTTGGCGGTCAGCGGCGGAAGTGTCAGATCGCGCTCGACGACGACCGCCTTGTTTTGGCCAACCGGCCCTCCCTGCAGCACCCGCATCACCACCGCTTCATCGTCGCATGAAACGACCTGAGCCAACGCCGAGTTGAAATCGAGACGAACAAAGTCACCGGGAACCAGCATGTCGACGCTCTCTGGCGGATAAAAGTTGAAGTTCTTGTCATCCGCCGGCACCCGCTTCCTGTGCACGTTGACCAGGGCGTGATCACGCAGCGTGATTTGACCATCGACGAATCTCCCGGTGCGGATCTGGGCCCCCTCGGTATCGAGGCAAATGGGAACCTCGGTGGCGGACCTGATGATCCTGATCAATCGCGGAAGGTCGGCTGGCTCTGTGTGAGACAGGTTGATACGAAACAGCGTGGCACCGGCCTGCTCGAGCCGCTGGATGGTTCTCGGATCCATCGAAGCAGGTCCCAGAGTGCACAGGATCTTGAGCTCGGGTGGCGCCGCGATGGTGGCGGTTGTTTGCTGCGTTGGTTGTTCGATCGGCGGATTCATTACGTCCATGTGTTGTTGTCTCCTCAGACTCGGTTCGTGAGTCCCGTTTGGACTCGTTACTTCAAACTCTCTGCATAACCCGTGAGGTTTGGGGATCACCGCGTGTGAGGCCCGCCAGCATCGTCCTTTTCATATGTGAGAGCGGTTGGCGATCGCTTCGGAGATCTCAGCCGGTATCTCGTAACCATGCCGCGCCATTTCATCCCTGACCTCGGGGAGAACGTGCGCCAGGTCGAGGGGATCGAATCGTCCCCACTTCTCCATCCGGTCGCTCCGTACCGTCTCATTCGCAGCTCTGATGATCTCGTCGGTTACATCTAGACCGGCGTGCGCACAAATACGTTCCATGTGGCCGATCGGATCCATGACGAAGTCCTCGTAGCGCAAGCGAAGAACCCGGCCTTCCTCAAATGCAGCGAGGTCCCGCTCGGCCTTCTCAGAGCACCGGGACCACTGACGTGCGATCACGGTCAACATGTCGTATACCCTCAGGTCGTCTTCGATGCCCTGATAGCGCGGCCCCCACACCGACAGGTATTTGCGTTTCAACACCCGCTTGTCGATCTGCTGACGGGCGTACTTCGCGGCGTAATGGTGGAGCTGCGTGGTCGGTGTCGACTGGATCCGCCACATGAGGCCCCGTGTCGATACCGTCCGCTGCCATTTCAATTCGACCGAACTGATGAACGAGAACGGCGATCGGACGACATAGAGGAATACAGCTTCGGGGAAGATGGCGCGGACGTACGGGATTCTGAGAATGTTCACGGGCGTTTTCTCGACAACTCTGCGGCCGTCCTCGAGTTGCTGATACTTGAGGAATCGGCGCCGGATGTACCGCTTGACGCGCGGGGTCGCATCAGACTCGTCGAATTCGTCGTGTTTCCGTCCTGGATCGGCGAACTGCCATAGGTTGCGAGGTTCGTACCAGGCCGCTACGTCGGGATGACTTGCCAGAACGTTTTGAATGATGCTCGTGCCAGAACGCGTGTTGCCAAACACGATGATCGGAGGTCGCAGTTCGGACGATCCTCGTCGTCTGCTGTGAGACAGGGGAAGTGGGGCGTGGATGCTCATCGGGATTCGTCGGGTTCGGGGTTGATGACGGCTCGGATGGTTTTGAAGAGGATGTTGATGTCGGTGGTGAGGGTGCGGTGGAGGGCGTAGTCGACGTCGAGTTTGATGCGTTGCATGTAGGTGGTGG
>JBFGAX010000116.1:0-5341 GCA_041567895.1 Acidimicrobiia bacterium
CCCGCCTCCGACGTCATGCAGCGGTACTCCTGCCATCACCACGACGGAGAGCGAGGCGGTGATGGGGGTGGTGGGAGCGGTTGTCGACGCACTCGTCGGACGACCCCGTGGTATCAAGGCGATCGGCTCGCCGGCATTGAACACGCGAAACAAGAGACCTGTCAGGTCGTCGTCATGAGCGGTCCTACCACCGATGTCGACAAAGAGTTCAGGCCTGACGCCGATGGCGATTGGTTCCATGGATGGAAACTCATACGACCCTCGATTGATACGGGGCGGGACGGTGCGGGCCATGATTACCGCTCCGTACGGATGTGCGGCCATCACCGTCCGGATGCGGTTGCGGTCAGCCGCCTCGAGCTCCTCGTGAGCTTCCTCGAGCACACAATCAGCGGTGGCGGCTGATGCCTGGGGAGTTCTGACCACCCGGTAGGTGTTGGGTGTGGCTCGAAGCCAGGCATCCGGGTTCTCATCGATGATGATGTCGACGTTCGTGCGCGCCCAACCCGGTCGCGTCGGAGTCCGGAAACGGGCAACGAGGCGATCCGGCACCAGTGGACGGATTGCTCGCTTGAACGCCATGAAGGCGTGAGCTAAGAACGAACCCATTCGGGAATTCTCCCTTCGGTCTCCGGTGTCACCTGGATCACGTCGACGTCGAAGTTGTCCGCAGCGATGACGTACCTGTGATCGACGAACCGGGCACGCCAGTCAGGCGTCTCCCGCAACCGGAGTGTGCCGGGAACGATCGTGGTGTGGGTATGCCGGGTCGAAGGGTCCTGTAGTGACCATTTGCGCCATAGAACCGGTTCCGAATCGGATGGTCCAGCAGCGTAGGCGTCGTCGTCGGCCTCGAGATGTCGAGCCAGGAGGTCGAGATCCCCTGCGCCGGCATCGACGACGTGGTCCCACATGATGACGAACTTGCCTCTCGCGGTTGCCACCGCCGCCGCGAGGTTCGAGACTGGTTCCCGCAGGGGCCAGCGATCAGCGGGAACGGGGGGCGTTTCGTCCGCAATCGGTATCACCTCAGCATCTGTGATGTCCTGCATGATGAGAAGATCAACGTCGCTATCAGAACCCACCAGCACCGACACCATCGGGTAGTGCTCAGATTTCAATTCTGTGATCCTCTCGTAGAGAGCGGGATGGGCGTTTGCCACTTCGCGCCGGGCAGTCTCAAACCGTGCCTCTGTTTCGACACTCATGGTGATGCCGTGGCGTCGGTACCGAAACAGTGGTTCCGGGACTTCGACCATCTCGACGTCATGTTCGATCATTCGCAGCCAGAAATCCCAGTCTTCATTCCCGAGTGTCATGTGTTCGTCGTATCCGCCGACGGCCTTCCACACATCGGTTCGGATAACGGCGCATCCAACGAGCGAGTTCGAGAGAAGCATCTGATAGCGGTTGAACGGTCGGGGGATCCAGATCTGGTTGAGGTCGCCGAAGAGTCGAGTCCAGCAATGAGCAACGCCCTTGTTCTCATCGCGGTCGAGTGCCCCAACCAACGCTTCGAGGAACCCTGGCTCCAGCACGTCGTCTGCGTCGAGCGGTACGACGTATTCGCCCTGTGCCTGACTCATGCCTGCATTGCGGGCAGCAGGGAGGCCAGCGTTCTTCTGATGGTGAATGCGGGTCCTCGGGAGGTCGATGTCGTCGAGAAGCTCGAGCGTCAGCAGGTCGTCAGAGCCGTCGTTGACGACGATGATTTCCCAATCACGGAACGTTTGTGCCAGAACGCTGTAGAGAGCATCTTCGAGGAACTCGCCCTGGTTGTAGCAGGCAACCACAATCGAGACCCGAATCGAGTCCGGTCGGTGTCGCTTTGCGGCCTTCACCAGTGCCCGGCGACGCTCCATCTCCGGTTGACGCTCGCGAAAATCATCGTGCCACGCTGCGAGGCTTCGATACGGGTGTCCTTCAGGAATCGTGTCGCTGACCCATCTGGCAACCGGGAATGGCAGACGGTTCAACCAGCGAGCAACCCTGGTATGCAGCTCGGGCGGATCCTCGGGAGGAGGAGGAGCAATCGCCTCCTCGAGTCTGGCAAGTGCCGCCGTTGCCAACCCCGCCTGGACTCTGCCGTGTCGGATGTCGGGAAGCCCGTCTCGATACACGGCCGTCGGATCGGGATACGTCGGGCCCGGAGCGAGCATCAATCGATCCAGAGTCGGACCACCCTCGACGACGGTTTGGAGTGCTCGGCGAAGTCCGGGGATGGTGCCGTCGTAGACGAGAGCTCCCGTCTGGAGTGAGAAGAAATCGGAGAAGCCTGCATGATGCGGAACGACCACGGGAAGGCCGAGTTGTCTTGCCTCGTGCGCTGCCAGACAGAATGTCTCGAATCTGCTCGGAGTTACCACCGCCCACGCTGTTCTGAGAGCGTGTGCCAGTTCGTCACGATTCAGTGCGCCCACGAATTCGAACTGGTGTCTGAGGTCGAAGGGGATGCGATCCAGGAGCGAGGCAGACATCGGCCGGTGCTCAATCGAATGCCATCCGTCGCTGCCCACAAGGCGGAATCGGGCTCGTTCCTCGTCCCTCGCGATCTCCACCGCGGCCTCCACGAACTCCGGACCGCCTTTCGCCTCTGCCACCGTGCCGAGGTAAACAACTTCAGGGTGACCGGATCGATGCAGTTTCACGTCGCCGTTGAGAGGGGTCACGGGAGGTGGGCTGACCAGCACCCTGTCACTAGCCAGCTCGTATTCGTTTGCAAGGACATCGGCAATGGCCTCACCGGCGCAGATCACCGCGTCGGCCATGAGAAAGGCTTGCCGTTCCATGACCGACACGTGTTTCTGAGAGGCGTCAGGTTGGGCGACGTGACGGCTGATCATGTCGGTCGGTCCGTGAGCGCGAACAACGATCCGGGTTGTTTCGAGGCCCAGGGACCGCCTCCGCATCAGAGACCAGTATCCCAGCCCATGGAAGTCCTGGAACTCAAAAAGGTCCACCCCGCGTGCCAATCTGGCCACAGCCGCCGATGCGGCTTTTGATGCTCCGAGGAATCGGGAAATATCGTCGGGTTCGGGAGCAACCAGCTCCACCCATTCCTCGTCGACGTCCTCAACGGCGTCCGTGACGAGAACCACCCGGGCACGGTGGCCGTCCGAACGCAGCAACTTGACCAGTGCTGCGACCGCAACCCCGGCCCCACCGCCTGTGTATGGCGCCAGTTCGGAGCTGACGAAACAAACGTTCAACGCGATTCCAGTCTGGCGCTCAACCAGCCGAGGGATTGTGAGAGGTGCTGAAGAAAATGGGCGAGGGGGACGACCAGATATTTGGATCGGTCGGTGGACCAGGCAATTTTCTTGCGACTTCTGGAAAACGCGAAGCCCCACAGGGCCACTGCGGCCCCGAGCCCCACGCGCCAGTCCCAGAGAAGCGCCAACTCGGTGAGTGCCAGCGACCCTCCGTACGTGATCAGAATTCGTTTGTACGACTCGCCGCGTAGACCTGCCGTACCGTCTGCACGGCCCCATCGGAACGCGGTTTTGGCCATAGCCCAGAGTCCTTCTGGCGGCTGCCAGCGCACCATGGCTCGCGGCCTGAAGACCGGCACATATCCGGCTCCACGGGCACGTTCACCAAACAGCGTGTCTTCGGCCGCTTCCATGCCTTCCGGATAGCGCCCGACCTCTTCCCACATGGTCTTGCGGAACGCCTGGCTCGCCCCTGGCGGCAGGAATGTCTCAGGGTTTACCTCATCGAGCACGGACATCAATACCAGGCCTGCTGCGTTTGAGCGAGCGGTGCGGCCATCCGGTCTGTAGAACCCTCCCACCCAGTCGGCTCCGTTCGCAAAGGGCTCCGTGATCTCGGCGAACCACTGGGGCTCTGCAACGCATCCTGCGTCGATGCAGGCGACAATCTCGTGCGATGCCGCTTCGATCGCCGCATTCCGGTTCTCAGCCCGTCCCCCTGGCCCATTGATCACGCGCACAGTTTCGTGCTGCTCAGCCAGATTCCAGAGTATGCGCAACGTCCCGTCGGTGGACCCACCGTCTGCAATGACGATTTCGGGGGGTGGCGTGGTCTGGTTCAGGAGCGAATCAACCAGGGATTCGATAGTCGTTGCCTCGTTGAGGCAGGGAGTTATCACTGAGACCGTCACGGCGCAATTATGGCCGGTCAGGTGTCAGCAGCAGTGGCAGGCTCAGAAGCGCCATGATCACGAGAGGCAGAGCAAACCGAAATTCCTGGTTGAGGGAAGTGATGGACACATTGATGAAGTGGATACCGAAAAGTGCTCCGGGCAAGAGCCAGGATCGTGGGCGTCTCGCGGCGATGAAGACCCAGACCGCCAACCCGGCATAGAGGATCAAGGCGGGTCGCCATGTGAGCCACAGACGATCGGCGGGTTCGACTGCTTGGAAGACGGCGAAGGTGAGGTCGTAGGCAGAATCCACGATCGGATCCCGGGAGATTCCCAGATCGTTTTCAGGTACTGCGAAGGGGGGTCGATGGAGATAGGCGTCATCGGGTTGAACCGGGACAAACAGATATGAGGCCGCGCACAATCGGTGGGAAGCGACGGTCGGCAAGGCCTGGCCCCACGCCTCGAGGCCGCGGGCCAGGAATTGATTGCCATCGAGGCGTATCACATCCTTGCCAAAAGCTGGATCGAAGAGGATCGGATTGGAATCGTCACAATCGTAGAGATCCTCCCAGGTCTGGCGTGGAGCGATGCTCGACAGATACGCGACGTCTTCCGGTTCATAGATGTCAGTTTTGAGGAATGCGGCTGCGACGTCCCCAATCATGACTTCCGACGAAGTGGGACGGCTTCGATCAACGTCGTACATCGCATAGAGAGGTCCCACCACGAGGAAGATCGTGATCGCCGTCGAGCTGAGCATGCGGACCCAGGGCACAGCCCGCCGAATAATCACTGCCATAACGAGAAGTAGACCAAGCACCGTCAACAAGCCGTTGTGTCTGAACAACCACACGGCGGCCAACAGGAGGCCGAATCGGACCGTATGGGTTCTGAGGTGAAGCGGGCCCCTGGCAGCCACCCCCATGAGCTCCAGAAACAACCAGACCAGAGCCAGTGTGAAAGGGATGTCTTTCCATACCGTCAACGTCGTCTGAGCGACGGAGGGAAGCCACGGAACGAGCGCCGGTACAACAATCGCAGCCCAGCGCGGGACGCCGAGTTCGAAGAGTCGACCGGCAGCCAGGGACATGAGTGCCACGAGACCTGCCCCCTGCAGGAATGTCACCACCCCGGGGGCAGCCGTCCCCAGCCCGATCCAACGCAACAAGATCGTGTGGACTGCAGGATGGAAATCAAAGATTCGACCGGATTGGGCCTGGTCGAGCTGATCGA
>JBFGAX010000117.1:0-5081 GCA_041567895.1 Acidimicrobiia bacterium
AGATACTCGAGTGATCCGCTGGCACATCCCGCCGTCAATAGCACGAGGATGCCCAAGGCGCCCCTCAAAACATTGCGTTGAATTCCTTGCCTGACAGCCCGGTGTAGGAAGACGAGAGAACGATTCATGGGGTGCCATTCAACCACACTGCACGAGGCTCGAATTTCCGGTTGAAATCCGAGATCGCGAGTCAGTTGCGCAGGGCCCGGATCGTGCGATTGGCGTGACTCACGCGGCTCGCCAGCACGCGAGCGACGAATGCGTGGAAATCTGCCGCGCAGACGGGATCGTTCGCGCAGAGGTTCTCAAATGCGATCGGCGTGAGATGGAGCACGTCGCACTCAGTCTCGGCTATGACCGTCGCGGTGCACGGCTCCTGTCGATAGAGACCAATTTCTCCGAGCACCGTGCCTTCGTGCAGGGTCCGTAGTCGGACGTCGTCTGCGCCGGGCCGTTCGAGCAGAACAGTGGCGGTGCCGGATTTGATCAGGAAGATCCCCGGTGTGGGATCGCCCTGGGTCATGAGGCGATCTCCCTCAGCAATGGTCCGCGGGAGGAGGTAATCAGCAAGTCGTTCCTCCAGCCCATCTGGAAGAGCTCGTCGGGCTTCCTTTTCCGAATAGTCAGCCAGCAATTCGTCTTCACACCAGGCCATACCGTGGTCGAGATCTTGCAGCTCGACAACGATCTCCGGGTACTGCGCGAACAATTCGGCGAATTGCTCGCGATTGGCGGATCGGAGTCCCGTGAAGACAAGCGTGATTCCGTGATCCTTTGCAAAGAGGACGATCCGTTCGAACAGGGCAACAGCTGAAGAATCGACTCCCGACACGAGCCGGAAAGAAAAGATGATGTACGTGAGCGACTCTGCTCCAGCGAAATGGGATTTCACTTTTTCGAGGATCTGATTGGCGGTACCAAAAAAGATGAAGCCCTGCAGCTCTAGCACCACGACCTTGCCTCCAACTTCGTGAAGATATTCGGCGTGGTGGAGCGGTCGTTCGATGTTGCTTTGATGCTCTCGAGCCGTCAACAGGTGCTTGATCACGTCCACCCGGCTGTAGCGATACACAAAAAGCGCGATGGCTGCACCAAGCCCGGCCGTGACCCCGGGAAGGAATCCAACAGTGGCGATGATCAACACGATGCCAACCATCAGGCCGTAGTCGAGCCGGGACATCCGATTGCGTGACGCCCAAAGCCATTCGTACAGGAAATCGATGCCGACGAAGAGCAGCAGGCCGCCTACGACGAACTGGGGAAGAAATTCGAGCACGATGCCACCAAGCAGCACCACCCCCAATGTCGCGAACGCCCCCAGGACCGCCGGTCCGCGTCGTCCGCCGACGAGCCGATGGGCAATCAAGGTATCAGACAGGTAGAAATAACCGGGTGGTCCACCCGCCAGCCCGGTTGCGAGGTTCGCCCAACCGGTGGACTTCAGCTCGGCATTGAGATTGAGGTCGCTATTGGTCCCGACCTCCAGTGCACTGATATACAGGAGAAGTGTCAGCGGAACCAGCAGGAGAATGGTCACGAGACTGGCTGCTTCGCCTGCGATTGCACTCCAATCCGCTCCGGCGAGCGCGTCGGCGGCGAATCCGGGCCAAAGGCTTCCGTCAGGGAACGGACCGAGAAGCCATCCCCGATCGAGAGCGTCAGCCTTTGTGATCCCGGCCGTTCGCGTTATCAGATGAAAGAGTCCTATCGCAGCGAGCAACATCCACATATAGACCCTCGACGGCCAATTTCGCAAAGAAGCGACCAGAAAGCTCGCCGCAAGACCAATGCCGGGCCACATCAGACCCATCGAACCTGACAGAGACGCGTCGGTCAACGACCAGCTCGCGTCGAGAATATCCAGCGAGCCGGCGAGGATCAGGTAGCCGGTACCCGCCAACAAACCCCCGATGACAGGGAACGGCACGAAACGAGCGATCTCGCCCAACCGGAACGTACCCATGAGGATGAACACGAGACCGGTTGCGATCGTCGTTGTCATCATCATCGCAACCACGGTGTCGATGATTTCCGGTCCCACGAGTGTGGCGGAGATTGACGCCGCAGACAGACCGAGGATGGCTGCGCTGTTGTCCTGAATACCCGAGTACATGCCGGCAAAACCGCTGGTGAGGCCAATGACCAACCCGAGAATCGCGGTGGCTAGGAGGCCGATACCAATGCCGAGTGGAAGAACGTTGGTCAGATCATCGACGAAAATCAGAGACATCATGGCGATACTGAAGAGAGAATTGACGAGGCCCAGCACGAGGCCCGTCGCCATGGTCCCCGGCAAGCTCCCGGGCGAGAAATCGTTGCGCAAATCCGACCAAGTAGCCCGAACCCACGCCTGAGTTTCTGTCATTGACGAAGTATGACAGCCTTGACGCGGACTGTCACAGTGGACACGCGTTGCTTCAGTGATGGATGTGAGCCGGATCGCCGGCTATCGAACCCCCGCTCCGACCTGAATGACCCACGTGCCTGGTTGAGCCGATTCGTCGCTCGACTCAGTCTTCGATTCCCAGGAATTCTGTCATCCCCGTGGACTGGCCGACCTCGATAATCCGTCCGTCCGGATCCTTGACATAGCAGCGCAATTCAAAACCTTGATTGTCGATTGGAGGCGTCAGGAATTCAGCCCCTTTGCTGGTCCAATCGTCATAGATGAAACGGATGTCGGCGACTCGAATATTCATGAATGCATCGACGCGGGTTGCGTCGGCCGGAATCTCTAGTGTCGTTTCCGGCTTGTCAGGAGTCGGCCCGCCCCCCGCATTTACGATGATCCACGTGTTGGCGAGCTTGACAAACGTCGGTGCTCCCTCTGCCTCAAAGACGACTTCGCCGCCGAGGACTTCGGAGTAAAAGCGTGCGGTTTCGCCAATGTCGTCTGCGACAACAAACTGAGTAACGATGATGCCTTCGGTTGGAATGGGCATGTCACTTCTCTTCAAAGCTGCTCCTTCGCTCTATATGCCGAAACTACTCAGATCGCACCCAAGCCGAATCTCACGCCGGAAACGACGATGAAGGCCGCTGTGGAACGGTTGACATACGAATCGCGCTGGTCGCTTCTTCTTCCCCCTGGGCTGGTCGCCTCTTCTTCCCCCTACCCCGCCTCCGCTCGCAAGCTCACTACGGAGCGGAACCTTCCCCCAGCTCCGGTTCCTCCGGAACCTCCCGCCGGGGGACCATTGCAACGGATGGATCAACTTGAATACTGGCATGGACGAATCGAAAACCGTCACGCCGATCGACCTCGTCAAAACCGTGGACAATGACGAGCGACAGCGCGATGCGCTCGAGCTCCTGACGCTCATGAAAGACGTAACCGGGTACGACCCCGTGGTCTGGAATGCATCTACGGTCGGCTTTGGCCGGTATCACTATCGGTACAAGACCGGACAGGAGGGCGACTTCTTCTCGGTCGGTTTCTCCCCGCGGGCCGACCGCATCACCCTGTACATCATGTCCGGTCTTCGAGGATTCGAGGACATCCTCGATCGGCTCGGGCCGCACACGACAGGGAAATCCACCGTCCACATCAAACGACTCGGCGATCTCAATCGCGAATCGTTGGTTGATCTCGTCTCCGAGTGCGTCAAACATGTCGAACACGTCGAGAAGACGTTGGGAGCCATTCCACGTATGAGCGAGATCCCGCCGCGCAAGACACGCGGCGAAACGAACTGATCCACGCCAAACAACCGGCTTTGCGTTGAGAAGCCGGTTGTTTGGTGAGCGGGAAAGCTCAAGTATTCAGTTGTTCGGTTGTTCAGTTATTCGGTTGTTCAGTTGTGTTCAGTTGGTCGTTTGTGGCTACTCGGCCCAATCGAGTGATTGTTGGATGTAACGCGTGATCTGTTAGTTGAACAGCTCGTCGAGCTTGCGCTCAATCGCGTCGCCGGCCTGGCCGGTCTTCTCTTCGATCATGCCTTTGAACTGCTCCCAGTTACCACGAGCCTGTTCCAGCTCCTGATCTGTCACTTCGGCCCATTCTTCGCGAATTTTGCCTTTGATCTGATTCCAGGAACCTTCGTCCTGCAAACGGTCGTTCCAGTCGTAATCGGTATCGTGAGTGTCGTTGTATTGAGTATCCATGAGACTCCCCTCTTTCTGTTGCGTACACCTTTGATTGGATGCGTACACCCTCGATTACCCGATAGCTGACGCTTCTAAACATCCTTTGCGACCTCATCGCGGACGGGTTCTGGTTCTAGGCTCACGCCATGTCTCGGCCGCTCACAAACATCGGCTCCCGACCTGCGGCATATGGCCCAACCGAATGGGGACTGACTGCGGTCATCGGTTTGATATGGGGCTCGGCGTTCTTGTGGATTGCGATCGGGGTCGACTCGCTTGCCCCCGGGGTCGTAGCGCTGGGACGGGTGACGCTGGGAGCTCTCGGATTGGCGGGATTCTCGAGGGCCCGGAAGGTCATGGAGCGCAGCGACTGGGGCCGGATCTCGGCAGTCGCTCTGTTCGGGAACGCGGGACCGGCGCTGCTCTTCGCCATCGCGGAAACGGAGCTCGATTCAGCGGTCGCCGGAATGCTGACGAGTGCCGCTCCGATCATGAGCCTGACCGTGGCCTCGATCTTTCTTCGCCGCTCACCCGGGGCCGCGCAAACAATTGGAATCGCACTCGGATTTGGAGGAATCGTGCTGATGACCATTCCGTCCTTGCAGGGAGCGAACGCAGCTCCCGCTGGTGTAGTGCTCGTACTCATCGCAGTGGTGGGCTACGGCATCAGTGGCAACCTCTTGGTACCGCTCCAACAGCAGTACGGCGGAATTGCGGTGACGATGTGGGCCCTGATCATCTCCAGCGTCATGTTGCTTCCCTTCGGAATAGTGGGATGGAGCGAATCAGAGTTCACTATGCCTTCAGTGTTGGCCGTCGTGATCCTCGGAGTTCTCGGTACAGGAATTGTCCGGTCTTTGGCGGCAACTCTTGCCGGAAGAGTGGGAGCAGCCCGCATGTCCACCACCACCTACTTGATTCCCGTCACCGCGATAGCGCTCGGTGTGATATTTCGCGGTGAGACTGTGGGACCGCTCGCGTTGGTCGGGGTTGTC
>JBFGAX010000118.1:0-4949 GCA_041567895.1 Acidimicrobiia bacterium
ATAGGTCATTGACTCCAGACGGAGAGCAGTTGCAATGATGCAATGGATGGTTGCGCAGAGCCTGAGGTTCCGCTTCATCGTGATCGCGGGCGCCGCGGCGCTGGTGTACTTCGGGATGAACCAGCTTTCCCGCATGCCGGTGGACGTCTTTCCGGAGTTCGCGCCGCCGCGGGTGGAGATTCAGACCGAGGGTCAAGGAATGGGCTCGGCCGAAGTCGAGGAGCTGATCACCATCCCGTTGGAGTTGGTGCTGGCGGGAACCCCGGAGCTGGATGTGATGCGCTCGAGGTCGGTGAACGGGCTTTCCCAAATCGTCCTGCAGTTCAATCGCGGGACCGACATTTTGCATGCCCGGCAGCTGGTGCAAGAGCGTCTCGAGCTAGCCATCCAGAACCTTCCCGCCTCGGCACAGACGCCCCCCGTCATGCTCCAGCCACTGTCGGCCACGAGTCGCGTCCTGAAGATCGGGCTCACCTCCGATGTGTACGACTTGATGGATCTGTCCATGATCGCGTACTGGACCATCAGGTTTCGCTTGCTGACGGTTCCGGGCGTGGCCAACGTCCCGATCTGGGGCGAGCGGATCAAGATGCTCACGGTTCAGGTCGATCCGGACCGCTTGGGCGCGCACGACGTGACGGTTGAAGAAGTTCACAAGGCGGTTTCGGAAACGCTGGAATTTGGGCTGCTGCCGTACACAGCCGCGTCGAAGACTCGGGTTGAGGGATTCATCGACACGCCCAACCAGCGGATTGGCATGCTGAACGTCCTGCCGGGCATCGAACCGGCGGACCTATACGACGTTCCGATCATCACCGGCACCGGCAAGACGGTCCGGGTTGCGGATGTGGCCGATGTGGTGTGGGACACGTGGCCCATGATCGGCGATGCCGTCATCAACGACGGTCCCGGCCTCATGCTGATCGTAGAGAAGCTGCCGTGGGCTAACACGCTCGAGGTGACTCGCGGGATCGAAGCGGAGCTCGAGAAGCTCCGGCCCGGGCTTCCCGGCATCGAGATCGACTCGAGGATCTTCCGCCCGGCCACATACATCGAGCAGTCCATGGACAACCTCACGAAGGCGCTGCTCATCGCCTGTGTGCTCGTTGTGCTGGTGCTCGCTCTGTTCTTGTGGGAGTGGCGAGTGGCGATGATCAGTTGTGTCGCCATTCCGCTCTCGCTCGTGGCGGCTGGCGTCATCCTCTACTGGCGGGGGGCGGCGATCAACACGATGGTCCTGGCGGGGTTCGTCATCGCCCTTGGCGCCGTGGTCGACGACGCGATCATCGACATCGAGAACATCATTCGGCGTCTCCGTCAGCAGCGGAGGCAAGGGACCGACAAGTCGACCGCGCGGATCATCCTGGAGGCCTCGCTGGAAGTTCGGAGCGCCATCATTTACGCGACCCTCATCGAGGTCACTGCACTGCTCCCGGTGTTCTTCATGCAGGGCCTCTCAGGCGCCTTCTTCAAGCCGCTCGCCATCTCCTACGCATTGGCGATCATGGCATCGATGTTCGTCGCGCTCACCGTCACACCGGCGCTGGGCCTGCTGCTCTTACGGAACGCACCGCTCGAGCACCGCGAGTCCCCCATCGTCCGGTGGCTTCACGGCGCGTACAATGTCATCCTGGCGCGGATCGTACAGTCACCGCGTCCTGCCTACGCGACCGTAGGCATCATCGCGTTGGCGGGCATCGTGGTCGTGCCGCAGCTCGGCGAGGAGCTGCTCCCGTCGTTCAAAGAGCGGGACTTTCTGATGCACTGGCTCACGAAGCCAGGGACCTCGCATCCCGAGATGTACCGTATCACGGTTCAGTCCAGTAAGGAGCTACGCCAGATTCCGGGTGTCCAGAATTTCGGGGCGCATATCGGACGCGCCCTCGTGGCAGACGAGCCGGTCGGCATCGACTTCACCGAGAATTGGGTCAGCGTGCATCCCGATGCCGATTACGACACCGCCCTGCACGCGATTCAGGAGGCCGTGGACGGCTACCCGGGGATCTATCGCGATGTGCAGACCTATTTGAAAGAGCGCATCAGAGAGGTCCTGACGGGAGGAGGAGAGGCCATCATCGTGCGCATCTTTGGCCCCGAGCTCGACGTGCTGCGTACCACTGCGGAGGAGGTCGAGCACGCCATGGAAGGCATCGAGGGGCTCGTCGACTTGCACGTGCAGCTGCAAACACTGATGCCTCACATTGAGGTGAAGGTCGACCTCGCGGCCGCCGAACGTCACCAAATGAAACCAGGCGACGTGCTCCGGGCGGCGAACCGTTGGATGACGGGCTACGAGGTGAGCGACATTCACGAAGGCCATTGGGTCTACGACGTCCAAGTCTGGAGCAAACCCGAGGTGCGGCAGAATCTGACCGATCTTCGCAACCTCATGATCGACACGCCGGGAAGGGGCCGTGTACGGCTGGCGGATCTGGCCCATGTAGAAGTCAAGCCGACGCCGAACATGATCCAGCACGAAGATGCCTTGCGACGCATCGATGTGCAGGCCAACGTCCGGGGCCGTGACCTCGGCTCCGTTGTCGCCGACGTGAGAAACGCCATGGACTCGGTTCAGTTCCCACTGGGATATCGCGCGGAGTTGATGGGAGAGTGGGCGGAGCGGCAGAGTGCTCAGAAGCGCCTCTTGCTTCTCGGAATCGTCGCTGCGATCGGGATTCTGTTCTTGCTGGAGACGTCGTTCAACAGCTGGCGCCTCGCCATACTCTCCTTCGTGTGTTTGCCGTCCGCCCTCGTGGGTGGCGTGCTGGCGGCGTACTTCGGCAGCGGCATCATCTCGCTCGGCTCCCTGGTTGGTTTCCTCACGGTGCTGGGGATCGCGGCACGCAACGGCATCATGATGATCAATCACTTCCAGCATCTCGAGCGCTACGAAGGGGAAGTCTTTGGGCCCAAGCTGGTCCTCCGCGGGGCGCAAGAACGGTTGGCTCCCATCTTGATGACGGCGACCACGACGGGCTTGGCGTTGCTCCCGCTGGTCATCGCCGGAAACATTCCCGGACACGAAATCGAGCTGCCGCTGGCTGTAGTGGTGCTGGGTGGCCTCGTTACCTCGACGCTGCTGAATCTGCTCGTCGTTCCTTCGCTATACCTGCGGTTTGCAAAACCCGTCAGTGTTGAGGCGACTGCGTAGTATGACGAACACACACGGGCGTGTAGCCTTCACGCTTGCGATCATTCTGGCTGGGGGACTCGTCCCCCAGCTGAAGGCACAAGACGGGCCGCAGACCACAATGAAGTTCTTCGGTGACTTCCGTCTGCGGTTTGAAAACACGACCAATCAGGATCTGCCCGCGCTGCCGGCGCCCGACCTCAACCGAGCCCGCAACCGTGGTGTGGTGCGGTTCCGAGCCGGTGGCACGGTGGCGGTCAACGGCTTGCTGACGTTCGGCGCTCGCCTCGCGACGGGTTCGAGCGGTGACCCCAATACGACCGATGCGACGCTCGGGTCCTTTGTTGACGATTTCGAATTCAGCCTGGACAAGATCTATCTCGCGGTGAACCAGGGCGGATTCTTTGTTACGGGTGGCAAGTTCGGCAATCCCTTTGTTCGGACCGATCTCGTGTGGGACGGGGACGTGAATCCTCAGGGCGTGGCCGGAAGCTACACGTTCCTGCAGGGCAAATCGGTGACGCCAAGAATTACAGGGATTTATTCGATCATTGATGAGCAAAGCCTCGCGAAAGACAGCTACATGTCTGGTGCCCAGTTTGTGCTTCCGATACACATTGCTCCCGCATGGCGGCTTTCGCTGGCGGGAGCGTATTACGATTACACGATTCATAGCCTGATCAATGCTGACGCGGGGGACACCCGGAGCAATTATCTAAACGCAGACCAGACCGCGTACATGTCGGATTTCGATTTGCTCGATGCCATCGCGACCATCGAATTTCGTGGCCTCGGCGAGCGTTATCCGATCCGGTTCGTCGGTGATTTTGTCAAGAATCTGGACGCTGCCTCGAATGAAGATACGGGCTTCATGGTCGATCTCTTCGTTGGCCGCGCGTCTCAAAAGCATGACCGACGGTTCCAATATGGGTACTCGGAAGCGGAAACCGATGCGATTCTCGCTGCGTTTTCGAACGACAATACGACTCTCGCTAGCAATTATCGACAGCATACGGTCTCTATCGACTATGTGCCGATTGACCAGACGACACTCAACCTGACGTGGTATTTGTTTCGAAGGAAACGTGTCATCGATCCTGCGATCGCCAATGAATACATTTCGCGGATTCGTCTGAACGCGGTGGTGAGCTTCTGACTAGCGTTTCGGAGCAGGAGGTGAGCTGGCGTTTCTAACACGGGTTGCGTGGGTTAATCGTTGCAGGGTGTCTGTTGAAGTTGACGAAGGGACCAAAAAGGTGCAAAGCGGAGTAACTTCGCTTTGTGCTTTTTTGGCGGATGGAAACCGGTTACGCTCACTCATGGCGTGTCAGGTAGGATAGTGCAAGTTATGCGAAAAGAGCTTTGGTTTCGGAGCGTGTTGGGCTTGTTGCTCGCTTCCCTCGCCTTGTCTGCCGGCCAAGCCGTTGCGCAGGAAGAGGAGGAAGAAGAGGAAGCGCCGATCGAGCGGCCGACCTTGCGGGCCGGTGCGCTGCTGCCGGACTTCAGGTTCGATGGGGTCCTCAACGGGGCGGCGTGGTATTCCGCTGACGATTCCATCGCCAATCTCACCACGATCGAGCCCGTGGAGGGAGGGGTGCCGGCAGGGCGGACGATCGTGAAGGTGCTGGCCAGTTCCAGTGAGATTGTCATCGGCGTGTTCTGCGAGGATGCGAATCCGAGGGGCATCGTCGCGTTTTCGAAGGCGCGCGACTCCGATCTCGAGGAAGAAGATCATGTCATATTCGTGCTCGACACGTTCCTGGATGGTCGTTCCGGCTATGTGTTTGCCGTCAATTCGGTGGGTGCACGGTTCGACGGG
>JBFGAX010000119.1:0-4916 GCA_041567895.1 Acidimicrobiia bacterium
CCGCACCGTAACCAACACGGACAATGCGACGAGGAACCAGAGCGAAGCTTTGCTGCCTCGGTAGCCCTGCTCCGGTGTGGCCAACAAGTATCGGAAGTCACGCATCGGCGGCACTCACCTCGTGCTCCTCGGCCCGGTAGCACCATACGGCTGCTCCCAGCAGAACGAGACTCACCGCAACGAGAACCAACGCTGCCCTTGGCACCTCTCCCCGATCGATGAAGAACGCCAGATTGAGAGCGACGACGATGGCGGCGGCTACCCCAGCCACGATGGCGCCCCGCACGACGGGACGGTAGACCAATAAGGTGGCCACGAGAACCACGGCATTACCTGCCATACGCAGTGGATCGATCTGGTCGATGGCCACGTGCAACAACGCGTCGAGGATGTTCCAAGCGGCGGCCACAACCATGATGGACCGTCCGTTCCGAAACCAGTTCTTCATCGTCTCTCCCTTCGGACTTTCGGCCTCGAATATTCGTCTGACGCTGCCGAAGAACTGTGCGTGACCCTTCTCTAGCGCGGCCGGTGCCGCACCATTTCCGAAAACAAGGTCGCCCTCGTCTGCACACCGGCCTCGAAGCCGGTCAGCGTAGGGGACTCGTGGTGGGCGCTGCAGGGATTGAACCTGCGACCTCTGCCGTGTGAAGGCAGCGCTCTCCCGCTGAGCTAAGCGCCCCAATATCCACTCCGAACAGGCATGGAGTAGCCGCAGGCTACTCCCAAGGAACCCGAAGGTTTCCCGCTCTCCCCGCTGAGGTAAGCGCCAGGTCGTGGGCAGAGGATACGCTACATCTTTGTCCACATCGAAAAGGTGCGCGTGTCAACCGAATCCACCCTCCACATGCACAGTCGGCGTGCGCTACGACTCGAATATGCCACGATCGCCTGGAACGTCGGCGAGGCCGGTCTGACCATCGCATTGGGCATGGCAGCATCGTCCATCGCCCTCGTTGGCTTTGGAACAGATTCGCTCATCGAGATTTTTGCATCGATCGTGGTGGTTTGGCACCTCTCGCTGAAGCGCGAGGCAAACGACCCCCGTCGCACTGCGGTGGCACTGCGTCTGGTCGCCGTCGCCTTTGGGCTGCTGGCCGTGGTCCTCGCGACCGTGAGTATTCGCGATCTTCTTGTGGCCCGCCAACCCGACGAATCACCCTGGGGGATTGCATACCTGGCTCTGACTGCGGCCGTTATGTTCGGGCTTGCGCGGTTGAAGCGGGACCTGGCAGTACGGCTCGAGTCCGAACCGCTCCGATCTGAAGCGCGCATGACGTTTCTGGATGGCATGCTCGCCGCAGCAACGATGATCGGCCTGGCGCTCAATGCCGGCCTCGGCTGGTGGTGGGCTGATCCGACCGCCGCTCTCCTGGTGGGAGCCGCAGCCGGCCACGAAGCCATCGAAAACTGGAAAGCAGCGGGCTGATTCCGATTTTGCATCAGCCAACTGCGCCTAGCGGGCCGAACGTTGGGCTCGGCTGAGACGATATGTCTAGATACCTCGACAATGGGTCTATTGACTCTCAAGGCATTGGTGCGGTTGTGCCGATAGATGTCCTGCATGGAACACGCATATGTTGATGACCCGTACCGGCGATGTGAAGAACATTGCAACCACGATCTCGTCAGAGGTGTGCTGGTTGCCGACCTCATCGCAGCCGATGGGCCTCATCGACCCAACAGCAGAATCATTTCGTTGCCGCTCGATCGCCGTTTCGAGCATGGCACGTTCGATCCGCTCCGCCAGGCCGGCTAACCAGGCCACCCGGTACCTCGCCATAGACCTCTCAGCGGACAGCACCCGCCTGCCGATAGACTCGAAAGCAGGAAAGGGATCTAGTCATGCCATGGTTCTACGCAGCATCAGCCTTATTCGGTGGCGTGTTCGTTCTGCTCATGATTCTTGGCGGTCTCGATTTTGACGGTGATGTCGATTTCGACTTCGATTCGGACGTTGATTTCGACGTCGATGTAGATATCGACAGCCCCGACGTCGACTTCGATACCAGCGGCGTCATGGGCGATATCGGCCAGTTTTTCGCCTCGCTCATCTCGTTTCGTTCACTCGTGTTTTTCGCCGCGTTTTTCGGTTTGATCGGGCTCGCTTTCCAGTTCTTGACCGACAGCAACGCTGTGACGACGTTTCTGTCCGCTCTCGTCGGCGGCGGATTTGCAGCCGTCGTGAATGGACAGCTCTTCAAGTACCTCAAAGGGTCGGAAGCGAGTTCGGAACTCAGTAATAGAGAAATCGCAGGACGAGCCGCTCAGGTGGTGATCCCCCTCGGGCCGGCCAGACGGGGACGGATCAGAGCTGACATCGATGGTCAGCCCCATTTCCTCGTGGCTCTGCCGTACAAGGAAAGCGATGACACACAGTTTGACGTCGGGGATTCCGTCGTCGTGGTTGAAGTAAACAATGGGACCGCCCTGGTGGCGCCGCTACCCGGTCTCGAAGACGGACGAGAGTGAGGTAACGCATGGCGTGGCTTATCGGAGCGGTGGCACTTATCGCCATCATATTGGCGGCGGTGGCGGCAATAAAGAGCCTCATCGTGATCGTTCCACCCAACCGGGTGGCGGTCATTTCCGGGCGCAATCGTGCGCTCACAGACGGACGCACCGTGGGCTATCGGGTGATCAAGGGTGGCCGTACGTTGCGCGTACCCCTGCTCGAAAAAGTCGACTACATGGATCTCAACACGATCCCGATCGAGGTGTCGGTCACGAACGCATACTCCAAAGGCGCAATCCCACTCGACGTACAGGGTGTCGCAAACATCAAGGTGTCCAGCCGTGAAGGTGTCCTCGAAAATTCGGTCGAACGATTCCTGGGCCGCGAATCCAGTTACATCCAGCAGATCGCCAAGGAGAACCTCGAGGCCAACCTTCGTGGCGTACTCTCCACCCTCACTCCGGAAGAAGTCAACGAGGACCGGCTCAAGTTTGCTCAGACCCTCATCGACGAGGCCGACGACGATATCAAGACGCTTGGATTGGAACTCGACGTTCTGAAGATCCAGAACGTCACAGATCAGGTGGGATATCTCGAGGCCGTCGGTCGCCGCCAGACCGCGCTCGTGATGAAAGAAGCACGTGAATCCGAGGCCATGCGTGAGGCCGAGGCCGAAGAGGCCGAAGCAACCGGTCGGGAACGATCCGAGCTGGCCCGCGTGGCTGCCGATCTCCACATCGTCGAAGAAGAGAACAAGCTTCGTGTTCGTCGTGCCCTTCTCGAAGCAGAAGCAGTTGCTCGTGAGGCCGAAGCCGTGGTTTCCGGTGAGCGCGCCAAAGCCGTCGCCGAACAAGAACTCGAACAGGAGCGTATCCAGCTGCAAAAGCGTCGCCTGCAGGCCGACGTCATTGAGCCGGCCGAAGCTCGTAAGCAGGCCATGGAGCTCGAGGCCAAGGGTCGGGCAGCGAAAATCATCGAGGACGGAAACGCCCAGGTCGAGGTCTTCAAGCGACTCACGTCGCAATACCAGGAGGCAGGCGAGGACGCTCAGGAGATTTTCGTGCTCAACATGCTGCCAGAGCTGGTGGCGCAGATCGTCGACACGGTCAAGGGCGTGAACATCGACAAAATCTCTGTGATCGACAACGGCCAGGGAGGAGCCGGCCAGGGCATACCCGGGATCATGAGCCAGCTACCGGCGTCGGTGATCTCGATCACCGAACAGATCGAAAACGCCACCGGCGTGAACATCCTCGACGCCCTATCAAAGAGAACAGACGGCATCGTCGACGCAAAGAGCGTCCAACGCCCGGCAACGGAACAACCCGACCCGGCGTAACGCATGGTCGGCAGTTGAAGAAATCCTCGGGTGGTGTTGCGGTCGTATGGATCTTTATGGCGTTTCTGACCGCGTGCACGGGCACCTCCGATCCGCTCTCAGATACTGATGTAGCGCGACAACACCTCGACGCCGTTTTTGAAGCGGCCGAAGGTGAGCTCGATTTCGTGGACACCGAATGGGTCCCCGAAACCGGCTGTGAGGTTTATGAGGGCTCGGCCGACGCCAGGCCATTGAGGCGCGTTCTGACACGCAGCGCTATATACACCACCGTTGATGAGCGGATTGCCGCAGCGAACGTTGTAACCGAAGCCCAAACCCGATGGGCTGAAATCGGCGACCACATCGACGGATCCGTCGGCGCCACATTCGACCGGTTCTCGTACCGGATCGACGGCAATACGTATCGGCTCGACTTCTCGTTCATAGCATCGCCCGATGTCTCCTCAGAGCCGGCGCTCGTGACCCGTGTCGAGTTCCCTTGTTGAGCCGGAAGCCTCGAAATCGGGAACTCAAGTAGCTCGCCACAACGTCGATCAACTACCGGCATGCAACCTCTTCCATCCACCCGAACCCGCAGGCGCAGCCTGAGCACACCCATTGCGACTTTGCTCTTGGTTGTCGCCGCCATCCCGCTGGTCATACGCGGCCTCGAGCTGGACCGTGGTTCGTTCCTGCTCTCCGGAGCGGTAGGGGTTCGTGGCCTGGCCCTGATACCAGCGGTCATTGGCCTCATGTTCGCTGTCATCTCGAAGAAGAAGCTGTTGGTTCTGCTGACGCTGCTGGCCGTCGCCGCCCATGTGATGTGGTCATTGCCCGCGTTCGATCGTCCCGGACCGAATATGCGAGCCGAAGGCACCGAGATCTCGGTGATGAGCGTCAACCTGCTGCTCACCACAACCGAGCTCGATGGGCTCGCCGGCGGCATCGCCGCCGCCCAACCCGACATCCTGGTTCTCGTCGAGCTCACCCCCACCCATATGGCCGAGCTGGAATCGACCCTCGACGTTCTCTATCCGCACCACGATGCCGAGCCATCTCGAGACGTCAGAGGCATAGGCATATGGTCGAAGTTCCCGATCCAGGAGAGCACGATCGAACCGCTGACGTCAGGAAGTTGGC
>JBFGAX010000120.1:0-4870 GCA_041567895.1 Acidimicrobiia bacterium
GTTGGCGTCATCGCCGTTGTGTTCACGTTCCGGCCGTCAAGTCCCGGAGATCTCGGCGATGAATCCGTCGGCGGCGCCATTGCGATTGGCATCCGGTACGCCCGCTACACCCCTCCGTTCCGCAGGCTGCTCACGATTGCCGCCGGATTTGCCGTGACCAGTGCAGTCGTTCAATCGCTCTTGCCCAACGTCACTGCTGACGCGCTCGATTCCGGGGCTTCGACCTATGGCTACCTGCTCGGCGCGATGGGAGTTGGGGCACTCATCGGTGCCTTCAGCCGACGCATCGGACTCGAGCACCTGGGCGCAGCGTTGGTTCCCGTGTCCATGACTGCATTTGGCGTGGCAGGAATCGTGGTAGGCGCCTCGCGGTCGATCGCCGTGACCGGGGTCGCTTTGCTCGCAGCGGGCACGTTCTGGGTGTGGGCGCTGGCCACGCTCAATGCCACCGTCCAGCTGATGACACCCGACTGGGTCCGCGGCAGGGCGATGAGCCTCTACACCCTCGCATTCGTAGGGATTCTTCCCCTTGGCTCGATCGTCGGAGGTGCCCTTGGCGACGTGATCGGAGCTGCCGAGTCAGTCATGACGATGTCGATTGGCACGGTGATGCTCGGCCTGACGTTCGCCTATGTTGGCATCCCCGGGCTTGGCGATCGAGCGACGGCAGACCCGCCTGCCGACTGGGTCGCCCAACCGCATCAAGCCCACATGCATGGCGGGCCGGTGATGGTGGTCAACACATTCGAGATCCACCAGGATGAGCTCGCCGACTTCCTCACGGTCATGAACGAGCTCCGGTCGATCCGGCTCAGAACTGGCGCCTACCGCTGGCGGCTATATCGCAACGCCGATGATCCTCATCGCATGTCGGAATTCATGGTGCTTTCCTCTTGGCAGGACCACATTCGACAGCATCATCGGATGGATGCAGCTGCGGTCGAGGTCATCCGGCGGGCCAGCAGTTTTGATCGCAGCGGCGGCCCCCGCACCCGTCACCTCGTCGCCGTGTCCGTCGAACCCGGGAACCTTCCGGAATGGGATCAACTCGTCGCAGATCACGACGACCTCCATGCATCCGACGGGTCAATTCCCCTCGATGCCAACGACCCGATCAATACTCGAGCGGACGGCTGAACGAGATCTGTGGATCGACCTCGCCTCGTGGCGTGCGAACTTGCGGGGCACCCATGAGAGTCCGCCCGCCACTGGTCATCAGGTCGGCAGGCCGCCCGCCCGTTCCCAGAGGTCGAGAACAAGAGTGCGCGGGTCGTCCACTGACGTTGAGAACCTCAGCCATTCTCGGTCACCATCGATGATCAGGACCTCCGGATTAGCCGCCATGAGTTCTTCAAACACCGCCCGAGTTTCGAACATATCGGTGTATTCGAACCAAATCAGAACCCCGTCTTCCTCAATAGCCACCTCGGGAGGCGGCCACATCAAGGCCTCCTCCGGCTCCGAACTCGTCGCTTCTGACGTCTGCGCCATTCCGGACGGAGCCACAAATGGATGGTGCTCTTCAAGCCAGCCCCGGAGCTCCGGATACAGCCGGTCCCATCGAGCGGAGAGGTCGTCGAGGGCACGACGCGCATCTGGATCGTCCACGTGCATCACCAGCATGGAGATCATCTCCGAACCCCGCGGAGGCACGTATACGACCGAGGGAGGCTTGCCTCTGATCAACTTCGAAACATGCTCTGCGACCTTCTGAATATCTTCACGGTCACCATGGCGGGGTATGACCACTTCGGCCGTCTGGCGCAACGGGGCAGCTCGCGATTCCAGGAATTGGTTCCAGTAGGGACGAGCTTCGTCTGGCCAATGTGTCGCAAAACCTCCCAGAGCTGCGGCTCGTCGTCTCGTCGAAGTGGATTCGAGAGCATCTCGTAGAGCGCGCTTCACCTGGTCGGTAGCCGGGGCAGATCCCATCGCCGTCAGGGCCGATTCGGCGCGAGCATCGTCGGCGTTCGAGACCTCGCAAAGTATCCGCAGCAGATCGCCGTCAGGTGCGAGCGTCACCATGGGGACCAACTCGATGGCACGCTCTCCAAGATAGCCGGGGCGCTGGATGAGTTCTGCAAGCAACGGGTTCGGTATGTCTGCGGAACCGCCGGTCATTGTGGTGAGACGCGACCGGTCGATGGCGGCTGCAACCCATTGCTGAGCCGCGTTGTCGTCCGAGTCCGTGGCCCGCGCCAGTAGACGTCGTTCACTGCCCGGGGTATTGAAAGCGATGCAGCTGACGGCGAATCGGGCAGCGTTGGACTCTCGAACCGGGAGCTCGTCCACCTGCTGCAGAGTCAACGCAAGGAGGTCGATGCCTGCTAGCGCCTCCAGTCGACGTCGATAGGGACCACTATTTCCCTGTGCGCGCCAGTCGGTGATTGCCCGGCGTAGAGCCTTCTCCGAAACGTCATCCACGACGTCGAGCATCTCGTGTTCCAAGACGGCTATTCCCGCACGGTTCAGCGCCCACAACGGTCGAAAGACTGCTGCTGTCCTCGGCGTGAACGTCGAAACCAACCTGCCGCTCACGCCCCCGTTTCTGGATTCATCCTGATTCCATGTCCACTCGCCGGCCTTCCGGGGGATCAAAGCCGTGGTAATGGAAGGGTGCTTTTCGAGCGACAACCGCATCACATGAGGCGTTGTTTCGTCGATGGATTTCAGAGCTGAGCGAAGAAGCGCCACGTCACACCATTTCAGCCCGGGACGGGCCACGCACGATCGCCAAGCATACCAACCACCCCTACGGCCCTACCAGCTCGGATTCGCTCTTGATCGAGCTGCCCTTGAGTACGCTGGTCCAGCTCATCGGAGCATTTCATGCACAATCTCATTCCTTTGCCACCACGTATCGTCGAAGCTGCAACGAACGGGCTGGATGGTTTCAAAGCCGCCGTCGAAGCGGTTGGCGGAGCACCGCTCCAACATGGTCAGACCACGACGTTCCTGTATTTCGGCGAAGCGGAGGCAGTGGGGCTTCGCCACTGGATGGACGTATTCAGACCGTTGCCGGCATTCATCCGGCTCGAAGGAACCGATCTCTGGTCGCTCACCGTTGACCTGCCCGAACGTTCGCGTATCGAGTACAAGCTGTCGGTCAAGGCAAAGGGACGGCGCCGACTGATCCTTGACCCGCTCAATCCACAGCTAGCACGCGATCCGTTTGGCATGAATTCGGTTGTCACGGGTCCGAACTACGAGCGTCCGGTTTGGTCCCTCCCATCGAGCTCGGTCACCCCCGGCACACTCACGAGTCTCGATGTACCGTCAGACATCTTTGGAGACACGCGGCGAGCCCATGTGTATCTTCCGGCGTTCGACACGAACGGACCGTTGCCCCTTCTCGTGGCCCACGACGGCTGTGAGTACGACGAATATGCAGCCCTCACCACGGTGCTCGACAATCTGATTGCAGGAGGTGAGATTCCACCTGTGGCCTGTGTTCTCAGCGATCCCGTCGACCGGATGGCCGAGTACACCGGTGACGATCGGCATGCCGAACACATCGTCCACGAGCTGATACCGGCGGTTGCACGCCGCATCACTCTGGATCCCGACCGGGTCGTGGCGCTTGGCGCGAGTCTTGGGGCGGTCGCATCCCTGCACGCCGCCTGGCGACACCCGAGCGTGTTCTCGGCGTTGATCCTGCAGTCCGGATCCTTCGTGACCGCACTTGGCGGCAAGCACCGGCGAGGGCAGGTCTTCGAACCAGTGGTGGAGTTCATGCTCGCCTTTCTCGAACGTCCGGGCCGGCTACCCGCCCGGATGCACCTTTCCTGTGGCCGATTCGATGGGCTGATCACGGAAAACCGTCGTCTGTCGTCTCATTTCAGGGCACTGGGAGTCGACGTCGAGTTTGAAGAGGTACCTGACGGGCACAACTGGGAGAACTGGCGGGACCGTCTGCGCGGCGGGCTCGTGCATGCGTTCGGGCCGGTAATCTCGAACCGCGACTTCCCACCAGAAAGCCCGGCATGAACACCACCCGCAAGATCGGCCTCTCCCTGGGCGCCGATCTGTGCTGGCCGACCTTCTACGAAGACATCGTCGCACAGCTCGATCCCGTAGCGACCATGGGATCGGAAACCGTGAACTTCGTGGTAGATCGCGTGACGATCGAACCATACGCCCTGCACGAGGAGTCGAGCTACGACGTCGTTCTCGATCGGCTAACTCACTGGTATCACACCAGCAGGGAGTGGATCAAGAAATCGATCATCATGGACGGCACCTATGTCCTCAACAACCCATTCTCGATTCAGTCCATGGAAAAGCACACGTCCTACGCAGCCATGATGCGTCTCGGCTTGCCGGTGCCCGAAACGTGGATGATCCCACCAAAGCACTACGAAGCAACCTCGGATCTTCAAATCACGTTGGAGAGCTATGCGCAGATGTTCGATCTCAAAGCGATCGGCGACCAGATCGGCTACCCGCAATTTCTCAAACCGTTCGACGGGGGTGCCTGGGTCGGGGTGTCTCGCATCGAGTCCGCAGAGGATCTAGAACATGCCTACGACGAGTCCGGTGTGCGCCTCATGCATCTACAAAAGGCGGCTGAGCCATTCGACCTTTTCGTGAGGGCACTGGCCGTCGGGCCGCAGGTGAACGTGATCAGGTATGACCCCGGGGCACCCCTCCACGATCGCTACAAGGTCGATTTCGGCTTCGTCGACGATGATGAGCTGCAGTTGCTGGCCGATATGGTGCTGACCATCAACACGTTCTTTGGGTGGGATTTCAACTCTTGCGAATCTCTCCGGGTGGCCGGAACGTTCCATCCGATCGACTTCGCAAATCCTTGTCCCGATTCCCAGGTGACCTCTCTGCACTATCACGTCCCATGGCTGGTCAAGGCGAA
>JBFGAX010000121.1:0-4853 GCA_041567895.1 Acidimicrobiia bacterium
AGCGCGATGAGAGGGTCAGCCGTTTCGAGCACGATACCTATGGGCGCCGTTCCGAGGCGGATGGCTTCGCTGAGGACGCTGCTGGCGCCGCTCGAGCCGCGGCCGTGGCCCATGACGAGCACCTTGCCTGCGATGCTCTGGCCGTGCTGAGGATGGCGCACGTCGATGATGGCGCCCGTCGTCGGGTCCACTCCGCCCCAGAAACTCACGGGTTCGTCGAGCGCGAACGTGGGACCTGAAGCGTTCCCATCGACGAGGACCGTGACGTTCACAGGCCGCCCCACATGTCCGGGTCGCGCACGATGCGACCTGAGACCGCAGACTCGACGCACTCCGGGAGGCTGGCGAACGCAACGTCGACTCCGAGATTGCCGGGTGCGTAATAGGCCCACTTGGCCGAATCGGTCATAGCCATGCCCGTGACCGGCTTCATGACCGGCGTGATGTAGGTGCAGGTGTCTGTCACCAACTGCACACCCAGATCCGAAAGGCCAGTGGCGATTTCTTCAGACGCACCAAGCACATCCCGGCTGGTGTTGACGTACATCGCGATCGACTCGTGAACCGATCGGCCCGCCAGCATGGTAAGAAGCGTTGCCAATTCGGCTTGTGAATAATGTGGCGTTCCGAGGCTGATCGTTGACAGGGTGGTTGCGTCACCGGACGACAGCCGGTCCCGGGCACGTACGACATCGGCTGGGGTGACGGTGATCGTATCGAGGGCGGGCTCGCTTCCCAGGGCAGTTGAAAGCTCGGGTGCCTCGGGCGTGATTCCCACGACGTGTATGAGCCCGACCGACCCCGACGATGCCGCAGCAGCGCACATCGCCTTCAGCTGGTCTTCGGTCGCGTGCGGGATTCCCATCACCGCCGGCACCAGGGTTCCGACCGAGGTGCCGATGATGAAGCCGAGGACGGGGAAGAAAGCATCGGTCGCAAGCAACCTGGCCGGCAATTGTTCAACAGAGATGACCAGCTGTGCCAGCCGGTGCTCGTCGAGGTGGAGTCCGGCGGCTGGCGCCCTGCCTGTCAGAGCGCAACAGATGTCGATGAAGTCCCCGTAGCGATTGGTCCGGGCACCGAGAACGCTGTTCGCAAACGCGATGGCATTCGATTCGGCCCACGCAATCTGGTCGCCAAAACCGGGCCTCGCTCTCAATTGATATGGCGCACAGGTCCACGTGGGTTGGCAGCCCATGTCCTCATATGCCTGCATGAGCTGACGTGCCCGTGGTTCGTCGTCACCTCGATACAGCTCGGGGTGCAGCAGGTCGAGGCTGGAGACGTTGAGGGTGGTCGGCACCGCGACCTGCCCGCCCCGATCCCGAAATGCTTCGGCGAGGTCGAGTGACGATTGCCCGGTGACCAGGCATCCGTCGATGTGGGCCGCCGAGATGTCGAGCAGACTGGAAGCTCCCATCACCCCGGCGAATTTCGTCAGAATCCGCATTGCCATGGCCAGGGCTTCCCCCCGGTCGCCGGAGATCATGGCGGCGTCGTTGTCGGAAAGGTCGAGCGACACGACTAACCGGCCGTGATGCCGCCATCGACCGGCAGAGCTGCGCCGGTGATGAACGCGGCGTCGTCGGATGCCAGAAACAGCACCGCGGCGGCTATCTCTTCCGGTTGGGAGATGCGGCCGAGAGGATGCTTGTTCTCGAAGAGATGCCGGACCTCGTCTTCGCCGCCCATGAGATCAAACTCTGCTTGCAGCATCGGGGTCTCGACCGACCCGGGGCAGACGCAGTTGACCCGAATACCCTGGTCGGCATGATCGAGCGCCATTGCTCTGGTCAGTTGTACGACTGCCCCTTTCGCCGCGCTGTAGGCCGCCGTTCCACGTCCACCGACAAGTCCGAAGTAGGAGGCGTTGTTCACGATCGAACTCCCCGAATCCATTTCGGCGACAGCGTATTTCGACATGAAGAACGTGCCCTTGGCGTTGACGTCCATGGTGGTATCCCATTCGGCTTCGGAGGTGTCGGGGGCGGTCTTCTCCCTAAAAATCACTCCCGCATTGTTGAACAGCACATCCAGGCGCCCGAAGACGTCAACCGTGGTTTCCACCGCCGCCTCGCACTCGGCCGGGACGGTGACGTCGCACAGGATCTGGGCTGATCGGCCGCCACTGTCGTCGATCTCGGATACAACGCCATGTGATTTCTCGACATCGCGCGCAGCGATCATGACCGAAGCCCCCTCTGCCGCAAAGGCCAGTGCTGCCGCTCTCCCAATGCCCGAATTTCCGCCCGTCACGAGCACGACCTTGTTCTCGAATCTCATCGTGCGGTGTATCCGGCGTCTACTGTCACAATTGATCCTGTCATATAGGAAGCGTCGTCCGAGGCGAGGAATGCCACAACCGCCGCCACCTCTTCGGGCGTTCCCAACCTGGCCATGGGGATGGTCGCATCGGCCATGGCCTGTAGGTCTTCTTCGGTTGGTGGGATCTGGCGTTCGGAGCTCAACATCGGAGTCCGGATCTCGCCAGGCGCAACGGCGTTGATACGGATGCCATCCTTCGCATGTTCGAGCGCCATCGACCTGGTCAGCTGGTGCACCGCACCCTTGCTGGCGGCGTAGGCAGCGTGCCCCGCGTTGCCGACTTCACCCCATACGGACCCGAAATTGACAATCGCACCTGATCCCTGTTCAACCATCACGCGAACCGCCGCCCGACTCATGTAGAACACGCCGGCGACGTTCACCGAAAACAGCCGATCCCAATCTTCGTCGCTCGTGGCATGGGCGGGGGAGCGGACGATGATGCCGGCAGCGTTCACGAGCACATCGACTCTTCCGTGTTCGGCGACGACCCCCGCGATCAACTCGTCACAGAACTCCGACGAGCTCACGTCGCCGATGGCGGCCACGCCTCCGAGTTCGCTTGCCACCTCACCGGCTCGTGCGTTGCGGTCTACCGGTATGACGGTGGCACCACCCTCATGAAAGAGGCGAGCACATGCTTCACCCATTCCGGATGCTGCGCCCGTGACAACGACCACTTTGTCGTTCGACAGAGATGCGGCGTTCATGGGGCGAGGTTAAACGACGGGCTCTGCTTTCTGTTCCTCGTCGATCGGCTCGGCGACCAGGCCACCACCTCGCACGGTTGCTCCCAGAGCGATTGCGCTTCCCACCAGTACCAGGTTCTTGATGATGTACTGGCCCTCGAGCGTGAGGCCGAACGGGAAGCTATTCCATACGACGTCAGGAAGGATCAGGAGCGGCAAGGCGGTACCGGGCATCTGGAGGAAGAGCAAGGCCAGTGTCGCTCGCATGAACTTGTTGAAGATCAACCCGAGGCCAATCGCCATCTCCCAGACGGCGAGAACCGGAATGAACCAGTCGGGGTCAACGAAGTAGATGGTGTTGCGAACGAGGTCTTCGGCGGGACTCATCCCGGGAAAGAGTTTGATGGCACCGAACCACAGAAAGATCACGCCGAGACCAATGCGGACGATTGAGAGTGCGTAGCGAGCCGCCCAGCGGGTGAGCGCTCGATCCAGCCGATCAAACCATCTGTTCATGGCACAAGGCTACGGCGGTTCATCGCTACTGACAGGCGCCGCGCCCGAAGGGCCTCGTCGATGGATCCACGTGGCTCCGACCAGGACGTGACCTAAGACCCTCTTCATTTCGCGGGAGGTTTCATACCCTCAGAACGAGGTGATCATGATGAAACCGATGATCTTTCGAGTTGTTGGCCTTGTGGCGGGCGTGCTTTTGATCGGTGGCCTGATCCGGCTGCGTTGGATCACGGGCCGGGGATGGGGTGTAGAGGGGATCGATCGGCACAAGGACCTTCCGGGTGACGATGTGATCCTGTGGCCGCACGAGGTCTTGACACATGCCATCAGCATCGACGCACCCCGGGAAGCCGTCTGGCCCTGGATCGTGCAAATGGGGGTCGAGCGGGCCGGCTGGTACACGCCCCGATGGATCGACAAATACCTGTGGCGGGTGGGCACCATCAGCATCGACCGGATCGATCCGGACCTGCAAACCCTCGAGATCGGGCAACGTATTCAGGACGGACCGAAGGGAACGGCAGACTTCGAGGTCCGGGATGTTCAGGAGAATCGTGCTCTGGTGCTGCATTCGAGGCGGCATCCCCGGACGGGTATTCCGCCCGACATGTTGTCACCCGACCCGGGGCCCTACCTGGATTTCAGCTGGAGCTTTGTTTTAGAGGAAGCTCCTGGCAACGGCACCCTTCTGCTGATTCGGACGAGGGGCGCGGCGCATGTACCGTGGCTCTTCCAGCGTCTGGCATGGGTTGTGTGGCCGATGCTCGACTTCGCGATGGCCCGCTGGATGTTGCTTGGCATCAAAGTTCGGGCCGAGAAGGAATTGGCAGCGGCAACCGTGCATGGTCGCTCGTAGGTTCAGGTGCAGATCGGCTGTCCGGGCTGCCACGCCTAATCGAGCGCTGGGGGGTCGCCGGTCCCGGTGCTCCGAACCGTTTCCAGATCCGTCGCGATTGCGGTTCGGAGCGCAATCAAATCGGTTGTGATCGTCAGCATCCGGAATCCCCGCTCAATCCGATCTTGCGCGGTCTCCTTGTTGCTGTGCATCCCCGGTATCACGTTGTGCCGGTGGCACGCCTCGACAATCGTGTCCAGGGCTTCCAGGAGCTTCGGATCGTTGTTGCGGGGCTTCAGCCCCATGCTTATCGACAGATCGGCCGGACCTACGTAGATTGCTTCGATGCCGGGCACGGAGAGGATCGCGTCCAGGTTCTCAATCGCTTCCACCGTTTCGATCATGGGTATCACGGCAACGTCTTCGTTTGCGCGTGCGAAGTAGTCGGCACCCTCGAGTGGCGCGACCCTGGTGGGTCCGTAGCTGCG
>JBFGAX010000122.1:0-4839 GCA_041567895.1 Acidimicrobiia bacterium
GACTCGATGACGGGCACCAACGGTCACATGGACTCCCAGGACTGGGACTCGATGACGGGCACCAACGGTCACATGGACTCCCAGGACTGGGACTCGATGATGGGCACCAACGGGGACACCACTTGACAGGTCTCATTCCGGTTCTCGGATTTGGCCCGAGGGCCCGGCTCTTATGCCGGGCCCTCTAGCATCGCGCGGTGGACGGTCGCCGCATTCTCATCGTGGACGACGAACTTGAGCTTCGCGGCATGGTTCGTCGCTATCTGGAGAGCGAAGGGTTCGAGATAGTGGAAGCATCCAACGGCGCCGAAGGGCTGGATCGTATCCGGGCCACGTCGCCGGATCTCGTGATCCTCGACATCGGACTACCGGACGTTGACGGAATCGAGTTGCTGCGCCAGATCCGGGGTCGATCGGAGGTTCCGGTGATCATGCTGACGGCCCGAGCCGAGGAGATCGACCGGGTAGTGGGACTCAGTGTCGGTGCCGACGATTACGTCACCAAGCCCTTCAGCCCGCGTGAACTCGTGGCGCGCATCAAAGCGGTACTGCGCCGGGGCCGATCCCTAGCCGGGGGCCCGATCACCGAGGTGGTCGAGTTCGATGGACTCTCAATTGACACCGCCGCTCGGACCGTGGTTAGGGACGGTCGGCCTGTTGAGTTGAGCGCCCTGGAATTCGATCTCCTCACGGCCCTCTCCGCCGCCCCCGGACGAGTGTTCACCCGAGCCCAGCTTCTGGAGCGCGTCTGGGGATTCGACTATTACGGGGTCGAACGGGTGGTTGATGTCCACATCGGCAACATCCGAAAGGTCCTCGGCGACAACCCTGCCGATCCCAGCTTCATAGGCACGGTGCGCGGTGTGGGGTACAAGTTCGTGGGACGGCCCATGTGACGAAGCGTTTTCGGAGCTTACGCACCCGACTGTTCGCTTCCCACATCGCGGTGGTCCTCGTCGGGCTCGTCACGATGCTCGTGATGGGAAACCGCCTCGCACCCACCTTCGTTGACGAACATATTCGAGCGATGGAGTCAACAATGGGTGGCTCCATGGGTCATAGCGTCGCCGTCGACCTCGAGACCGGCGTTCTCGGCGGGTTCAACCGGGCGCTCCTGGTAGCGGGAGCAGCCAGCACAGTAACGGCGCTGCTGGTTGCAGCCTTTGCGTCTGGTCGTGTGTTGCGACCATTGGAAGCCGTCGGGCGTGCCACCCGGAGGCTCGCCGGCGGCTCCTACGCGGAGCGTGTGTCCATTCCCGATGAAAGCGAACTCGCCGACCTGGCCGAAGACGTCAACCAGCTGGCCGCAGCCCTTCAGGACACCGAGCAGCGGCGGATTCAACTGATATCGGAGCTCGCACACGAACTCCGGACCCCTCTGGCCACCATCAAGGGCTACATGGAAGGCCTCACCGATGGTGTCTTCGAACCAACCGAAGAGATCTTCGCGGCTGCCGGCCGCGAAGCCACCCGACTCGAACGACTGGCCAACGATCTGAGCACACTGTCCCGTTTCGAGGGGGGCCCCCTCGACCTACGACCCGCACCGGCAGACCTGGGAGCGATCGCCCGTGAGGTCGCAGCCCACCTGGAGCCTCAATTCCGCGACAAGGATGTCGAGCTCGTGATCGCCGACCAACCTCCAATCCCGGTCGTGGTAGACCCCGATCGGATCGCCCAGGTGTTCACCAACATCCTCGGCAACGCCCTGAGCTATACAGCGTCAGGTGGCCGGGTCGAACTCAGCGCAGGAACCGACAACGCAACTGCCTGGGTGACGGTCTCCGACACCGGCAAGGGAATCGATCCGTCACAGCTCGAAGCGGTGTTTGACCGGTTCTTTCGTGGTGAACGGTCCAGCCCCGGCGGAACCGGCATCGGCCTGACCATTGCCCGCCGAATCGCCCGCCTCCACGGCGGGGACGTCACTGCCCACTCCGATGGCACCGGCACCGGATCGTCCTTCAAGATCAGTCTCCCGGTCGCCTCCCTCACCCGAGGGAACGAGCCCGGCGAGAACATCGCACCGTAACGGCGCCATCCACTCCCACGGCTCCAGACCCCTCGCGATAGCTGACCATTCAGGTCCGACGGACCCTTTGGCCGCCAAACACCACAACCCGGGCGGAATCACCGACCTCATAACCCGAAGGCCGCCTCGAGCTTGGAGACCAACAGGCCATATTTCGCCCCGCTACGAATCGAGAAGGAACGCAATCGCAGCGTCGGCGATCGAAAAGCTATCGGTGGAGGTTCGCTCTAGGGTCCTGCCGCTATTTCGGCAACCGGCCCGAAGATGAACTCGACTCGACGGTTTTGTCGGCGACCCTCGACGGTGTCGTTGCTTGCGGAAGGCCGCAGCTCTCCGAATCCGAGCGCTTTCAGCCGCTCGGGTGCGATCCCGCTCGCGATGAGGTAGTCGACGGCCGCTTGTGCCCTGGCTTCGCTCAGCCCCTGGTTGAATCCCTCTGCGCCGACCGAGTCGGTGTGACCTTCCACCCGGGTACCGAGCGAAAAATCGCGGGAGAGCACCGCCACCCCGATGTCCAGTACCTGTCTCAATTCGGGTGTCAATTCAGCACTGCCAAACGCAAACGAGGCGCCTCCCCGAAACGCACCGGAGGTGACGCCGTCGACGACTTGAAACTCGTAGGCAGGGAACGGCTGCAAGAGTTGGAACACCCCCGGCATAGTGAACATCCAGAAGGACGTGTAGAGGTCCTCGCCGAGGTCGAGCTCATTGACGACTGCAGACTCGCCATAGGTCGCGACCGCAGCCCCCACGAGGAGCTGGCGAATATCCTCGCTCGGAAGCGTCCCAGTGAGTGTGAGGATGCCATCGTCCATTCGGGCCTTGAACACCGGTGGCGTGAGGTTGGTAATGGCAACGTTGTTCTCGATGTCGTCAATGCCGAACGCCTGAGAGACTGCGCCCTCGAATAGGGCGAGATACTCCCCATTCGGCGAGCGGCCGGTGAGCTCCACCCTGTCGCCTTCCACCCGAATCGTCCCGTCGGTGATCATCGGCAAAAGACTCAGCCCGAACCGGGCTCCGGCGAGCCATGGCGGAGCCGAGACGTCCTCCGAAACGATGAGGTCGGATTCGACAAACGGGGCGTATGCAATATTGGCGGCAGCCAGCAGCTCATCGGCGATTTCCTGGCTAGGCACGACACCGGACAGCAGAAAATCCGGTCCATCGAGCGTCGCCACCAAGCTCGCCTGCGGGGCCGCCTGGGGAAGCGAGGTGGTGGTTGTGGAGGGAGGTGGCGTCGTAGTTGTCTGGTCCGCTCCCGGCACCGTGGTAGCCGTCGGATTATCGGGCGAGGCTTGGCCCGCTTGGACACTCTCAAAGTCGACCCGGCGCACACCTTCGAGCGAACCCACCACCGCCAGCACCGTCTCGGCCGGCACGGTGCCGACATCCTCCACGATGATGTCGCGGCCCTCCACCCGGAGCTGTACATCGACAATCCCGACCGTCTCCAGGGCCAGGGCAGCTCGCTCCTCGATGTCGGATTCGAACCGTTGGACGGCCCATACCGCCGCGACGCCCATCCATGCGACCGCCACCACTATTCCGATTGTCGTACGAGTGCGGATTGACATGAATGTCACCCCCCTGTCTTCCCTTCGGGCAACGCTACTTGAAGCGGCTGGCTACCGGCCGTGAGCTCGTGCCGTCACCTCCAGATCAAGTAGGCAACTACCCCCGCATGATCCGAGGGCCAAAGCCCGCTCGGTGTCTTCTGCCACCATCGATCGCCGACGGTGCCGGCGAGCACGAACCGGGGATTCACGCCCTTGCCGAGCCAAATCTGATCGATGCGCTGGTCGAGCTTCGATTTCTCGTTGTCGAGCTGTTCGTCCTGGCAGCAGGTGAAGCCGGGCCGGTGGCGGAACAGCTGGTCGTTCCACGCATCTGCAAGCCCGGCCCCTTTGATGATGTCGTACGCCGTGGTACCCGGCTCGGCGTTGAAGTCGCCGAGCAAGACCGTCGGGTGCTCACTCTTGGCCAAGACCTCGTTGACGAGCTCCTCGGCTTGAGGAATCTGGCACGGCACCGGGGCACTCTCGACCAGACAGATGCCTTCGAAGGTTGTGAAGTCGGGCTCGACCTCGAGATGCGTGTTGACAAACGTGAATTGCGCGCCGCCCACCTTGGCGTCCACCGAGGTCCAGCCGCGGGTGAACTCGATGCCAAATCCTGGGACGGCGAAATTGACCCGGTAGTTGCCGCTCCTGGCATTGGACGTGCTGGTGGTTCGAGACCGGGCCAGGATGACGTCCCGGTCGGTGAGGTTGCCGAAGACCGTGAAGCTGTCATCGAGCGGAAGCGAAACCTCGGCGTTCACAACCTCGGAGGCAACCACGTACTTCTCGCCCCGTGCTTCAAGTGCGTCGAGCAGGATGTCGAGATAGTCGAGTTGTGGCTGGCCCGGGACAGGCGTCCCGTCTGCAAAGGTCACGCTGAGGTCGGACACTTCCTGCAGTCCGATCACGTCGGGATTGCGCCGATCGATCTCGGCGGCAATGGCCTGCGCGCGCTCGGGGAAGTTGGTCTTGACGATTGTCGGGAGGATGAGACCCGGATTGAGGCTCCCGAGATCGGCGCCGACGTAGAGGTTGTAGGTCATGGTCGTCAATACCGAGAACCGATGTGACGCTCCTGCCGGTGCAGCCAGTCCCGCCACTAAGAGCCCTGTCACGAAAAGAACTGTGAACCTACGCATGTCATCCCCCTCATCGGAACTGTGACTAATCGGTGGCCGAATTTACCACTTTCGGTGGCAACACGCAAAGTGGTAATCCGCTCGGCGCTTCAGCTCAAGCCTGCCC
>JBFGAX010000123.1:0-4838 GCA_041567895.1 Acidimicrobiia bacterium
ATACCACACGACGTGAGATCGTCTCACGGAGAGTCCTGGTGAGGGTGTATCAGATCGTCGGTTCAGCTACAAGACCCTTGTGTTCGTCACGTCTGGAGGATCAGCCGGGCAGCCCTTTGACCGGACTCGATCGCTGCGTGGACGGTGCCAAAGTGGTTCTTCACGGTGTGCTCGCCTGCGAGTAGCAGATGATCCGACTGAGGTTTGGCCAACTCGTCCATGTCTTCGCCACTTGATCCGATCGGTATATAGCTATAGGAGCCCCTGCTGAAGCGGTCCCGGCTCCAATCCGTCATTGCCGTGGCCGTCGGGTCAGGCGAAGACCCAAACATCTCGCGGACGATGGTCAGCGCTTCTTCGCATCGCTGATCAGACGAGAGATCACTCCAGCCTTGCGAAGTTTGTGAGTTGTAGAACGCCAGCAGCGTTGGCGCGCCCGTCGTTTCCGTCAGATCGATCCATTGCGGCGTCCTGAAAGAGTCGGAGACGTACATGAACCTCTTGTGGTCCGTTGGCCACCAGCGTTCATTGAATACGAGTGCGATTTTTTCAAGGTGTCCCATGTCGAGCCGATCGATCTCGCCACGGCTACGAAGCGGTGGGTCGAACCCAACCGCGTCCGATTGAAGAACACCGAGCGGGAGCGTCACGATTGCACGTCGAGCCTCAAAGACGGCCTGGTTGGTACGTATCGTTACCGGTCCACGGTGATCAATGTGGGTCACCTCGTTATCGGTAAAAACATCGATTCCGGCAGCGAGGTTCTCTATGAGATCCATGTAGCCGCCTTCGATCAACGCATTGCCACCTGGATACTCCTCATACAGAGCACTGCCCCCGATTGAGATCCGCTCGGAGGGGCCGGCGGTGTAGAGGTCGGCGTGGACGTGGCGCAGTCGGAAATCCGCGAGCAGACGAGCTTCTCCCTCCAAGCCTTCCTGATCGAGAAACCAGTCAACGGCATGGTTCTGAGAACTATTCGCATCGAGGACGTCGGGGACCCCGGATTCGTCGAAAGCCCACTGGGCAGCGACGGCGGCGTCCGCCATATCCGGATCCACCCATCCCCGATTTGCGATGAAGGCACGCGACCCCGTCTCCCAGCTTTCATCGAGGCGCCAGGGGAGCCCGAATGTGTCTGCATACGCAGTAATGGGACTACCGACGTGGCCGTGAATCCAAGACGCACCGAGGTCGATACGTGCGCTGCCGACGCCGGTCGTCCATATCCTTCCTCCGAGTCGGCGGCGCCCTTCGAGCACGGCAACGGATTGTCCCGCGAGTACGAGTTCACGAGCGGCGGTGAGCCCCGCAGCTCCGGCTCCCACGACGATGACATCAAGCACGGATACCACGCTAGATCAACTTCGCGTGGGCGAGAGCATCAGTCGCAGGCATCTAGGGTCTCGGGGATGGATGTTCGGACGTTCCCCGACGGTTTCATCTGGGGCGTGGCCACAGCCGCATATCAAATCGAAGGTGCGACCGACGAAGGTGGCCGTGGCGAAAGCATCTGGGATCGCTTTTCACACACTCCAGGCAAAACTGCAAACGGTGACACCGGTGACGTGGCGTGTGATCACTATCACCGGTGGGAAGCAGACCTCGATTTGCTCGTTGAGCTCGGGGTTGATGCCTACCGGTTCTCGATAGCGTGGCCCCGGATATTGCCGACGGCCGATATAGGCGAGTTCAATGAGGCGGGACTCAGGTTCTATGAGGAGCTGGTTGATGGGCTCCTCGATCGCGGCATCAAGCCGTTCGCCACGCTGTACCACTGGGACCTGCCGCAGGTTCTCGAGGACAATGGCGGTTGGGCGAACCGGGAGACCGCGTATGCATTCGCCGACTATGCCTATACGATTGCCGAGCGGCTTGGCGATCGTGTATCGGGATGGATGACCATCAACGAGCCGTGGGTTGTGGCAGTTCTTGGCTATGAACGTGGTGAGTTCGCACCCGGACGAACGTCTCTCACCGATAGCCTTGCGGCCGGCCATCATCTTCTCCTGGCTCACGGACTCGCGATGCACGCATTGAGGGATCTGGATCTCACGTGCGAGGCTGGCATCGTGCTCAACTTCACCGCTCAGGAGGCCAAATCAGATCACCCGGAGGACCGGGACAAGCAACGATTTGAGGACGGCACCAACAATCGTTGGTTCATCGAGCCCATCGTGGGCAAGGGTTATCCGCAAGACATCGTCGCCGAACTGAAATGGGACCAGTCACCGGTGCTGCCGGGTGATCTGGAAATCATTTCGACACCAATCGATTTCCTGGGGGTGAATTACTACACGAGAGTGATCGTGGGAGAATCGACGGCTGCGCCGACGACCGTATCGGATCCGAACGTGACCGAGATGGGTTGGGAGGTATATCCGGCCGGAATTCACGAATTTCTCACTCGATTCCACCGTGAACACCACATCGAGAAGTTCTACATCACCGAGAACGGGGCGGCGATGCCAGACGAGTCCGACGACGAGGGATTTGTGGATGACCGGGATCGGATCGAATTCCTGCGGCGCCATCTTTCCGAAGGCCTTCGTGCCATCGACGACGGGGTGCCTCTCGCGGGGTGGTTTGTCTGGTCGATGATGGACAACTTCGAATGGGCCAGTGGCTATGACAAGCGCTTCGGTGTCATTCGCGTCGACTACCAAACCCAGCAGCGCACGGTAAAAAGAAGTGGAAGATGGTTGGCGAGCGTCATCGAAGCCAACGGACTCCCGACCTAGGAGGCCTCCGCAAGGCTGTTCGGGTTTATTTCTCCGACACGCCAGATGCCGCATATCAGCGGGCCCTCGGGCGTCACGTCGATGAGGATTGACCACACTGCCTTGGTGATCGGGTTTGTGTACGTCATGCGGTTGAAGTTTTCGAACTCGGAGGACATCTCGACGCCATCGGTTGCGGAGGTTTCACCATCGCTGTTCATGACATGTGCCAGCGGGGCAGCGATCCGGCTGGTGAAGTTCCCTGACAGAACGGTCGCGTCGTCCGGAGAATCCCAGAACCTCCACGCAAGATCATTTTCGAGCAATCGCTCGACATCGTCGTTCTCGAACCGAACCGGTTCTGCGAAATGGGCGACGAAGAGGCCCCGTGGAGCGATGAGTTCGTTCAATCCCGTTCCGGTTGCAAAGGCATGTTTTGCCTGTTCCATCAGTTCGGCCACCCGATCGTCCGACGCGAAGGCTCCTGGAGTCACGTCGATGGTCAGGTGGTCGCTCGTTACCCATCCGTCTCCTTCTGGCGTCTCCACTTCCATCCAGAGGAATCCGTCTGCCTCGGCAGTCCGTCCCGTGCTCTGTATGCCTCGCTCGGTCGGCGGGAAGCGATGAATCACACCGAATTTCTCGCCTGGACCCTCGAAGACCAACAGCATTTCGTCCTCGTCTTTCAACACCACCGCGTGGAGATTGGGGCTGATCGGCGGGAGGAACAGTGCGCCGCCTGCAAGGGTGAATCCAGATCGCAAACCGATGACGAGAGATGCGATGAACACGCCGAGTATCGCCAGAAGAGGCAGCCGGACGACGTCGCCATGTCCGAAGATCTCGCCGAACAGCAGTCGGACGCCATTGAGTGATCCGAGCGAGGGGATGTCACTCGTCGTTCCAGGGGACGGCGGTGGCCGCTCGCCGTACTCTCGGTCCAGGTCAGGTTTGAGGGTTGTGAGAAGAAAGCTCTGATCAAGAGGATTGATGGTTACCCGGATTGTGCCGGAGTCGGCCGCGAACGAGCCGTCAAAGGCCTTGTAGACGAACGAGTCCTCACCTACGAAACCACGATCAGGGATATAGGTAGCTATGTCGTTTCGGATGGTCACTGTGCCGTGGAGCGGCCTGCCGGTGATCAGGAACGTGAAACCGCTATCCCCGTTGTCGATGTCGGTGACGAGTTCATTGAGATCGAACCAGATATCTCCTGTCGATTCGCCTGAGCTGTCGTTGGCAATCGGGGGATCGTTGACGGCCTGAACCGTGATGACCAGCCTGGCGCTCGCGGATTGGCCTGCGCTGTTGACGACTGTGTACGGAATGATCTCGATGCCAGACCATTCGGCATCGGGAAGGTATGAAACGTTTCCATCGGCGCCCAGCTCGATGATGCCGTTGGCTGCCTGACCGATGAACGTGATCGTGAGCTCTGTTGCGTTCGCGCCAACATCGTTGGTCAGCACGTTGATCGTCAGGTCGGTGTCTTCGTCAATCAGTGCAATGTCGTCGACCGCGATGAGTTCGGGCGGCGGCTCGATGGGTAGGGGAGTGACGACGATCGTGACCGTTGCAGGTTCAGACGACGTCGTGGCGTTGCGAGCCACATACGTGAAGCTGTCCGTGGTCGTGTCAGATCCATCGTGCCCATAGACGAATGTCCCGTCGCTGTTGAGGATGAGCGAACCATTGACCGGTTGGTCCACGATGAGTGCGATCATCGCCAATCCAAGCGGGTCAGAGTCGTTTGTGAGCACCGAAGATCCTGTAACCGAAGAAGCTCGCTGGACGGTGATCGGCCCGTCGGGATTGGCGACCGGAGGTTGGGCGGGCTCGACCGCGATCGCCACTGTTGCCGGCGTTGAGTCGAGAAGGCCATCCGTGGCTCTGTACGTGAAGGAGTCGGTGAGGAATCCTGATCCGTCGTGAGAGTAAACGAACGTCCCGTCCGGGTTCAACACCACAGAACCGTGCTCCGGGGAGGCCTCGAGGAACGCCGCCAGAGAATCTCCGTCCACGTCAGAGTCGTTGTCGAGAACAGAGCCGGATATGTCGGTTGCGAATGCACCGCTGAACGGTCCATCATTCACAGCTACGGGCGGATTGTCGTTTACC
>JBFGAX010000124.1:0-4772 GCA_041567895.1 Acidimicrobiia bacterium
TAACACTCTCGTGACGGACCCTCCGAGCCCGAAAACATGGAAACCCGGAACACCGGTGAGACATCGAATGGTTTCACAGTGAAAGTAGGTATAGGTCGTGACGGAGCATTACGCTTCCCCGGTCCCAAGAGGAGATGTAGGCAACGTGGATCGCCGGACGGCGCGCAGAACAACGAGAACGCCGGACGGAACGACCACCGTTCTCGCTGAAAGCTCTCAACCAATCATGCTCACCGAGGTGACCCACTTCGACTCGATGGAAGCCGGAGCGTTTTTCGATTTCACCGAAGCGGTCCGTGAGTCGGTCGAACGCTCGGGCGTGAAGCACGGTCAGGTGACGCTGCATACGCCACACACCACAACGACGATCGTGTTGAACGAATCCGAGACCGGTTTCATCAGAGACTTCCGTCGCTTGATGGATCAAGTCGTGCCGACGGATGTGTATTACGAGCACGACGATCACTCCGTGAGGACCGAAAATCTTCAGGAGGACGAGTTCATCAACGGTCATGCTCACTGTCGTCAGATGATGGTCGGCTCCTCGTCGGTGACGATTCCCATCGTCGGGGGCGAGGTTCTCCTGGGTCAGTGGCAGAGGGTCTTCTTCCTGGAACTCGACCAGGCGCGACCCCGGCGGCTCATCGTTCATTCTCAGGGCGTCTGACCGACGTCACTGCCTGGCAATACACAGTCGGCGAGTAGACCTCAAACCCTTCGTAGGGCTCGAATACCTGTCGATCGCCGCTCCGTTCAATCCCCCCGCTGATGGACTTTCGCGACATCCGCTTGCCGAGAGGGGAAAACCGTGACTAAGTTGGATCAGCACGCCAGAGTCCTGGTGTGTCAGTAATGGAATTAATTCCTGCTAATGGAGGCCTAGTCCAAGATGATGAAAAGACTGTCCTTCCTCCTCGTCGTCCTCGCTCTCGTAGCGGCGGCTTGTGGAGGAACTGAAGAAACTTCAGAGACAACGGTTCCTGACGATACGAGCGTCACGACCGTTGCTCCTGACCCCGGAACCGATCCCGATCCCGATCCGGGACAAGACACCGGAAAGAGCACGCTCGATGTTGTCAAAGAGCGCGGAAAGCTCATTTGCGGCGTCAGTGGTAGCGCGGTTGCGTTCTCGGAAACCCAGCCCGATGGCTCGGCGACCGGCTTTGATGCCGACTACTGCCGTGCCGTTGCAGCCGCCGTTCTCGGCGATGCATCGGCTGTCGAGTTCCGATCTACGACTGCTGCTGAGCGCTTCGACGTGCTCAAGAGCGGTGAGATCGACGTGCTGTTCCGCAACACGACCTGGACCCAGAGCCGTGACTCCGATGTAGGCCTGGACTTCGGTCCTGTCACATACTTCGATGGTCAGCAGCTGATGGGTCCTGGCGACAAGTTCACGGTCGACAGCAGTGCTGCCGACGTCGACGGAGCCGTGCTTTGCACAAACACGGGTACGACAACGGAGAAGAACATCGTTGAGTGGGCCAGGCTCGGCGGAGCGACCATCGTCGTCGAAGGCGTCGAGACGTTCCCGGAGGCCATGGAGCGATTCAAGGAAGGTACCTGTGACCTCGTGACCACGGACGGCTCCGGCCTCGTCGGTAACAAGGCCACGGAGACCGCCGCCGGAACCCCCGGCGCTGCCGAATGGGTGATCTTCCCGTCCGCTCCGATCTCGAAGGAGCCACTCGGCCCTGCATATCGCCAGAACGACTCGGCATGGGGAGACGTCATCAACTGGACGATCTTCGCAACGGTCATCGCAGATGAGAAGGGTGTCACCAGCGCCAACATCGACGAGAACCGTGAAATCGATCCTGAGGCCGGACGTCTGTTCGGACTCGAGGGCGAAGTCCAGAGCGCCATGGGTCTGCCGGCGGATGCCTTCTATCAGGCGATCAAGCAAGTCGGTAACTACGACGAGATCTACAGCCGCAACTTGAACCCTGTTGGGCTCACGCGTGAGGGGTCGCTGAATGCGTCCTTCGTCGATGGCGGCATGATCTACGCCCCGCCTGCCCGTTAGGCAACGACAAGCAAAGATATTGTGCTGCAGGGAGGATGTCTCGGCATCCTCCCTGCACACAAACAACAAACTGAAAGACCGACCGCACAACAGACCGCAACACTGGCAAACAAAGAAGAGGAACCAACCCGCATCGTGGCTAGCCCATGGCGATAGCTCAACAGCAGCGACCACCGATCTGGCGGAACGCCACCGTCCTGAAATGGGGCGCGCAAATCGCCGTTCTTGTTGGCCTCATCTTCCTCTTCGTCACTCTCGGGGCTCAATCCCTCGACAACTTCGCACAACGCGGCCTTTCGTACTCCTATCGCTTTCTGTCTGATCCCACCGGCTTTGTCGTTCGGGAAGGCATTGCTTTCGAACCCGATACCGGAGCGAGAGCCCTCTATGTAGGGCTTGTCAACACCCTCCGTATCACTATCTCCGGAATCATCGTCGCCACGATTCTTGGAACCATCATCGGCGTTGCTCGTTTGTCGCACAACTGGATCGTCAACAAGATCGCGACCGTCTATATCGAGGTGATTCGCAACATTCCTCTGCTCGTGCAGATCATTTTCTGGGGCGCGATCATCCAGCAGCTCAAGGCGCTCACCGACGATCACATCGGGTCCTATACCTTCTGGTTCACCTCGGCAAAGGGCATCACCATTCCCTGGCTGTTTCCAACCGCCACGTTCTATCAGTGGTTTGTGTTCGTCATCATCGGGGCCGTGGCTGCTCGCTATGTGTATCGATGGCGAATGCGGGTCAAGGAGGAAACGGGCGAGGAGACCTACGCTCTCTCGTGGGCCTTCGGAACGTTCTTTCTCCTGGGCCTCATCGGATGGTTTGCCTATCCGATCTGGGCGTGGCTAGGACCGATCCTGGGCTGGATCGGTGACGTCATCGGATCGATCCCCGGAGTGGCGATCCGTATCGTCCTGTTGGGGCTTGTCATAGCCGGCGTCGGCGCATTTGCGTCCCGCTTCTTCTCTACCTTGAGGGCCGGCGACAACCCGCAACTGAACAACACGACGATTTTCGCGATCTTCGCTGTTGCGCTTGTTGCTGTGCTCGCAGTCGTGGGCGGATTCCTGGCCGTTGCCGGAGGCATCGAAGGGGCTGGGGGGTGGCTGGCCTTCGCCGTCATCATCGCCGGGGTTGCTTTCGCCCTCAAGATGTTGATCGACTACGTGGCGCCTCGAACCCTCGTGTCCGGACTCGTCGACGACGACTATTTCCGCGTGATCTTCGCAGTACTTCTCGGCGTAGGTTTTTCAGGCCTCTTCTTCGGCGTTGACGTCATCGGCGAAACGATCGTCAAACTGTTCTCGGCTTTCTTTCACTTCCTCGAGCCGAAATTCGACGGGTCTAACACCGGCGCCCCGTTCAGGTATGCGCCGCCTGCCGTTGAAGTACGAGGTGCGGGATTCGTTCAGCTGTCGTCCGAAAGCCTGGTCATCACTCCGGGCTTCTTTGCACTATGGATCGCCGTCACGTTGTATACGGCCTCGTTCATTGCCGAGATTGTTCGAGGGGGCATACTGGCCGTTTCGAGAGGGCAGTCGGAAGCCGGCAACGCTCTCGGCCTCAGCCGTTTTCAGTTGTACCGCTTCGTGGTGCTTCCGCAGGCTTTTCGCATCGTCTTGCCGCCGATCGGCAACCAGTACCTCAACCTATTCAAGAACACCTCACTCGGCATTGCAGTTGCCTTCAGCGACATCGTCCAGGTTGGCCAGACGTTATACAACCAAACGGGCCAAACCGTCCCTGTTGTGAGCCTGTGGATGGCCTTTTATCTGTCAGGCAGCTTGATCTTGAGTTCGATTGTCAACTTTGCCAATCGGCGACTGAAATTGGTGGAGCGCTAAATGGCCGAGAGCAAGATCGTCCTTCCCGACCTCCCCGGCGCCGAGTACGCGCCCGAGCCGCCTCCACAGGGACCCATCGTATGGATGAAGGAGAACCTCTTTTCGACTCCCTTCAGCGTGGTGCTCACCATCATCGGAAGCATCATTGCAGTTGGCGCTCTGCGAGGCGTCTTCGGATTTGTCGCGAACCCGGAACGCATCTGGCAGGCCGTCACAACCAACCTCCGGCTTCTCATGGTCCAGGCCTATCCCGATCAGCACATGTGGCGAGTCTGGGTCTCCATCGGTGTCGTAGTGGTGCTGACAGCACTTTCGCTGGCGGTTTGGCGAGTCGGCGGTCGCACATCCGGTCGCAAGCTCACCGGGAACGTGATGGCGCTCGGCGGCCTGATCGCCATCATCGGATTGGTAGCTCCTTTTCCCTTCGAGATGAATGTCACCTGGACGGGTCTCGGTCTTGCGCTCGCAGGTATTGGATACATGCTGCGCCGGATGATGGGTGATCGCGCCAAGATCGAGAACATCCCGATACTGGCGGTTGTCGCAGGATTGTTGATCGGCCTGGTTGCGTCGCTGTGGGTTCTGCAGGTGCCGGTTCCCGATCCGGATACAGGGATCCGAGCTGCGACCACGGAACCTCTCGCAAACACGACACGGTTTCCGTGGATGTTCTTGCTGATAGCCGGGTTCGTGGCGTACGGGCTCGGTACCAGAATTCGGAACTGGAAACAAGGCCGTCCGCTTCTGGTGGCCGCGTGGGCCCTCAGCTATCCGGTGATCTTCCTGCATATTCTCCGCGGCACAGTGCTCACGAACGTGAGTGAGTACCTCCTCATCGGGGGTGCCTTCCTGATCATCGGCGCCGCCGTCATCTATGCGCTGGTGAATCTCGA
>JBFGAX010000125.1:0-4709 GCA_041567895.1 Acidimicrobiia bacterium
AGCGAAGCGCTGTCGCCACCGCCGATCGAGCCCGGGATGCTCTGCGCCCGTGTGACAGTGGAATGGTCGTGAATGGGAGGAATGTCTGGCAACGATCGATGACGAAGAGCCACAAGGCCGCCTGGCGAGTGGACTCAAGGCTGCGATCGGCTGGATCCAGCGCTTCAACAAGGCCATGCACTATGTCGCCGGTATCACGCTGATGGGAATGCTGGCCCTGACGGTGGCCGATATCACCTCACGGACCGCCTTCAACAATCCGGTACCAGGAACCGTCGAGGTCACCTCCTTGATCCTCGTCATCGTGGTTTTTTTCGGCCTCGCCCACTCCGAAGATCTGGGTGATCACATCACCGTCGACCTCATCTACGTGCGGGTTGGCAGGCGGTCCAAGATGGTGTTGGACGTGTTCTCTGATTTGCTTGGCGTATTGGTGCTCGGCCTGATGGCATTTCAGCTCTATCACTTCGGTCTACGGCAACGTGAGACAGGCGCCGAATCGCCGGTCCTCGAGTGGCCGGTCTGGCCCTTCGTGTATGCAGCTGCATTTGGGGCGATTCTCTACGCTTTGTCCACGGCGATGCGGCTCACGCTACGTTCCATGGGGGACAAGACGTTCATCGAGTCCGAGATGATGGGTGAGTCTCCGGGCGTAGAGATATGAGCCCCGAGTGGGTCGGCATCATTGGTCTCATCGTCATGGTTGTTCTGTTATTGCTCCGGGTCCCGGTCGGGGTGGCCATGATCGCCGTCGGTATCGTCGGCTTTGCGCTCATCACGAACACGCGAGCATCGCTCTCTCGGCTCGGTTCTGATGCATTCTTTGGAGCGTCTCTCTACAGCTTGTCCGTAATACCTCTATTCGTATTGATGGGGCTCTTGCTTGCGTCGGCTCAGCTGGGCGCCGACGTGTACAAGGCGATCGACGTTTTCCTATGGAAGCTGAGAGGCGGACTCGGGGTTGCGACCATCGGGGCGGCGGCGATGTTTGGCGCAGTCAGCGGGTCTGCGGTGGCGTCTGCTACAACCATGTCCGTCGTTGCGGTGCCCGAAATGCGACGGTTCGACTACGACCCCGGATACGCGGCGGCCACAGCCGCAGTTGGGGGAACACTCGGGGCGTTGATCCCTCCGAGCGCGGTCCTCGTGTTGTACGGCGTGCTCACCGAGGAGCCGATCGGGCAGGTCTTGATCGGCGGCATCATCCCGGGAATCCTCTGTACGCTCATACTCATGGGTGTCGCCCATCTCGTCGTGCTCGCCCGTCCTCGATATGCGCCCCGTCCGGCCGAGCAGCCGAACCTCACCAAACTGGATGCCGTCCGGCTCGTGTGGGCGGTTCCCGTCATTTTCGGAATCAGCATGGGTGGGATCTACCTGGGAGTGTTCACGCCGACCGAGGCTGGAGCCGCCGGCGCGTTCCTGTCGTTGTTATATGGCGTAATAACTCGCAGGATGACGTGGGAGTCGTTTGTGGGGGCGCTGACTCGCACCATTCGGACGACATCGTTCATCTTCATGCTTGTGATCGCGGGACAGATATTCGGATTCTTCCTCACCGCCTCCCGGATCCCGATCGAGCTCGGGGAATGGATCACGGGACTCGCGATCGCCCCCTGGCTGATCGTCACCGTGGTCTTTGTCGTCTACTTCATTCTCGGCGCGCTCATGGACGAGATCGCCATTCTCGTGATCATGACCCCCATCATGTATCCGGTGATCATCGCCCTCGGGTATAGCGGGGTGTGGTTCGGGGTGCTCACCATCATGATGTTGCTAACCGGGCTTCTCATGCCGCCGGTGGGACTGATCACGTTCGTCGTGGCAGGAGTCACCAGGATTCCGCTCGGAGATGTATTCCGGGGAATTTTCCCCTTTGTCGGGGGACTGGCCGTTGCGATCATGCTCGTCATCTTCTTCCCCGGCCTCGTCACCTGGCTTCCCGACCTCATGGTTCGCTAGCGGGCTGATCAGTCTCTCAGGGCAAGGGTCTTGACCCTGGGACGCAATTCGCTCCGGCACATGGCGTGGATGAAACAGGTCTGGGCGCTCATGTCGAGCGCATGCGCGGCAAACGACTCCTCGTCGGGTTCCAGGAATACGTGGGTGCGGGGAACGTCTGCGCGTGGTCTTTCAGGAGGATTGGCTTGTGGATCGCCGTAGGAGAATCTCGTGTCCTGGGACACGTGATAATCGCCGAGAGAACGTTGCAGAATCTTGGCGTAGCGCCCGATTTGGGTCATGAAACAAAAACCGATGCCGGCGCTCATATACGTCAAGGCGTCGGGAGCACGGCCACCAACGAGGCTGCCGTCCGTAGGCTCGTCGGCCAGAAAACGAAATGTGGACCCTCGTGGTCGATGGACGGCGATGTCCGCGACGACAAGTCCATCATGACGGCGAGAAACCTGGGCCTGAAGGTGAAGCTCGCGACGTTGTTGGGGCGCGAGGCTGGAACCGGCATCGGCTGTGTCGCGACCCACGTCCCGGGTTTTCGACACGATTGATTCGGGCTGCTTCGACCTCGGCTCGGGGAAGCGCTCGGGGCGGACGTGTACCGGCGGCGGCGGCTCTCTCTCTGCCTCCACCACTCCGACGTCGATCTGCTCGCCATGGCTCGTGAGCGTAAATGTGCTCTGCAAAGGAGTGCCGACGATACCGGCGGTCGCAGAGGCCATCACGCCCGTGAGCACGAATCCGGTTGTGTCAGATGTGGCGTCTCGCACGAAGACCGTGATCTCGGGAGGTTTTGCGCCTCCGACCATGGTGCCCCGGGCCAGGGAACCCTCCATCGTGTAGCGACTGTCTACAACAAGCCGAACCGGCTCGCCTCCCTTTCCGGCGGTAGCAAGACTCCGTTCAACGGAGGCGAGGAGATCAACCGCCAAGCCGGTTGAGAGAAACGCCAGTGGCGCCGGTGCGAAATCGTGGCCTTGCAAATAGGGACCCTCGTCGCTGGCCAGCCTCCATGTTCGGTCTGCACCGCTGCGGGCCACGATTGCCTCTTTTTGCATCACCGTCAACGACCTGACCGCGGTGCGCAGCGCAACCGCAAACCCATCGGTCTCTGGCGCTTCGAGCACACCCTCGCTTGCCGCATACACGATCGGCAACCCGGCTTCCAGCAACAGATTCGGGGCCCCGGGTTGGTTCATGGCGTGAGCGTCCTTGGTGTTGCGTCAAGTATGGCCGCGACAACCGGCGACGCCGATACGGTACATTTCGAATATGGGACTCGAGGGAGCTGTCATCGTCACAGGCGCAGCATCAGGCATCGGCAGAGCCGTTGCTCAACTCGTCCGCGAGCGGGGGGCCGGCGTCATCGGTGTCGATCGCAATGCGGTTGAAGATGTCGACGAGTATTTCCAGGTGGATCTCCTCAATCCAACTTCCGTGGATGAGCTGATCGAAGCCTTGCCTCCAGGCGCCGCAGGGTTGTGCAACATTGCGGGAGTGGCACCCAGCCGGCCGGCAGCCGAGGTGCTGACCGTAAACCTGCTCGCGCTTCGTCGTTTGACGCTGGGTGTGATTCCCAAGCTCGCCGATGGTGCCTCAATCGTGAACCTTGCTTCGATGGCCGGCAACGGCTGGCGTGAAAATCTGGATCAGGTGCAGAAGCTCTTGTCGGTGACATGGCAAGAGATCCAACAATTCGCTGACGAGCACCACCTGGATGAAGGGCCTCGTAGTTACTTCCTATCGAAGGAGGCCGTCATCGTCTGGACCATGCAGAATCGCTGGACCTGGCGTGATCGGGGGATCCGGATGAACTGCGTGAGCCCGGGACCCGTCGAAACTCCGATCCTGCCCGATTTTCTCGAGATGCTCGGCGAACGTGCGCAGGAAAGCGTTCGCAACATGGATCGACACGGGAAACCCGGCGACGTCGCCCCCGTGGTGGCGTTCTTACTGTCGGAAGAGGCGGCGTGGTTCCGGGGCGCCAACCTCACGCCTGACGGTGGCATGGGGAGCCACCTTGCACTCAAGAGGTTCGGTCTGCAGTAGCCGGACTAGAGCAGGACGTTGGCTTCGCTGTTTTCGAACACGATGAGCCCGGCCGCAGTGTTGGACGCCGGCACGTGGTAGTGACGGTGGACTTCTCTCACCCTTCGGCTCAGCGCTCCTCGCATGATGAGCCACATCACGAGTTCGATACCCTCGGAGCCGGCCTGGCGCAGGAGCTCGACGTGCGAGATTTCGGTGAGCCCTTCCGGGTCGTCCGTCAGGCGATTGAGGAAGTCGGTGTCGAAGGGAGTGTTGACCCATCCAGCTCGTTCGCCCTGCAGCTGGTGTGACATGCCACCGGTTCCGAATACCGCGACTCTCAGATCTTGATCGTCCTCGTAGCTCTGGACTGCACGCCGGATGGCCTGGCCCAACGCATAGCACCGTTTTCCTGTCGGGGGCGGGTATTGGATGACGTTGACTGCCAGTGGAATCACTTTGACCGGCCATTCCGCCGGGCTGCCGTACATGATGGAGAGCGGAACGGTGAGTCCATGATCGACCGGCATCCGGTTGCAAATGGTCATGTCAAACCCGTCGAGGATCAACGATTCGGCGAGGTGCCAGGCCAATTCGGGATGCCCGATCACTTCGGGAATCTGGCGCGGCCCATAACCTTCGTCTGCGATCGGGAATTTCTCGGCGACACCGATTGCGAAGGTGGGGATCAGATCCAGATCGAAGGCCGAGGCATGATCGTTGTA
>JBFGAX010000126.1:0-4636 GCA_041567895.1 Acidimicrobiia bacterium
CCTGGCTCGACAACGGCCGCGACGCCGGCCTCAGCGAGCGCGTCGAGTCCATCTCGAAAGGGGAAGAAGGCGTCGCTTGCCGCAACGGCGCCTCGGGACCGCTCACCGGCGATCGACAACGCCCTTTGAACAGCACCGATCCGGCTTTGATCGCCGGCGCCGGCACCAACGACCTGACCTTCGCGCACCAGAACCACGGCGTTCGACTTCGTATGACCGGCGACAACCCAGGCGACTTCGAGATCGCGCCGGTCTGCCGATCCCGGAGCGACCTGTCTCCACGTTCGGGTATCTATCCGATCTCGATCCTGAACAAGCGCTCCGCCCTCGATGAAGCGAACCTCGCGCCCCCCGTGAGCGGGAGGCGGAGCCGACATCACCCGAATATTCGGCTTTTTCGCAAACACCTCTCGCGCAGGAATCTCGATCGAGGGCGCAATAACGATCTCCACGAAATATTCCACGATCAGCTCGGCGGTGTCTTTGTCGACCGGCACATTGGCGGCGATGACACCGCCGAACGCCGCAACCGGATCGCCTGCCCGCGCTTTGGCAAATGCATCTGAGACGGACTCGCCGACCGCTGCTCCAGCAGGATTGGTGTGTTTTACGACGACAGCACCGGGAGCGGGCAACGAGTTCGCCAGCCGATAGGCCGCTTCGGTGTCGACGAAGTTGTTGAACGACATTTCCTTACCCTGCAGCAGATTGCCTTCGGACCACCACGACGGCGTACCATCCGAGTAGAGGACAGCCTCCTGATGGGGATTCTCCCCATAGCGAAGAGGAGTCACGGCTTTCAACGTAATTGCTATCTGTTCCGGACGCGCAGTATCGCGTTGGAACCAGGTTGCCACCGCCGCGTCATAGGCAGCCGTGTGGGCGAACGCGGCACGGGCGAGATCGAGTCGCAGTTCCGCGGAAAGACCCCCGGATTCGACCGCGGCCACAATTCGATCGTACTGATCTGGCGAGGTGACGACGCCGACGTGAGCATGATTCTTGGCGGCCGCCCTTACAAGAGCCGGTCCGCCTATGTCGATCTTTTCAATGATGTCTGGTTCGGTTGCGTTTGGGACAGAGACTGTCTCCGTAAAGGGATAGAGATTCGACACGACGAGCTGGAACGGGTCGATGCCATGTTCGCTCAGTTGCCGGCGATGGTCCTCCATCGACATATTGGCCAACACCCCGCCATGAATGCGGGGATGCAGCGTCTTGACTCTGCCATCGAGCATCTCCGGGAATTCGGTCACCTCCATCACATCCGTGACGCCGTATCCGAGATCACGCAGGAATTGCGCGGTTCCACCCGAAGAGACCAACTCCACCCCGGCTTCGTCGAGCGTTTTCGCGAGCGTCTCGAGGCCGGTCTTGTCATAGACCGAGATCAGCGCCCGAGTGACCGCTACCTTCAAGAAACGACCTGCTGCCATTGCCGTAAGCGGTCGTTTGCGAAATCGCTGACGACACGGGGAAGAAGATCGTGTTCCACCGCATGAATTCTCGCAGCCAAACGTTCTCTGGTGTCTCCGGGCATGATGGGCACTGGCTCCTGCGCGAGGATCGGGCCGTGGTCGACCAGCTCATCGACGAAATGGACGGTCACGCCCGTGGCCGTTGCTCCCGCTTCCAATGCCATTCCGATGGCGTCGCGGCCCGGATACAGAGGTAACAGCGATGGATGAACATTGATGATCCGATTCGGAAACCGGTCGATTGCCGACGCTCCGAGGATTCGCATGAAGCCGGCCAGGACCATTGCGTCAACGTCATGTCCATTGACGAGTGCGAGCAGGCGACGCGTTGAGGCGTCCCGATCCGGAGACCATTGGATGACCTCCGTCGGAATTCCAGCGGTGCGCGCTCGTTCCAGCCCGTAGGCATCCCGCCTGTCCGATACAACGACACCGACCCTTGCACCGAAGTCGGGAGTCTGCGAAGCGTCGATCAGCGCTTGTAGATTGGTTCCATTCCCGGAAATGAGAACGGCGAGGTTCACGGTCACCCCTGGCCGAGAGCCTGCACCATGGCAGATCCCATATCGGTCGGGGTCGGCGCCACGACGATGCCCGCCGCTTCCATCGCCGAAATCTTGTCCGCTGCGGTGCCTTTCCCGCCCGAGATGATCGCGCCGGCGTGCCCCATGCGCTTGCCGGGCGGTGCAGTTGTCCCGGCAATGAATCCGGCCACCGGCTTTTTCATGTTCTCCCTGACCCAATCGGCCGCTTCTTCTTCCGCGGTTCCTCCAATTTCGCCGATCATGATGACGCCTTCGGTGTCAGGATCGTCGTTGAACAGCTGGAGACAGTCGACGAAGCTGGTCCCGTTGACGGGATCTCCTCCGATGCCGATCGCTGTGGTTTGCCCGAGTCCGATGGTTGTGAGCTGATAGACAGCTTCATAGGTCAGCGTGCCGGATCGGCTCACGACACCAATCTTTCCCGGTTTGTGGATGTATCCCGGCATGATCCCGATTTTGCATTCACCGGGCGTGATCACGCCCGGGCAGTTAGGACCGACAAGGCGTGAGTCGGTCCCCTCCAGAAAACGTTTGGCAATCACCATATCGGTCACCGGAATACCTTCGGTGATGGCGACGATGAGACGGACTCCGGCATCGGCGGCTTCCATGATTGCATCCGCTGCAAAGGGGGGCGGCACGTATAGCACCGAGGTGTCGGCGCCGGTCTCTTCAACCGCCTCCTGAACGGAGCCGAAAATCGGCAGCTCAAAGGCATATGTGTCAGACCGACCCGGAACGCCCGAGTGGTCGGTTTCGCCTTCGAAGGACTCGGTGGTGCCTGCCCTGGAAGGGTGAACGGCGCCAACCATGTTCGTACCGTACGCGATTGCCTTGTCGGTGTGAAATCTTCCGGTTTTGCCCAGACCTTGCACAATGACGCGAGTGCTCTTGTCGACGAGGACACTCATGTCGCCAACTCCACGATTTTTTGGGCCCCGCTCTTCATGTCAGGGGCCGACACAACATCGAGGCCAGATTCGTCCAGGATCTGCTTACCGAGCTCTACGTTGGTTCCCTCGAGCCGAACGACGAGCGGCACGGTCAATCCGACCTCCTGCACCGCTTCCACTATGCCGCTTGCGATCGTGTCACAGCGCATGATCCCTCCGAAGATGTTCACGAAAATGCCTTTGACGTTCGGGTCGGCCGTGATGATCTTGAAGGCAGCCGTGACTTTCTCGGCAGTTGCACCTCCGCCGACGTCGAGAAAGTTGGCGGGTTCTGCTCCTACATACTTGATGATGTCCATCGTGGCCATCGCCAACCCTGCACCGTTGACCATGCAGCCGATCGTTCCGTCGAGTTTGATGAAGCTGAGGTCGTGTTCGGCAGCTTCTAGCTCGGCGGCGTCTTCCTCGGATTCGTCCCGCATCTCCATGATTGCCGGGTGGCGGTACAGGGCGTTCGCCTCGAAACTGATCTTGCCGTCCAGGGCCATGACCTGACCGTCTGTGGTCAATACGAGCGGATTGATTTCGATCATATCGGTGTCCAGTTCCACCGCCGCTGCTGTGAGTGCTTTCAGAAACTTGACGCCGTTGCGGTGAGACTGACCCTCGAGGCCGAGGCCTGAAGCAATGCGGGATGCCTGGAAGTCCAGGAGACCAAACGCCGGATCGATGGACTCGCGCAGAATCTTTTCAGGAGTATGTTCGGCAACTTCCTCGATCTCCGTACCTCCCTCGGTCGAGGCCATGACGATGTTGCGGCTGGTACTACGGTCGAGCACAACGGAGAGGTACAGCTCGGTTTCTATGTCGATGCCTTGCTCGATGTAGAGCCGATTGACGACCTTGCCGTCGGGCCCGGTTTGGATCGTCACAAGGGTTGAACCGAGCATCTTCTCCGCCAGCTCCCGAACTTTGTTTTCGGTGGCGTCGATCCCACCCTCGATTCCATCGAGCACAACGGTTACGCCACCGAGATCTGGATGTTCTTTGAACGTTCCTTTTCCCCGACCCCCGGCGTGGATTTGAGACTTCACGACCACGACCGGGTTGCCGCTCTCTTCAACCAGCGGACGGACCGCCGCTACGGCCTCCTCCACAGTCGTGGCAACTCTGCCGCGGGGGACCGGGATGCCACGTGCGGCCATGAGCTCTTTCGCCTGGTACTCGTGAATCTTCAAGAACTACTCCTGCCTGAGCGTCGGACGGCGGTCGAAGATTAGGGAGAAACATGGGTCCTCACCCATTCAACGATTTCAGAGAGCGGTGCCCCGGGTGTGAAGACGGCAGCCAGCCCGGCCTTCTCGAGCTCGGCAACGTCGGATTCGGGAATGATGCCACCGCCGAACACCACCACGTCGTCGATCCCACGTTCCTCCAGCAACTGCACTACCCGCGGAAACAACGTCATGTGGGCACCCGACAGAACCGACATCCCGATCCCCCGAACGTCTTCATGGATGGCGGTTTCAACGATCTGTTCTGGTGTCTGATGCAGCCCGGAATAGATCACCTCGAACCCGGCATCACGCAGAGCACGAGCAATCACCTTGGCCCCCCGATCATGCCCATCAAGCCCGGGCTTGGCAATCAAGACACGAACAGGCATGAAGCGAATCCTATTCGCTGAGCGTTCGGCAATCTCCCACCAAGACCTCCAACG
>JBFGAX010000127.1:0-4623 GCA_041567895.1 Acidimicrobiia bacterium
ATGCGGGGAACACCCGATGCCACCATGTATTCGTCTCCTACGGTCTTGATCTTCTCCAACCCCAGTTCCTCGACGAAGCGATCGAAGGTGGTGAACACGTTGTTCAACAACCCCACCAGCTCTGCTGGAGTCAACGTGGCCGACATCGGTGTGAAGTTGACCACATCGGCAAACAACACAGAAGCCGACTCGTAATCGTCAGCGATCATCGACGTATCGGACTTCAACCGAAGAGCAATCTCATCGGGCAGGATGTTGTGCAACAAATCATCCGACTCCTGCTGAAACCGATCCCGCTGCCGGACGAAATAGGCCATGCCCAAATAGAGGAAGAGCCCGACAAAGACGATGATGCCGGCTAGATCGCTCGAGGTACTCGCCAGCGGGTCCTGGATCGGGTCGATGAATTCGGGCAACACCGCCGCCAGGAACACCGACGCGACATACGCGATGAACCACCGGAACGCTGCTCGCCTATCGAGCGCGAGGAACGCGCCGACCACGACGATCAGCGCAAACACCATCAGGTAGCCGCCCTCGACGATCCCTCCGGTCATGATGGATGGAGCAAGATTCTCGAGCAACAACGTAGCCAGCAAAACGTTCACAACCCCGCTGTACCAATGAGGCCGATAGTGCAGGGCCACAAGAGCGAGGATCGGAACAACCGCGGCGACCAGGTCGGCAAAGGGCGTCAACTCATGGCCCTCGGCGAAGCCGAGAGACATGAAGAACAACGTGGGCGGAGTTCGTATGGCGATGTAGCCCGCCACGATCCGACGCTTGCCTCGCTGGGCATCGGTCTCGCCCGGATATGACCCGATGGACAGAAACCATTCCCAGATCGAGCGTAGGCGAGATCGCGTAGTCATGGAACGAACCTAGCCAGGATTCACGTGCGCCGTCTGCGGTCGGGTGGTCACGAGTACACACGTTCGAAGCGGATTGAGCATCGCCACACAAGGATTCATTGTCGTATACGCTCCGGTTCCGCATTCGTGCAAAAGGAGACCCACATGACGTCTGATGGATCGCCGGCCGTTCTTCAGCTCCGACTTGTGGTGGAAACCGACGATTTCGAAGAGGCGGTGGCGTTCTATCGAGACGCATTGGGTTTGGACGAAGAGTTCTATGTCGAGAGCGATGGCGACGCCAGGGTGATGGCTCTCCAGGCGGGCCGGGCCACCCTGGAGATCGTCAACCCGGCACAGCGGAGGTTGATCGATCAACTCGAGGTTGGCCGTGAAGTGAGCCGAAGCATCCGGGTCGCCTTCGAGGTCACGGACGCCACCTCGGCCACTGAGCGGCTAGTGAACGGCGGTGCCGAACTGATTGCCTCCCCGGTCGAGACCCCGTGGCGTTCCCTCAACTCCAGACTGGAAGCTCCGGCCGGCCTCCAAATCACCCTCTTCGAGGAGCTCGGCCCTTGATCATCACCGCGAAGAAGGTGATGGGAGACCTCCACCGACACCCGCGTACGATCAACGCGTTTCCGAAGGACCACCCAGGGATCGTTTTACGGGATAGCGCCAACCTTCACATCTTCAGGTGCTCGAGCGTGGACGGGATCAGAGGCATGAGAAAGGGCCAGCCACCGGAGTGACTGACCGTTCTCATGGTCGCCAGTTCTATTCGGTCGGAGGAAAGATGTCTACGCCGTAGTGACCGGTGGCCTCCATTACCCGGCCAATGTCTTCTTCTCGTGGCGGCCGAGATGTTTCATCTGCTCCCAGGGTGCGGCCGGCATCTGCGAACATCTGCTCGAAGCCTCCTGGCACACACAGCATCAGGGTTCTGGCAATGTCATCTGTTTTGTTGTGATAGGTGTGAGCGTTGCCGGCGGGTGCGAAGAACCACGACCCGGCTCCCAGGATGGTGACCTCGCCGTTCGTAGTGAACTGCAGAGATCCATCCGCCACGTAAAACGCGAGGTTTTCTCGGTTGTTGGCGTGCAGCGGCGCTCCGCCACCTGGCATCACGGTGAATTCGACGGCGCCGAAAACACCGCCGGTCTCTTCAGCCGTGGCCAAAATCCGAACGACGTCTCCTAGGACGTCCAGCCTGGCACCCTGGTGCGGTGCGACAATCGTATCGATCATGAGATCTTCCTTTCGTGGAGCTCGTTTCTTCATCCACACGAACGTACGGCTCACGACCCGTGCAGTCGATAGGGAGAACTCCCTAGGAAGCGGAATAGACCCCGTGTTCCATGGCATACATCGCAGCAGCGGTGCGGCTGTTGGCGCCGATCTTGGCGTAGATGCTCTGGATGTGGTTGTCGGCCGTCTTGTACGCAATGCCCAATCGGGCGGCAATTTGCTTGGTCAACAAGCCCTGGGCCAGGTGCGCCAGCACCTCGATCTCGCGTGGAGTCAACCCGTCGATGGTCGCTGTCCTGCCGCCAGATGCCGAATCTGACCCGGACTCGAGAATCGCCTTCACGGCAGCCAGCGAAAGCTTCCCGCTGTCTGCCTCCTTCAGCATGATCTCGGCAGCTTCGTTATGCGAGTAGGCGTCCCGCCACGGACGCTCCTGGGTGAGGGCAGCAAAGACGTCGGCGGCTGCCAACAGTTGTGGCTGAATGTCGCGCAGCCTCGAGGCATGGTGGTAGCCGCTGCCGTCGAGGCGCTCATGCACCGCCCCGGCCAGAAATGCGCTCGGGCGAAGAGCGTCGCTGGCTGCCAGGATCTCTTCGGTGTAACGGCTGTGGGACTGGGCCATGCGGCGTTCGCCGTCAGACAGCTCGCCCGGCTTGTCCCACACGCCGTTTGGAACGGCGCATCGCCCCACGTCATGCATCAGGCCGGCTAGCACAAGTTCTCGTTGATCGGCGTCGGACAGGCCGACATGTTCGGCGGCTACCCGCACCGTGTCAGCCACGATTCGGGAATGGCCTACCGTCCACCCGCTTTTGTTGTCTGCAAAATCGGCGGTCACCTCGGCGACCGGCTTGATGTGACGATCTTCCAGAAGCAAACGTGGACGGGGCTCGAGTTCAAGGAACAGATCCCAGAGGGAATTGGCCTCGAAACCATCGACCAGATCGTCAGTGTGGTCGGCGAAGGCGTCACAAACCTTGGGATCGAACTGGCCACCGCTCCTGACCTTTGCCATTTCCAACACCGCAGGCACTCCCCCGGCCCGCCGATACATCTCGGCGACAAGCGCGAACTCGATTATGCGAAGCGGCACCGGGATATCCTCAGCTGCCGCCCGAAACGGGTTCATGCCGTCCCATCGGGCGTCGATTTCGGCCAACAAGCCGGATACAGCCGACGGAACAGGAAGGCGCCGCCCTAATGCAGTTGCCTGGTGCCCGTGGGCCAAGGGCACCTCGGCCAATTGCGGCAAGACCTCCAACGTCTGTGCTATCGCCAGAGCCTTGGCTTCCGGATCGCCATCCGGTACCCAATACCGCTCCAGATTCGAACGGATACTTTCCAGATCCGTGAAGTCGCTGATATTCAGTGCATAAGAGAACGTGATGTCGTCGCCCCACGCCATGGGAGAGGATTCCATCGCGGTAGAAGTGCAGCCCAACGCCCTGGCCAGAGCCGTGTAGTAGGTGTCGGTGGTTTCTTCACTCGACAAACCGAACACACCGGCCATGCGGGTTGCCAGAATGGTTGTGCCAAGAAGCGACTCGGCCGCCTGTCCCCGAGCGTGCGCCGCCGCCAAAGAAACCGCCCCCATAACTTCAGCCAGCCGGTCGCCTTCTTTCATCGCAATCCAACCTAGCGAAGGGAGTCAGACACCCGTGCTTGCGAGCACTGCGTCAGACTCAGAAATAACTACCGCACCCGGTCACAAGCTGCAGTCAACGTGGCTTCGAACGCAGGAAGGGCCCCGACTGGTTCGCCGAGGCCCTTCTCGATTTCTACTGTGTTGCCGGCTCTAATCCTCGGGGGGCAATGGGAAAGGGATCTCTTCCAGGAACTCTGCGCAATTCGCCCACGGGACGCCAGGGAAAGGGGCCGTCGGGGCGACAACATGGCCGGCCTTGTCGAAGAGCTTTTCACCCGCATTACCGAAGTGAACGTTGTGATGCTGCGATCCGAGCTTGAGGGCGTTGTTTCCAGCAAGATCAATGCACTTCCGAACCCCCACAACTGCCGGTACCACGCCGATTGGGTCTCCGAAGTCATATAGCTCCACCACCGGACGCTGGACCAAAATGTGCGGATGCTCCGGAAGCGGATGCGAGTTACCTACAGCAAATGAAGCTGAAAGGGTCATCCCCACCAGGACCGTGAACACGATTAGGAACCGTTTCATGACAAACATACCTCCCTTTTGGGCAGACGTGTCGTCTGCTCTTGAAGTCTGAATCTATACGTGCTTGCTACTGTGCGTGGGGATTAGTTGACGCCCCGCATCTGAACTCAGAATGGTCCCCGAGCGGGAGGTTCGGGAGGAACCGGAGCTGGGGGAAGGTTTCTTCACCAAGCACGGTGCCATCAGGCCCGAGTACACCTCCTTCACGAAGAAGTCGGTGCCGCCGGTACCGGCGTCAGTCAGCAGCTCTCCTGATCTCTAGTTTGGAGTTGTTGTCGTACGACTTGACCAATGGATGCACTTGTTAAGTGAGATCCTTGGGAAGAGGGCAAATGTTGTCGGATGAAA
>JBFGAX010000128.1:0-4618 GCA_041567895.1 Acidimicrobiia bacterium
GACGAGTACATGGTCGCCTCCGGCGTGCCCCTCCCCCGCACCGACCATGCCGAAGCCATCGCCGAGCTGGCATTGCGCATGCGCGACCATGTCGCCGCCCACGACTTCGACGGACACCACCTCGTTCTGCGAATCGGACTCAACTCCGGCCCGGTGGTGGCCGGAATCATCGGCACCCACAAGTTCTCTTACGACCTGTGGGGCGACACCGTCAACACCGCCTCCCGGATGGAATCGTCCGGCATCCCCGGCCAGATCCAGGTCTCCCCCGCCACCCACGACCTCCTCAGCAGCAACGGCTACAACTTCGAGCCCCGGGGAACCATCGAAGTCAAAGGGAAAGGCCAAATGGAAACGTGGCTTCTGGTCGGGCCCAGCAAAGGCGCGCCCTAGATCCCGAGCTGGCGAATCGACCAGATTGTCGCTCGGTTCGAAGAGAGCAACGCAGGCTTGGCTCTGGAACGTGGGGCCGTTGCGCAGCGGCTCGAACATTCACGAACTCGTCCCGACGCAAAGCTCCGTTGACCGGCGAGAAGGAACTTGCCGGGCAGATGAATCACATCGCCTGCCAGGTAACCGGGAGACGGCGACAACCAGCGCCCCCAGTCGGCGGACGAGAACTCTCGGAAGGGGTTGCGTGCAAGGACGCAATGGACTCCCTACTTCGTCCAACTCGATCAAACTCGACTCGGCTTTTTCGTGACAATTCGGCCGTCGGTGGACGGCCTAGAAGTTGTTCGGGGCATCGCCCTGGCGGATTGCGTCTGCCGTTTGCTGAATCCGCCGGGCCCGGGTGTCGTCACGTTTCGCCAGGGCGATCCACGCCAGGATGCTGCGCTGCCGTGATGGCGAAAGCGCTCGGAAGTTGCCGAGAGACTCCGGGTCGAGCAGTTCAGCGAGATCATCGGGCACGATGAGCGCTTCGGCCTCGTCCATGATCGTCCACGAGCCATCGGCTTTCGCTGCGTCGATCGCAGTCTGGCCGGCCGGAGCGATCTTGCCGGCCGCCTCCAGGGCTGCGATCTTCTCCTTGTTGAGCTTCGACCAGGGGCTCCCCGGCTTGCGTCGTGTGAAGTACTGCTCGTACCGAGCCTCGTCGATGGATACGGCCTTGGAGTCGATCCATCCGAAACAGAGGGCTTCGTCGACAGCCGTGCCCCAGTCAATCGATGGTATGCCGGACCTGGCCTTGTAGAAGATGAGCCAGACACCGGGACTGCTGTCGTGGTTGGCGGACAACCAAGCGCGCCATGTGGCCGCATCAGGCGCAGTCACTCGCTCGTAGTCGTCGATCTGACTCACTGGCCGATGGCCTCGAGCGCCTGTCTGATGGTCTTGGCGCCGGCGTCGAGCAGCACTGCGTCTGACTCGGCGAGGAGGGTCGGGTCAGATCCGCCGGCAATTGCTGCCGAACCGGCGAACCGGCGAACCGGAGGCTGTGCAGCAGATCGGACGCTTCGGCCTCTGCCTTGGCGTCGTAGAGCGCCCCGTCGAACGCCACACCCTTCACAAGCGAGGAGAAGGTTATGGCCGCTCCGACACCACCCGAACCGATGATCGAAATCTTGCGAGTCACGCCGCCACGCTATCGATGACCTCGCTCAATACCGGCTGATCATTGGCCGAATTGCTCACGGAGGCCGGCTGGTTCGGCCTGTCTGGTGCACGTTGCGAGTTGGGTGATTGCCGGCTGACAGGATCTCCGTCCGCTAATTTGCCCCTCGGTTGCGGACATTGTCCATGATTCGCTGACAGACCGGGCACACCGGCAGACCCTTCGGGTCTCGATTGGGGATCCACTTCTTTCCACACAGGGCCCGGACCGGCACGCCCTCGACGTTCGCGCGCACAATGTCTTCTTTCCTTACGTAGTGAGCGATGCGGTCATCGTCGTCAGGCGGCCTGAGACGGGGATCGGCTGTTTCCTGGGTTGAAGTCATCGATCGTTGATCTTACGGCCTGGTCGAAATCCCAGGCTCTGGACCAACAGCGATCTGGCAGCATCGCTGGTCTACGGCTGACTCGTTCATGTCAGTCGTACGGGGCGCTCACGAGTCGTACATCAACAGGAGTGCCCGGCAAATCTTCCCTCGCTTGTATGACCAGTCAATCCTGGATGTCCACGCCGGGGAGTGGATCAGTCGCCGGCCCGGCGAGCACGGATCCGTCGATGTCGAATCGCAGCGGGTTTGGTGAGGCCGACCATTTCGTCCAGAGCCGACTTCGGACGGCGATTGCGATGGGGTGTTGCCTGTAGCTAGGGGATACAACCCGGTTCATCGGGGAGCAGTATCCGGACGATGAGCTGCAGTTCAGTGCCCTCGTAATCCCACAATGTCGCATTGCTGGCCGCGTTGAGAGCGCTGATGGCGGCCTGGGCTGCATCGCCGACTAGCACGTGACACCCGAAGTCGAATTCGCCCTCGGGCTCGAAGTCTTCGGGGGTTACAGCGAGCGGCCACGGCAGGGTGTGCTTGAAGTCGGGATCAACGTCCGGTGCGTCATTCACCCATAGCTGTATGCGATCAGGCTCGAACAATTGCGAGCCAGGTGAGGCCAAGAAACTGTCGAGCAGCTTGACCAGTTCACCCAGATGTCGGGTTGTGTCTGAGACGGGCTCGTCGGCATCCAGGAAGAGGGCGTAAGCGCCGTAGACGTGCTCGGACCCATTCGCGTCGACGAAAGTTGCGATAACCGTGGTGGCATCGGCAACTAGATCGGCGAGTGAGTCGTCGATCTCCCTATCGATGGCGGGAAGCCCCATCTCTTCGATCTTCTCGCTCAGCGCGAAGAGGTTCTCCTCAGAAAGAGAGATGGACTGAAGCGGCATCACGATGGGGCCCGGGTAGACGGCCGGCACCGGAGCCGGAGCCAGGAGTGTTCCGTCGGCATACACGGAGAAGCGGGGAAGGCGGTTGACGATCAGCTCCACCGGTGCGTAACCCCCTTGTTCGGTTATTTGGAGCACCAATCGATTCGGGTCGCCGGTGAAGAGGTTGTTGGGTGGCATGGTGGTAGTCGTAGTACGGCCGGGGTCCACCGTTGTAGTTGGGTTGTCGCCGAGGTTCTCTGTGCCGCATGCGACGGCAATGAGCGCCAGTGCTGTCACTATTGACAGTCTTCTCTTCATGGTCTTTTGACGTACCCGCCGCGTGATCGGTTCCGGCGCAGGGTCCGTGAAATGACGTGTGGGATTTGCCGTTCTGGCGCCGTTTCGTGTCACACCCGCCTGATACGTTGCATGCGTGACGCGGGTGGAGTCCCAGCGCAGAAAGCCGGCAGAGGCCAACCGGCACCTCAGCCGGGCCATGGCTGCGATCTTCGACGTGATTCGTGAGGTAGCACGCGACGAGTCCTACCTGATCCGCAGCCGAACACGGGCCGCTTGGGTCGCATGGAATCTCGGCTTGCCCCTGCCCCGGGCAGGCGCTGGCTGCGTGTCGCCCAAGCCCTGCGGCACCTTTCCGCCCTGGAAAGAGCATTCGCTGAAGGAGAGATCTCTCTCGATCAGGTCGAGGTTCTGATCCGGGTCGTTGACGACGGCAACGAACACGGGCCGCTGAAGCTTGCAGGGCACCTTGATGTCAGAGCTCAATGCTCACGTTCGGTCTCTGGAAGAACGGGCAGCCGCAGAGAAGGTCAACGACTCCACTGACCAACCGCCCGAGCCCTACGTGGTGAGCCGCTGGCATGACGACGTAATGAAGTTCGACGGCGCTGTTCCGGGCACCGACGGCGTCGCTGTCGAGACCGCACTGATGCGTCTGGCAGCAAAGGCGCCCAAGGATCCGACCACCGGTCTCATCGGGATCACGAGGTGCGCATGGGCGAAGCCCTGGTGCAGGTCGCGTCGGAATCCGTGGCAGAGGAACGAGACCACGATCGAGCCACCATCGTCATTCATATTCCGGCGGCTGAGTCCGGGTCAGGCTGGGGGTGCACCTCAGGTCTGCAATCGATTGCAGGCTGTGGGTGGAGTCCGACCCGAGGCGAGTAGCTAGCGTTCCTGCATGTCTCGAGCAGTCGATGTAGAGACCACGAGCCGCAGCACCTGGCTCGTCGTGGCGATAGCCGCCCTCACGGTGTTGGCGTCCCTGGGAATTGGCCGCTCGCTCGGCCTGTTCCTCTCGCCGATCACCGAGACGCTCGGCACCGGGCGTGAGGTGTTCAGCCTGGCGATCGCAGCGCAGTCGCTCATCTTCGGTCTTCCGCTGGCCGGTATGGTCGCCGACCGAATTGGCGCCCGGTTGGTGATCTTGTGGTCTGCCCTACTGCTGGCGGCCGGACTGTTTGTGACGGCGCGAGTGACAACGGTGCCCGGCCTGTTCCTTGGAGTTGCCTTGCTCGGCGGCATCGCGCTGAGCGGAACCGGATTCGTGGTGGCGCTGGGCGCGGTTGGGCGAAGCATCGCTCCCGAGCGGAGTAGTTTCGTGTTCGGCATCATCACTGCTGCCGGGTCGGCGGGCATCCTCGTCATGGCAGTGCTGTCACAGACCTGGATCAGCTCATTCGGCTGGCAGACCGCAATGATGCTCCTCGCAGTGGTGATGGTCCTGGTGGCGGCATCTGCTCTGTTGCTACCCAGTCACGAGAAGGCCGATCTCGATGACGCCGTCGC
>JBFGAX010000129.1:0-4616 GCA_041567895.1 Acidimicrobiia bacterium
CCCGGTGGGCAAGCGACCACGACCCGCGAAACAAACACTTGAAAACACTTGTCATCAAGACGCTCCGGGCGGAAGAACGGGTCGACCAGTCGCTGATCGATTGGCTCAGCCGGTTTCCAGGCCAAACCCGATCGGAAACAGGGGTGGCGTTTCCGGGTCGGTTGCGTCCGGGCCGAGTTGATCGACATTTCGTGGCCAGGTGTACGGAAGTTTGCCCGTGACGGGTTCGATGCCGAAAAGAACATCGGCTACCCCTTGTCCTTCGGTGCCCGGCAGCCAGGCTGCGAGAAAAGCGTCCCAGTCGTCGAGAAGGTCGGTGACGACGAGGGGCCTACCGGATATCAATATCACCGCAACCCGATCGCACTGATCGGCAAGCCGGCTGAGCATGCGGAGATCTGTGACAGGGAGGGTCAACGTGGCGCTGTCTCCGAACCCTTCGGCGTACGGTTCTTCGCCCACCACTCCCAGGCAAACTGCGGGCCCTCCGCTATCTGCGTTGTCGAATCGACCGAACGCATCGAAGACGACAGTTGTGCTGTCGGACACGGTGTCACGGACGGCCTCCAGGATCGTTGTTCCCACTGTGATGTCACCTGATGCCCCCTGCCATTCGATGGTCCATCCACCGGATTGAACTCCGATGTCGTCGGCTTTTGCTCCGGCGACCAACAGACGCGAGATGTCGGTGTCGAGGGGGAGTAGGTCGCCTTCGTTCTTCAGTAGCACCAGGGACTTCGCCACGGCTTCTCGTGCCACTGCCCGATGCTCATCGGACCCGACTTCGGCTTGAAGATCCTGGTCTGCACGACCATTTTCGAAGAGTCCCAGGTCGAACTTGACGGTGAGAATGCGGCGCACTGCGTCGTTGATCCGGTCTTCAGAGACGTCGCCGGCCTCGACCGCATTGGTGAGCGTGCCAATGAAGCGCCGATAGTCGTAGGGGACCATGTTCATGTCGATGCCCGCGTTGATGGCGGTGACGACCGCATCCCCATAGTCGTTTGTGATCTGGTCGATTGCGCCCCAGTCCGACACGACGAATCCGGGGAATTCCAGTTCCCGCTTCAAAACGTCGGTTATCAGATACTGCTGGGCATGCATCTTGTCCCCCGCCCACGACGAGTACGAAACCATGATCGCCTGCGCGCCGTTGTCGATCGCACTCAGGTACGGAGGCAGATGCACATCTCGAAGCACTTCTTCGGTCGCTTCAGTCACGCCCTGGTCAATCATGTAGTCGCCGGTCGTCGAGCTTCCCCACACCGTGCCTCCGTCTCCCACGTAGTGCTTGGGTGTGCCAAGCACTGTTGCTGCGTCGGACAGATCGTCACCCTGGAGACCGCGGAGATACGCGGTCGCAAGCTCGGTTACGAGGTCAGTGTCCTCGGAGTAACCCTCGTAGGTTCGACCCCAGCGAATGTCCAAAGGCACCGAAACTGCAGGGGCGTAGTTCCAGTAGATGCCGGTTGCGATCATCTCCGACGCGGTTACCTTCCCGATTCTTTCCATGAGGTCGGGGTCGGCCGCTGCGCCAAGACCGACATTGTGTGGGAAGATCACGGCGCCGTGGACGTTGTTATGGCCGTGGACCGCATCAACCCCGTACAAGAGCGGCACGCCGAGCCGGGACGACAGCGCTGCATCTTGAAATCCGTCCACCATTTCTGCCCACCCGGCGGCGGTGTTCTGATCGGGCGAGCCGCCACCGCCGCTGAGGAGACCTCCGATGCCCAATCCGGCAATGTCGACGGGAACGATGCTGTCTTTCTCGACCAGTGTCATCTGGCCGATTTTCTCGGCGAGAGTCATCCTGGACATGAGGTCGTCGACGCGTTCAGGGGTTGACAGGTCCGCCTGCTTATACGCAGCGTCGTCTGGCACCGCCGGCCCGGCAGGGGCAGCAGGTGCCGCCTCGGCGACGTCCACCGATGTTTCTCCGACCCGGAAGAATGTCAGCGTGCCGAAAACACCCGGGTTCTGGTAGGACGTGTCGCCGGTGTCGAACTTGGACCAGATCACTTTGAGGTCGCGGTTCGATTCGGAAGCACTGTTCAAGTGGACCTGAAAGCCGATGGTGTTGCCGTGCTCGCGTTGAATGTTCCAAACCCGATTTTTCAGCGGGACGGCCATTTCGACCACGTATCCGGAAGTCGTTTCCACCACCACCCCGATCGCCTCTGCGGTGTCTCCCTGCACGCCACCAACGACGAGATCTCCGGGCGCTCTGCCCACGTTGAGGGGTGGAACCGTGATTTGGGCAACTCCTTCCTTGTAGGACGTCAGGTTGTGGTCTCCTGTCCCGTTGATATAGAACTCCACGGAATCTTCGTTCCAATAGTCGGTCCCGTGTTGGCCGCTGATGATGTTGGTATCGCTCACATCCCCCATCAGGTAGAGGTATTCGTCGTCGGCAGCTGCGGCGAATCTGACTGAAGTCGCGCCGATCACGACATCGGCAGTGGGCGGTGCGGTAGCCGTCGGGATCCCATCCCAATCGGCCAGGTCACCATCCAACGTGATCGACATCGGAAAAGGGGCGTAGTAGATCTCACCAGGCACCGGCTCCGGTGCCAGGAAGAGAGGCTCATCCTCGATGGCAACAGGGGCGATGGAATCCTCGGACGCTGCGGGGGGATCGTCGCTGACATCGATGCTCCGACACGCCGCTCCCATGAGTGCGCCGACGATGATGGCAAAAAGCATGATCCAACGGGGTGTTCTGGCGGATGCCGTGCGGGGAGCCAGGGTGCCGGCGTCGGCACCCGCCGGGGTCCCGGCTTCAGCGCGGTGGCGATCACTCATGTTGTTTCTCTCGGGGGAGCGAGCGATGTTGAGGGGATCTCAACTTCGATCTGAATGATCTCACCACTGCGCCGAAACAGGACACGACTGGCCACATCGCCCAGCTCGATGCCAGAGTTGGTCGTGCGTTGACCGTCCGGGGAGAGAACGGAAACGGTCGCCTGGTCGTCGGTGAGTCGGTAGACGACCGGGAGACCACAGAAGGTGAAACCAAGTGACCTGGCTGGTAGGTCGAGCTCTCGTTCGTGTCCTTCGAGATCGAAGATCTGCCATCGCGTGGCCTCTGTGAGGAACTCATGTTGCCTCAGAAGCATGGTCTCGAATCGAACGTTTCCTTTCGAGACCCTCACCCCGAGTTCACCAATTCTCGTGATGATCTCTTCCTTGACCTGTCCGGTCATGCCGGGCTGCTGGGCGCCGGCGTGTGCGGGCGTATGCGAATAGGCGTCGATGGGAAACGCTCCGAATTCCGATGCGGTCTTCTCGAATCCGAGGCCGGATCGGATCCGCCAATACATCTCAATGAGGCGGTGTAACACGTCGCTCGACGAACCTTGCGTTTCGGCGTCGAACACCGCCTCCTGGGTGGCAACCAGGAGCTTGGCCACCATGTGCCAGTAGATGGACCCGATCCCTTCGTATCCATACATCGATCCGGAGCGTCCTGTGTGGCCGTGATGGCCGAAGACCTGTTCGTATGTGTCAACCGTGGCCTCATGGTGACTTGAGACGAGCGGGTTCCAGTGCTCGTCGGCTGCCAACGCTACGAGGGCCGCTTCGAGATCGGATACGTTGAGGAACGCTGGATTGAATCGATGCCGGCCATCGCGATCGACGAGGATTACCGAGACATCGCCGGCCGCCAGGAGACTCGACAGCAGGGGGTTGCCGGTCACGTGTGAGTCCGGGATCACGTTCTTTTCCAGGAACGCCGGAGGCCGGCGGGCCGGATAAAGCATGAAGCTCTGCTGATCGGGACGGTATGTCGAACTGTCGAAGAGCGATTCGAGTACATCGAGCTTTTCTTGACTCGAGAGCAAACCCGAGCTGATCACCGCCACCTGGCCTTCAAGCATTTCGTACAGGTGCTCTATCCGTGCCGAAGACCCGTCGGCGTCGAAGCGGATCAGGTTGTAGGAGTGGTATAGGCCGTCTGACCGTCGATTGCGGCGGATGGTGTCGTCGAGGTGCGCTGTCGCAATCCGGCACAAATCGAGAATGGCCGAGACCGCCACCGGCACGGCGCCGCTCAATCCTTTTGCATAGAGCGTTGATCGATACTCTGAGAACGCTCTGCCGAGACCGTCGAGAACCTCTTTTCGTCGGGCGTCGGTGAGTTCGCCACCCAGATGTTCTCCATGCTTTTCGAGGATGTCGAAGATCGCCGTCATCCAATCGTCAACCTGAGTCGAGACGTCGATCTGTATGAGGTCCGATTCTCGCAACACGCTGGCGAGGAACTTCAGATAGCTTCGAAGGTGGCACAGCGTGACCATCGACAAGCCGTGGCCAACGAGTGCGTTATTTGCGTCGTTCCATTCGGGGCGCTGTGTATTCATCCAAATGCCACCGCCGGGCACGAAATTAGAGAGCTTCGACAACGCCGGAACCAGCAGCTTCTCCACCATGGTCACGAGATGGACCTGGTTGTCCGCCGTCCACATCCGGCTTCCGTCTTGTCCATATGCCTCGACGCGTGAAGCGGTGTTGTCAGCGGCCGTAGCGTCATAGCGGATGGTGGCCTTCGGGTTGGCAACCAGGTCTTCGTATGGAGCCAGCCGATATGGGCTGTCGGCGTAGGAGAACCAGGC
>JBFGAX010000130.1:0-4604 GCA_041567895.1 Acidimicrobiia bacterium
AGTGCCCCGATTGGTCGAGCCAGTCCTTTGCGCGCCAGCATGACGCCGGCCATCAGCGTCGTAGAAACGGCGCCAAGGCCTGGCGTGAGTATCCGTAATTCACTCATCGGTACATCCTCTGTCCGTTGGTCGATCGGTGGGTCGATCTGCGTGTGACTGTTCTCGCTCCTACCACGTTACGAGCTGATGACTGTTTTTTCTAATTAAACTTTTTAATAAATTCAATAAGAAAGTATTAACCTTGAACATCTCGAATGAGGCGCCGCAACCGACCATTGCCGACCTCGCAGGCATCAGCATCCAGCAACTTCGGTACGTCTTCGCAATCGGCGGTGGAAGCACCTTCTCCGAAATCGCCACCGACCTCGACGTGACCCAGAGCGCGCTATCACAGGGCGTTTCTCGACTCGAGCAACTCCTGGGAACGGAACTCGTCGAGCCAGACGGCCGGCGCAGGCGCCTCACCTCGGCAGGCGAGCAATTCGCGCTGTACGCCGGCCGGGTGCTGGAGGAAAGCGAGAAGATGCTCGAGGCCATCGGGGAACACCGCGAAGGCAGGTCCGGGCGGCTCCGGGTCGGCATGGTGGACGCCGCTGCCCTCTATCTCTTCGACAGGGCGATTGCCGATTTTCATGACGCCAACCCCGACGTCGAGATGTCAGTGGTTGTCGATTCGTCCGCAGCACTTCTCGAACGCCTGGCGCGCTTTCGAGATGAGATCGCGGTGGTCGTGAGTCCTGCTCCTGGTTTCGACACAATCGAACTCCGAGCGGAAACGCTCAACCTCTACGGACCTGAGACCCCGGCCGAACCCGCATCCTGGGTTCTCTATCCGTCAGGCTCTCATACCCGCGAATTGATAGACGACGGGCTCCGCACCGCCGGCTTCCGCCCGCGGACCATCATCGAAAGCGACAACCCGGCCATCCAGCGTCAGCTCGCTCTCCTGACCGGAAGCTGGACAGTGCTCCCTCCCGCCGTCGCCGAAACAGGCGACGAGCCCCTTGCGCTGATCCGCGAACGCGTGTCCACGCGAACATTCGTGATCGCCCTCCGACGGGGCGCCGAGCCGACTCGCCTGGCTGCCGCGTTCATCGATGCCATCATGAACGCCTGACACCGATCGGGACCGCCTCACCGCCGACACGCCAAATGGTGGACGGGGTCCGGTTCCTTCAACTATGTTGAACAGCGACTCAGGGTAAGGAAATGCCGCAACCTTCTTTCACCATAGGAATCGAAGAGGAATATCTCATCGTCGATCTCGAGACGCGCGAACTCGTACGGGAGGCGCCGGAGGGACTGATGGCCGACTGCAAGAAATTGCTCGGTAACCAGGCCAGCCCCGAGTTTCTCCAGTCTCAGATCGAGGTCGGGACCAATGTCTGCAGCAGCATCGGGCAGCTTCGGCAGGAACTGACAGATCTACGGCTCGGAGTTGCTGAGGTCACGGGTCGATACGGTCTGGCGCCGATGGCCGCCTCCACGCATCCGTTTGCAGATTGGTCACAACAGATGAACACCGATGCTGCACGGTACAACGACCTGGCCGAAGATCTCAAATCGGTGGTGCGCAGGCTGGTGACCAGCGGGATGCACATTCATATCGGGCTTGACGATGACAATTTGCGGATTGATTACATGAACCAGGCGTCCTATTTTTTGCCACATCTTCTTGCGCTTTCGACGTCCTCACCCTTCTGGGAGGGGTCAGACAGCGGCCTGAAGAGCTACCGCATGCCCGTGTTTCGAGCACTTCCCCGCACGGGTATCCCACCGGCGTTCACGAGCTGGGGTGAGTACCAGCGGCACGTCGATATTCTCGTCGATGCCGGAGTCATCGAGGATGCGACCAAGATATGGTGGGATCTCCGCCCCAGCGCCAGATACCCGACACTGGAAAGCCGGATCACCGACATCCCGACGCGCATCGAAGACAGCCTCGCGATCGGGGCCCTCTTCCGCTCCATCATGCACATGCTCGACCGGCTGCGGCGGGACAACCGCCGATGGCGTCAGTATTCGGAGATGCTCATCGAGGAAAACGTTTGGAGGGCTGAGCGCTATGGAATCGACAAGTCCCTCATCGACTTCGGCAAAGGTGAACTCGTTCCGTTCGTCGAGCTCGCGAACGAGCTCGTGGAGCTGGTCCGCGAAGACGCCGAAGAGCTCGACTGCGTTGCTGAACTCGAACATGTTCGCACCATCGCCAACCATGGCACAAGCGCGGATCGCCAGCTCGATGTGTACTCCAAGTCGCTCGCCGACGGCAGATCAAACCATGACGCCCTGTGTGACGTTGTCGACCTCCTCGTCAAAGAGACCGTCGCAGTTTGACCCGATCCGGGAATAGAAGTCTCGACCTCACGGTTGTTCGACCCTGGTGGTTCTCAGTCAGAGCGTGAGCCACATGCGCACGCCGCACGAGCGAACTATCTGAGGAACATGACGAACCCCATATCGAGCCCGGACGACAAATCCGTCACGATCTACACCACGGCATGGTGCCCCTATTGCGATCGGGTCAAGCACTTGCTCGATACCAAAGGCGTCTCCTACAACGAGGTGGATGTGGATGAACCAACAAAGCGCCAATGGCTGACAACCATGACCGGCCAGCAGACGGTCCCACAGGTTTATGTTGGTGATCGCCATGTCGGAGGATGGGATGACATCAGCTCGCTCGAGCGGGCAGGCGAACTGGATGAACTCCTGACATCATGAAACGGTATGAAGTAAGTCGTTGACCTCAACCCGAATGCGACGGAAGCCGCGCCCTTTGGATTCGACTTTGCCGATTGTCACGACGCCGACCTCTCCGGTGTTGTGAACGTGGGTACCGCCGTCGGCCTGGCGATCGAGACCGACGATATCGATCACTCTCACCTCCTCCAACTCCGGAGGGAGCAGCGAGACCTTGGTTCGGATGAGGCTTGGATCCTGATCCGCCTCGCCCCTCGGAAGGAACGACACGTCCACCCGTCGTCTGAGTTCGAGCTGACGATTGAGCTCGGCCTCCACCTCGAGCTTGAACTCCGGATTCCAGTCGGGTAATTCGAAGTCGAGCCTCCCCTGGCCGGGTTTCATGTCTCCGCCAGTCACCGGACTCTGAAACCGATCCCAGATGACGCCGCAGAGTGCATGCATCGCCGTGTGCGTACGCATCAACGCATACCGTCGATCCCAATCGATCGATGCTTCCACCGTTGACCCTCTCGGAGGTAGGCCGCCCTCCAGCCAATGCCAGACCTTGTCGCGATCTGCGGTAACACGGACCACGGCCAGTTGATCCTCGCCTTCAGAGCTGCCGACCGACAGAACCCCGAGATCGTGAGGTTGCCCGCCACCGCCCGGATAAAACACTGTTTTGTCGAGCAACACGCGACCGTCGTCTGCGTCGACTTCCACCACATTCGCTGTGACGTTGCGCGCATAGGCGTCTGTTGCGTAGATATTGCCCGTCATACCGCCGTTCTAGCAGCTGGTTCGGGCGCAGTGGTCACCTAAACCTCTGTGCAAACGTGTCGATACATAGGTATGCCGGCTGGATTCGAATTTCGTGGGCGCCGTGCGTGGTTTGTCATCGGCGCACTCACGCTGCTGCTCGCCATGGTGGTGGCGGTCGTTTTCTCGACCTCGGCTTCGACGCGTCGCATCGCAAACCACTCTGCCCAACTCCATTTTGCGGACTCGACATTACGGGTCGCTACAGCCGCCAGAGCACAAACCGGAATGGCTACCAATCTGGCTCTCATCGAGCGCGATTACTCCGTCTCCTTCTCTGAGGCCAGAGACGAAGCAATCGAGGAGGCTCGACTAGCCGTGACCGCGCTCACACAGGGTGCCAACAGCATCGGGGCCGATCCGCTCGTGATGAACAATGCATCGAAACTCGGTGCAGATCTCGCAGTCGATTTCAATTCAGTTCTCGACCTCATCGAGGTCGGGCGCGTCAGACAAGCCCAGACTCTGATCGTCGAAGTGCTCGACCCGCGGTACCAGTCATTTTCCGAGCAGGTAGCTCTCGAGCGCGATGCGCAGTTCGAAGCCGTGAACGATTCAGAGCAATCCTCGTCGCGGATTGCCGACGTTGCCCTCTTCTTGCTCGCACTGATTGTCCCCATCGCGATCGTCTTCATCTACTGGGAGATCGTGCGCCGCCAACAACGCCAGGCCGAACTCGAGGTGCGGCTGGACGCGGAACGTCAACTCTCGAAAGCCCGCGACGACTTCATCGCGAACGCAAGCCACGAGCTTCGCACTCCTCTGACGTCGATCTACGGTCTCGCGCAGCTTCTGGCAGAAGATCCGACCCTCACCGACATGGGTCGGGACATGATGGGCCTCATCATCACCGAGACCAGCGACCTCAACCGCATGGTGGACGACCTGTTGACAACGGCCCGGTTGGCCGCCGGCCAATTGCGGTTCGAGCCGGAGGATGTCCAGGTCGTCGATGAAGTCGAAGTCATGATCGGTACCTTCGAACGAAACGGTGCCAACATCACGACCAATGTTGTGCCGGCGGTCGTGAAGGCAGACCGGCTCCGTCAGCGGCAGGTGGTTCGGAACCTGATGTCGAACGCTACCAAGTACGGCGGGCC
>JBFGAX010000131.1:0-4579 GCA_041567895.1 Acidimicrobiia bacterium
CCCTTGACTTATCGAACAGATGTTCGTATAGTGATCGAACACATGTTCGTGTCACAGTCAGGCGATACGGTTTCACCCATCAGCTGATGTACACGACTGATGTACACGACTGATGTAAACGACTGATGTACACGACTGATGTACACGAGCCGGGGACAGGAGAAGCACGGTGGCAACACACACAGCATCATGGACGCAGCCGGGATTTCCCAACCGGAGAAACGGTTTCGATCGAGCGGGTTTCGTCGGCGGGACGTCGGGCTCCGGACAGGCGCTGCAACAGAGGCGAGGAGCTTCAAAGCAGCCGGCTGGTCTCATGATGGTGATCCTCAGGGTGTTGGTCCTCCCATTGGTGATCGCCGCCGTGCTTCTCATGGCCCTGGCTCCTGCGAGCACAGCCTCCGATTCGGCCACTCGCGTCGAGACGTATGTCGTGGTGTCCGGAGACACGCTCTGGGACATTGCTGCCGGGCTCACGGACTCGTCGGGCGACGTTCGTGAGACGATCGACGACATCGAAGAACTCAACGGCCTGACTTCCAGTGCCTTGCAGCCGGGGCAAAGCCTCCTGATTCCCCATCCCTCCTGAATACCCGCTGACGGACGTCGCCGAGGGGATGCGCTGACGGAATGATGGCGAGAGCGGCCCATATTCCGCATGCGCCGAGCGAAGTCCCGGGCGATCAGCAGCGAGGGCCGCTACTGTCAGGAACCATGCAATGTCCTTTCTGTCGTGCTGATGACACGCGCGTGATCGATAGCCGCCGCGCCGAGGATGGCGAAACGGTGCGTCGTCGACGTCGTTGCGAGCAGTGCGACAACCGGTTCACCACCTATGAACGCCCGGTATTGCCCCTGCTGGTCAAGAAACGAACCGGGCTCACCGAACCGCTCGACCTCGAAAAAGTTCGACGTGGCGTGGAGCGGTCGCTGGCCGGTCGGCCGGTACCCGAAGGCACGGTCGAGGACATCATCGTCGCGGTGGAGAACGCCGCACGGGCAGCATCGCCGCTCGTGGAATCAGAGGAGATCGGACAGATCGTCCTCGACGGTCTCAAGCTGATCGACGAAGCTGCGTATCTCCGTTTCGCGAGCGTCTACAAAGACTTTCAGGGCGCACGAGACTTCGAACGGGAAATGGCCGCGCTCGACGAGTGATGATCTCCCCGGGTCAGGTCGGAAGGAGATCCATGGCCGCCTGCAGGCGCTGTTCCAGGGCACCAATGTCCTGACTCAGTTGCCCATCCACGTCTCGCAAAACTTGTGGCAGGGATGCCTTTACATTTCCGACCCGCTGGCCGATCTCGAATCTCAATTCCTGAGCGGCTTCCGCATCCTGGCGCCTGAGAGCATCGAGATACGACTCCTGCCAACTTGGTAGGCGATCAACCACGCTCAAAGCGGCGTTCTTGTGGGTTGAGAACGCCGGATCGTCGGGAAGCTGTTTGATGCTGTTTGTGGACGTTCGGATGATCTGGGTCAGTTCGGGGCGCAGTTCGGCGATTTCGATCTCATCGGCGCCGGTAGGCAGAGTCGGGAAATCGAATGCCTCGTCAAACAGGGTCCGGTAGGTGATCACGTCGATGATTCGTGTATTGATGTCGCCGGCCGGTCCCGGGATCTTGGCGAGGGCGTTCCGGGCTGGTTTCAACGCTGCGATTGGATCGGCGGACGTCAGGGGGATCGGATCAGGGAGAGGCTCCGCGATGGCATCCGAGAGGTCATCCGCCCGTGCCTCTACGGTGCTTGCGGAAACGGTTCCACTGGTGAGGGTTGCGACCGGGGTCGCCGGATCTGTGGCCAGGTTTGCGCTCGATGCGGCCTGGCGAAGCGACGTGAGAAGATTGTTGCCTGCGGTGCGGTAGTTGGTGGCAATCGACTCGGCCTGGGTCGCCGGGATCTGACGCATGAAGCTCAGAAGGATGAAGCCTCCTGCGAGGAGTGTCGCGAGCAGGAGCACCGGGAACCAGCCGATCGAAACCTTGCCTCTCCCGAGAGGTCCACCCGGCAGGTCCGGTTCCCACTCCGACGACTTGAAGTTGTCGACATCTGTGATCTCGGACGCGTGCCAGAGACGCTCGACCAATGTCTCGTTCCCTTCGACCTTGCTGACTGTCACGGAGTTGAGATCGGCCACGGTCGGATAGATGTCGCTCGAGACCGACGGCACGTACGGAGGCGGATCAGACTTGCGTTCACCCACCGATGCCAGGCCCAGCAACTCGAGCATGGTCGATTGATATTCGTCTCCCGGCTCGCGCGGCGACGGAGTCCTCGCCCCCGGGCGCCGATTGTCAGCCACGTGTTCTCATACTCTCTTGCTGCCTAGTCTCGTCGGCATGCAGATATCGTTCCTTAAGCTCGATCCTGACCTGCCAACACCATCAAGGGCGCATCGTACCGATGGCGGGGTCGATTTGTACTCCCGCATAGATACGACGTTGTCGCCAGGGGAGTGGTTTCCCGTTCCCACCGGTATCTCCCTCGCGATTCCAGCAGGCTACGCCGGTCTGGTCATACCCCGCAGCGGACTCGCGGCCAATCATGGTATCGGATTGGGAAACGGACCCGGGCTGGTTGACGCCGGATACAGGGGAGAAATCAAAGTCATCTTGATCAACCATGGATCCACCGAGTTCAACGTATTGCGAGGCGACCGCGTTGGTCAGCTCATGATCACTCGCGTGCCGGACTACGAGCTGGTGGAGGTCGATTCTCTCGAATCGTCTGATCGGGCTGAGGGCGGATTCGGGTCGACGGGCAGGTAGTTCGTCGATAGCCGTTGTTCCGTCCGGAAGAACTTGAAGAAACACCAGGTCGAAAAGGCAGTACCGAGGTGCCACGCGGCGTGGCTTTGGATGATGGAATCAGGTGAACACCACGGATGGTCGGGAACCCCTGTCAACCAGATCGCATAGGCCAGCAAGAACGACCCGACGCCCAACCAATACCATGGCAGGTAGCTTCGGCGACCGGGAGCAGGATGCCGCGCCAGCAACGCCGGCAACCAGAACAGAACGATCCACCAATGGTCCCCGGGACTCTGGAGCATGACGGCTGGAGTTACACCAAAAACGGCCGCGACGGCGAATCCGATGAGTCCCGATAGCCAGCGGAACGTCGCAGACCACCATCGGTAGAGAGCTTCAGAAATCACCCACAGCGCTATCGAAATCCCAAAAACATCGAGTCCGATTCCGAGGTCAGGCCCAATGAACCAATACCCGAGAGCGTAGATCACGACGATCGAAGCATATGCAGTGAGCATCGTCGACAACCCCCACCGTCCCATGGCTGACAGATTGACCAACCAGGGAATGATGATGAACGCGACCATTGAGACGTTGTCGATCCACGAACCGAAGTTGGTATGTGTTCCATGCATGACCATGGACCCCGGACCGAGAAACACCACCGCACCGGCAAAAAGCAGCGAGATCGGTGTGTTGCCCGTAAAGGGGTTCTGGTTCGTTGGCCGGTCCCTGGCGAGCGTCGAGAGCATGGCCAGACCGGCCACGATGAATCCGATATTGCCGAGCGTATTGGATGGCTCCCGCATGAGGCCTTCGCTTACCCGTTCACACCACCGGGAGACTTGGCCGATGGGTTGTTCGCGGCTGCCAGGTGGTCCCCATCCGTCTGTACCCGCGATTACGTAGCCGACCGCAAATGCCCCAACAACACCGATGGCGATGCGCAACGGGGTTCGGCTATTAGCGATGATCACGGTCCGACATCGTGCAAAGGATATCGATCGTCAGGCGGGACCTCACATGGCAGGTCCGAGAACTAAACTGCCGACCGCGCGGACGTAGCTCAGTTGGTAGAGCGTCACCTTGCCAAGGTGAAGGTCGCCGGTTCGAGACCGGTCGTCCGCTCCGGTCATAGGACCCGGCATCCTCGCCGTGGATGGTGCTCGGGGCATGGCTCAGGGCGACGTGGCCGAGTGGTTAGGCAACGGACTGCAAATCCGTGTACCCCGGTTCGATTCCGGGCGTCGCCTCCACCGCCCGGGTGGACTCTTGTAGCCCCATTCTGTCGATCGTTCGTAAAACAGTCGGGCGTCCATCGATCGGCCGCGTCGTATCGCACAAGCGGGTGCTACGGAGAAAACACCGTGATGGATGATTGCACATTGAGTCCCGGGTCATACGGGACCGACGCACTGACATTGACGATCACAAAAGTAGCCGATGAGCCGGTCAGATTCTTCGCAGACAGCTTCTTACCGTTTGCTGACTGCGGCGATCCTCCATTCACCGTGTATGTGATCTGCGTAGCGCCGGGGCCTTTTCCGTCGGTCCGGTCGAGGTCGACGTTTACGCTCGCGTCCCACACACCAGGAGCCTCGGGATCCGCTTCCGAGGAGCCGGTCAAGCCTGCGACATAGATAACGACCGGGCCGGACGGCACCGTGGTCGTGGTGGTTGTCGTGGTTGTCGTGGTTGTGGTCGTGGTGGTAGTCGGTGGCAGGGTTGTGGTTGTTGTCGTGGTCGGGGGCTGAGTTGTCGTCGTCGTCGTCGTTGGCTGTGTCGTTGTTGTCGTCGTGGTGGCCGTGGTCGACGGTGCCTGAGTTGTC
>JBFGAX010000132.1:0-4454 GCA_041567895.1 Acidimicrobiia bacterium
ATCCGACTCCACAAACGGCGCGTAAGCGATGTTGGCTGCAGTTAGGAGCTGCGAGGCGGTCTCTTCGTCGGGTACGACGCCTGACAGCCGGAAGCTGCCCGGACCAAGCGTGGCAACAAGGCTGGCCTGCGTCGGAGTCTCAACCGTTGTGGTTGTGGTGGTGGTTGTGGTGGTGGTTGTGGTTGAAGCAGGTGGCGTCGTCGTCGAAGGTGTCGCTGAGGGAAGCGTCGTGGACGGAGACGTTGTCACCGTGGCGGACAACACCTCGACGGCCCCACGGACCTCGCGAACTCCTTCAATCGCTTCGAGTGTCGCGATGACCTCAGCCATTTGCCCAGCCTCAACGCCGGAAACGATCAGGTCCCGCCCGTCGACCTGCACAGTTGCCCCAGCAATGCCGGCTGCTTCCAACGCCGCATCAATGCGCTCGTCGGCATACGATTCGAATCGGTTGATCCCCCACACCACCGTCACCAAGGCGAGCCCGAGCCACAACAGCCCCAGCACGCCCAGCCAGTTTCTTGTTGATCGACGCTTGATTGGATCTCCCGCCCCACGACCTCACAGCGCAGTATTATCTCACGCTCGGTGTTCTATAGTCGCGAACCCAAATCGCGACCGCACCGCCCCAGCCTGGCACCATCGACCACATCTCGCAACCGTGTTTCCGAAACAGCGGGCCCACCAAACTCCTGGCGGGTCGTCGGCATGGACCGGATTCACAATCCGGAAACTGACGGAGTCAGGCTGGTCAGGGACGGAGGCCGAACATCATGCGGGTCACCTTCGTGTGCTTCACTGCCTCTGACAATCCCCACGTCATGAGGAACGCTGGGAAGGCGATTGCCGCGAACTTGATGGCGATGCCTGCATCCCATCGGATCACGAAGTAGGCCAGGACTACGATGACCGTCTGGTGCCAGATATAGAACGGCAGCGAGATCGCCGAAAACCGCTCGACCCAACCTATCTCGCGGGAGAACCCCCGTCGCCCCAGTCCGATCAGGCCGACGACTACGCACCATTCGGCGACCCCTCTGGTGCCATCGTCAAACCTGGATGAGATATCCGGCAACAGAATCACGATGACCCCGATCGCAAGTGCAGCCAACCATGTGCGCCCGATCGCTGCCTCCAGGCGCCAATCGCTCACGAGCAGATATCCCAGGAAGAACACCCCCAGGTAGTTCGCATGGTTGGCCCAATCGCCGACCAGATCCTGGTTGTTGGGGAACGTCTCCCGCATTGCAAACTCGACACTGCCCAGATAGAGCGCAGGCAATAGCACGACATTCCAACCTCTGGAAAGCAGGCCTGTCAACCGGGCTCGAATTGGCTCGCCACTCCCCCGCAGCCACTTGAACAACCCCACCAGCACCAACGAGTAGACGAAGAGGTACATCAAGAACCACAAGTGGTGCCACGACAGGTTGGCGTTCGGGTAGCAACAATCGAACGCCTCCGGATAGAAATCCAGATAGTTGCCTTCGAAGTTGATCGGACTTTGTCGGTTTGGCACATCGGTCGAGATCCGCTCCAGGTATACCTGGGGAGGCACGATCAGCGCCATCCCGACGACCAGCGGAACGAAGAGTCGCTTGGTGCGTTCGACGGCAAACTGCCATGCATTCCGCGATCGCAACCCGTACCAAGCCGCCATGCCGGCCAGCAAAAAGAACACTGGCATGTGCCATTGATGAATGAAGTCGTTGACCCATCCGATCGTCTCGCTCCGCTCCCGGTTTTGGATGTGGAATGTCCACGGCACGAAGACCATGCCCGTGTGAAAGACAATCAGAAGCAACGTGGCGAGCACTCGAAGCGCATCAATCTCGTGCCGTCGAGGTGCCACGCGTCGGCCAGTTTCTCGGACCACCGCTCCACCTACGGAACTCTCCACCGGGCCTCCCCCCGGGAGCGAAACGGACTGTGCTCCTTCGAAGGCTCGTAGAGGGCCGTTTTCATCGGTAGAGGCGTAAGGCCACTTCGTCCTGTCGGACGGATTTCGTTCGAAGAACTCGGCATGACCCTGATCGAGTGGTTGTGGCCCGGGTCGGGTTCGAACAGATACCACGAGAAGAGGAGGTCATTCCGGAGACCGCTCTAGTCCGTGCAGTTGTCGGTGGCCAGAGCGAGAAGATCTGACCACCGAACGCCCCGTATGTGTGTTCCAAGCCAGGTTCGAGCAGCCGAAGTATGGGTGTCGACGAAGCACCCGGCGGTCTCGTGGAGACTGTATCCGGATGGACTGTTTGCCCATTCAGTCCTGGGTGGGGCTACTTCCAGCGTCCGGGGCAGCCCTCACAGTCGCTCCATTCACGCTCGAGTCGTTTTCCGGCAAGGACCGTGTGGGCATCATCGCGTTTCACGATTCCGAGCAGTTCGCCTTGTGCAGTCGCTACGACGACGAGCGGCGTTGGCCTGCGGTCCATTCTCTCTGCGAGTGCCGCCAGGTCTTCATCTGCCCGCACGCTGGTGGGGCCGACTTCCATCACATCGCGGATCACCGAGGCTGGGGCGAGCTCCATGTGCTTGCTTCGCAGACGACCGACCACGAGATCATCGCAATCGGTGACCAAACAGTCGTCCCATTGGGTCCCTGCGATCCGAGTGCGGACCTCGCCGATGGTTTCTGCAGGAATGCAGGTCGGGATGTCTGTGCTCATGGCATCTGCGGCAGTCAGCCGCCGGTCCCCATCACCTTCGATCGGCAGTCCGGCACCCTTCCAGTCTGCGATTCCTAGCTCGTAATCGAATACGTTCTCGAAGCCGAGGTCCATGAGCCGGCACGCGGCCCGGGGAGACATGTCTCACAACCCGTCGTGGCAATAGACCACGATCGACTGGTGACGATCCAAGACGTTGGTTGTAGCGGCGTCCATGGCTTTGAGTGGAATGTTGATCGCATTCGGAAGGTGCGACTCGCCGTACTCGGCTGCCGGGAGCACATCGACGATCTGCACTCCGGTATCGATCAGGTCGAGCAGTTCGCTTCGATTGATCTTCCTGATCACGTGGCTGCCTGATAGGACGAGGGGAAACGGTTTTGGAAGTCGACCAGGCCCACCCAGTCGGGTCGGATGCTGATGCGCACCATGTCCCTGAAGTTGGCGGAGGCGTGTTCGGCGAAAGCTGCGCCTCGTTCCGGGCCCATGTAACGGAGGGCTGCCTCGAGATACTCCGGGACCGCCCCGTCGACCGCTTCGAGTTCGGCATCACCTCGCACGTAGAGCACCTCGTAGGGGGCACTCTGGCTGTCGATTGTCAATGCGACCCGCGGCTGGGCTGACAACGCCTTCACCTTGGGAGACGAGCCGGCCGCACCAAGCACGAACTCTCGATCATTCCACGTGAACCACATCGGTGTCACGCGGGGTGTTCCGTCGGGTGCGATGTAGCCGAGCCGGGCAGGAATACTGGATTTCAGTAGTCGGCGGGCAACGGAATGGTCGAGCAGGCCCAGGTTTCCCTGTTTGGTGCGCTCGATGGTCATGATCGGTCCAGCACCGCCAGCAGTTGCTCGACCGTCGGCGAACCCGCCGGACCTTGTGGCGTCTGATAAATCCGGCACGACAAACCAACCGGGGCAGTGGATTCGGCAAACGGGTCTATGCCGTCGACGAGAATCGTCGGTGACCCTCGAAACTCGAGCGCCTCGGCTTGATCGGGGGAGGTGACGAGTTGCAACTGCACCTCCGACTCCAATCCGCCTTCCTCGATCGCCTGCTGGACATTCTTGACGGCTTCCAGCCAATTGGGGCAGCCGTTGAAATGTTGGATAGTTACATGCATCAATTCCTCCTCAGTTCATCGCGATCGCACGTTGCCGGTACTCACCTGCCACCAGCGCTAAATACTCGAACCGCCGCAGATTGAGCGAGTAGTAGCTCCAGCGTCCTCGCTTTTCGCGATTGACCAGACCGGCCTCGAGAAGAGTTTTCAAGTGATAGCTCACCGTCGACTGGCTGATCGGAAGATGCCGCTCAACATCTACGACGCACACGGGTTCGCCGGTGGCAGCAATCAGGTGGACAATGGCAACGCGGTACGGGTCGCCCAACGCGCTGAAGACTTCTGCCTCGTTGGCAGCCTCGATCGGATCAATTGGCTCCGTGTTGAGGGCTGTGCAACACGCCACTTCGGTGTCGCACTCGCAGGTGATTTGCAGTGTCTTGCTAGAGGTCTTGCTCGAGGTCTTGCTCACGGCTTCTCCCATTGCAGTATGTCAAGGAATATATCGAATATTTTCGATGTTTTATTCCCCACATGCGGATCGCGGAACAAATCGACGAAGACAGCTATGGCGCTTTGCGCAGGGCCGGCTTCCGGTTGCTGCTGGAAAAGGGACGGCCGATCACGATCCAAGAATGGGCTGACGCTGCCGGTGTTCCCGACGAGACGGTCGTTACCCTCATCGACGATCAACCGGGTCGAGTCGAGCTGGACGCGGAGAA
>JBFGAX010000133.1:0-4406 GCA_041567895.1 Acidimicrobiia bacterium
CATCGAAGCTGGTTTCGACTCCGAGAAGCTCGTGCCATATTGCGTCGCCAAACCCGCCAAGTGCGAAGATGGCGATGCCATACATTGCCGGCCGGTACCCCTGAGGAGCCCAAAAAAGGTCGGTGCCGATGTCCGACCTGTAGCGAAATCGGATGACGATCAACCAGGTGGACAGGGCCAGAAAGCCGCTGTAGAAGAGCGCATGCCATGGCGTCCAGAACGACTCGAGCTCAGGATTGACGACGTGGTTATAGGCGTCAACAAAGATCCCGATAACGGTCCACAGGCTCAGTGCAATAGTGACGAGATCTTCCCGACGGGTGGTTCTTTCCATGGGACAAGATTATGCGTCAAGCGATGGGCGGCTTGCTCGAAGTGGCCTATACCTCGGCACCCGAGTCAGCGAACTCGTCTTTTACGCCCCTCGTCCGATCGAGGATTTGCGGCAGGAAAAGGACGATGACGACCATCACAACCAGCACTATGTTGAGGAAACCGTCCACAAACGTTGTGTAGTCGCCCCCGCTGGCGACGAGCGACCGCCTGAAGTTCTGCTCCAGATCATCGCCGAGAATGAGTCCCATCAAGATTGGCGCAAGCGGCACATCCATTCTTCGCATGAAGTATCCGAGCACGCCGAATATCGTCATGATCGTGATATCGAGCGCACTGTTGTTGACGGAGTACACGCCGATATACGAGACGACCAAAATGATGGGCATCAGGAACCAGGTCGGGATCTTGAGAATCTGAACGAAGAGATTCACCAGCGGGAAGTTCAGCAGGAGCAACATCGCATTGCCGATGAACATCGAGGCGATCAACGTCCAGATCAACTCTGGCGTTTCCTCAAACACATTGCCGCTGCCAGGTCTGATTCCGAGCGATATGAGAATGCCGAGCAACACCGCCGTTGTTCCGGAACCAGGAATCCCGAGAGTAAAGAGGGGAACCAATGATCCCCCGGCCGCTGCATTGTTGGCGGATTCGGGAGCGGCTACACCTCGAATGTCTCCCTTGCCGAACGTGCCGTCTCTATCAGACAAGCGCCGCTCGATGCCATAAGACATGAAACCAGCAACGGACGCTCCGGTGCCCGGCAGCAGGCCCACGAAGAATCCGATCACGGTTCCTCTGACAATGGCGCCGAGCGAGAACATGAATTCCTTGAAACTCACCCACACGCGCTCGGCTTTTTGAAATACGACGTTTTCGCCTTTGACGCTGTCTTCGAGGAGGGTCAACAATTCACTCACCGCAAAGAGTCCGATGGCGATGATGACGAAATCCATGCCTTCCTGGAGCTTCAGTTCGCCGAAGGTGTAGCGCACCACTCCGGTCTGGAGGTCGACGCCCACGGTCGCCAGCATCACGCCAAACAACACTGCCAGCAAGCCTTTGGCCAGGCTCTTTCCTGCAAGGCTCGAAACGGTGGCAAATGCCAGCACGACCACCATGAATTTCTCGGGAGACTGAAATCTGGTTGTGACCTCGGAGAGCGGAGGACCGAACAACATCAGACCCAGGACTGCACCGATGCCTGCGATGAAAGACCCGATTGCAGAGATCGCGAGGGCCTGGCCGGCACGACCCTGCCTCGCCATCTGGTAACCGTCGAGCGTGGTGACCACGGAAGACGCTTCGCCAGGAACGTTCAGCAGAATGCTCGTCGTCGAACCCCCATATTGAGAGCCGTAATACACACTGGCGAGCAAGATCAGCGTTGATGCGTCCTCTAGTCCCAATCGCAGCGTTATCGGAAAGAGGATCGCTACGCCCGTGATCGGTCCAATTCCCGGTAATACGCCGATGAGCGTGCCAAGGAGGGCCCCCACTGCCGCAAAGGCCAGATTCTCGAAGGTGAGTGCCTGCACGAATCCGTCGAACAACGTGAATTCCATCAGAACCCACCCCATAGCCCGGGTGGCAGCCTCAATCCGAGCCAATTGTTGAAGATGAATGCGATTACGACGGCGAACACGAGGCTCAAAGGAGCCAGCTTCTCAATGGGCCCTTTGAAGAACAACCCGACGATGATCGACAGGGCGGTACTTGCAACGATAAAACCCAGCCATTCCAACAGCTGACCGAAAAAGAAGGAGACGCCGACCACCGCTACGAGCCGCCACCAGGTGGTGATGCCAGGCCACACGGGAGACTCGTCCGGCTTCAAAGCGACGATCAGTCCAAAGACGCCGAAGAGGATGCCAATGATTGTTGGCAAGGTCTTGGGACCCACGGGTCCGCTACCGAACTGCGTTACCTGAAAATTGCGTGTCTCCAGTACATACCAAACAGCAATGAGAACGACGATGATCCCGAGGGCGCGATCACTTCCACGTCGAGTTGCTTCGCCGGAGGAGCCGGTGGATCGATCCGCCCCCGGGTCAGGGCTGGTCGTCGGATCAACCACGAGCTGCCCTGGCGATTGGCTTCTCTACTGAGCTACGAGTCCGAAAGGCTCCGAAAGTGTTCGGAATTTGTCGACGGCATCGAGAGCAAAGCTCTGGAAGTCGTCTCCAAGTAGGCGAAGGGGCGACAAACCATTCTCTGTTCTGGCGGTGGCCCACTCGTCCGAGGCTTCGACCTTGCCGAGTGCATCGACCCAGAAGTCATAGGCCTCGTCGCTCATGCCGCCGGGTGCCAACAAACCTCGCCACACCGGGAAGATCGTCTCGTATCCCAACTCAACTGTCGTGGGAGCATTCATGCCGTCGATCGGATCCTCTGCCATCACGGCCAGGATGCGAAGATCGTCGTTGCCGATGGTCTCGGAGACGTCGCCAGGAAATACGTCGATCTCACCGCCCAACAACGCGTTCTGGGCTTCGCCGCCACCGTCGTAGGCAACCCAAGGCACCGCAGCCGGATCGATTCCGAGCTCCTGAGCGAACAGCAAGAGCTTGAAGTGATCTTGACCGCCAACCGGCGAACCGCCTCCGAATGTTATAGCTGTTGGATCTTCCTTCATTGCGGCCACCAGGTCATCAAGAGTTGAATATGGACTGTCGTTCGTCACCGCGAACACACCGAAGTCGGCACCGATAGCGCCGATCCAGCGGAACTGATCGGCTTCGAGGCCGGTGTACTGCTTTTGAGCGAATCGGATCGCCGTGGCCGGAGAAGCAGCGATCACGAGGTCGTCTTCGGCGCTGCGATTGGCTGCGACATCGGCGAACGCCACGCCACCGCCGCCGCCAGGCTGGTTGGTGACAACCACGTTCGAGGTTTCCCCCAGAGACTCGAACAGTCCACCGATCGAACGGCACGTAAAGTCCCAACCTCCCCCGGCGTCAGCAGGCGCAATGCACTCAGGCGCAGTTGGTACGAAATCGCCCGAAGGAGCTTCTGTTGTGGAGTCGGTGCCCTCCGAATCGCCGCAGGCCGCCACTACCAGGGCCAGCATCACGCCAACCACCAGGACACGCAAGGTTCTAGGCATTTGTCCTCCTCAGACTCATCGTCGCCATACTCAGCCCGACATCTAGCATCACCAAAGGCCCGGCAGTTAGGCCAACTTAGCCGAAGAACAACCTCGACGCACATGGCTGTCTCCGAGCTGGACTCAAGAGGACGTGAAGAACGGGACATCATGCAATTCAGTATCTCCCTGAACTCGAGCCACCCGTCAGACGGGCCTCGGATCATGATTGAGCGAGCGCGTGCGGCTCACGCGGCCGGCTTCGCTTCGTTGACAATCGGCGACCACCACAACATGAAGGTGCCATATGTTCAAAACACGCCAATGCTCGGGCGGCTCATAGCCGAGTGGCCTGACCGGCAGGCCGGCTGCCTCTTCATCGTTCCTTTTTGGCCTGCACTTCTGATGGCGGAACACATCGGGACCCTGGCCTCCATGACCCACGGTCGATTCATCGTCCAAACCGGCATCGGCACCGATCCCGGGCAATTCGCCGCGACCGGGGTCAGAACATTCGAGCGGGCAAAGCAGATCGAAGAATCGATCAATGTCGTCAAGAGATTGCTGGAAGGAGAAGTGGTATCGAGCGAACGCCTCGGGATGAGAAGCGCCCGGGTTGGATTGCTACCGCCCGAGCCGGTGGAATGGTGGATCGGTGGTACGGTCGAGGCCGGCATCAAACGTGCTGCCGACATGGGCGACGCCTGGTATGCCTCGCCTGCGACGAGCGTGGAAAGCGGGCGGTCGAGGCTCGAGAGATACCGGGAGTACGGGGGGAAGCGAGCGATCGTTCGCAAGGACGCCCTCATTCTCGAGGACGCCGAGCGGGCACGTGCGATCGCTGCGACCATGATCGAAGAGGGCTATCGCGGATTCACCCGGGAACAATTGATCATCGGCAATCCCGCAGATGCGGCCGAGCAGGCCTACGAATACGAAGAAATCGGTTTTGACGAGATCGCAATCCGGTGCATGTCCAACGATC
>JBFGAX010000134.1:0-4374 GCA_041567895.1 Acidimicrobiia bacterium
ACCGGCTGTCGCCCTCCCCTCGCGGCTTCACCGAAACCCCACCATGAGCCTCCACCGCAGCATCAATCACCCCATCATGCTGCTCCAACGCCCGCATCATCACATCAGGAGCGTCCTCCCACAACGCGGTACTCCCCTCCACATCCGTAAACAAAAACGTAACAACACCGTCAGGAAGCACCATGGTCGCAGGCTAACTGACAAGGTTCCGCCCGTCTGCCGGCCAAGAACGCCGCTCCGAAGCCACCCCCTTGATGGCCCGTGCGGCTCGGGTTCGAGCGCCAGATGGAGAGCAAGGAATAGAGCGGACGCCGAGGCGCCGAGCATCGTAGAGAGTCAATAACGAGATGTGGATCAGCCCCGTGGCCCGAACGTCGGTCGACATCGTGGAGAACCGAATTAGCCGCCGCTTGCCAGCGCTCCAATCCGAGTCATGAGCGCCATGGTGTCGCAGACGTTCCAGTGGCTAGAAACCTTCGAAATCGGCCTCCTCGAAATCGGCTCACCGGCCAGCGATCAACCCCGTGCAGACCAGAAAGGGCTGGAACGGCATTTGTAATCGTGATGCGCCACCTGCCACCGTGGGTGGATAGGCTGCGATGCATAGAGCCCGAGATCGCCGGGCATGACTAGAGGAGGGCACATGAGATCGAGATTCTTGGTAACCACCAGTCTTCTCATGGCGATGTTGGTATTCAGCGCGGCGCCGGGCGTCGCCGGACCGCCGGATGAGGCTTACGTTCAGTTCGGTACCGATCAAGGCTCGCCGTTCCCGCCGGACTCCGGCCACGACCGGTCGTTCCACGCTGCGGACAAGATGGTGCCAAGGACGGTGGTGATTTCGGCAGGCGGGACGGTCACATACGACGTCTCACCCTTCCACCAGGTGGCCATCTACGAGCCGGGTACGAAGCCGGGCGACATCGAGCTGAGTGACGCCACACTCGACGATCTTGTGGTGCCATTCCCGCCCTTTCTCATCCCAGGCTTCATCATCAACGACCCGGACGGGCGGGTAGGACTATCACCTCCCTTGGCGCTGGCTCCGTTCGAGTGGAGTTTCACTTTCGACGAGCCGGGACGCTACCTGGTGATCTGCACAACTCTGCCTCACTTCGCTGAGGCCGACATGTTCGGTTGGGTGATCGTCCAGTAACCAAGAACCTCAACGCGAGACCCGGCGACGACAAGGTTCGCTGGTCTTCCGCTGCAAGGATTGTCTGGTTCATCGTTTTTGATCTCCGCATCCGCGGCACGGACCGGCGCTCAACGCGGTGCTCGGCGAAATCGAGCGCTGTGGCGCTGATCTGATCCAGCGCCTGGGTTACATCGCCGCCGGCGGGCCGGATTCAAATCGGTCTGATCGAGCGGATCGCCCAAGTTGGATGCGGTCGTAATAACAGGGAACACCGGAGACGGGATGGGTCGACGGTCCCCATTGGTGGCGCGACCGGGCCTGAGCGACCACCGGGTCGTTGACTCATCACGCGGTGCCTGCCGGTCAGCCGCCCTCCCTGTCAACGCCGCCGACGAATTCCCGTCAACGCCGCTACAGCGTCGCGCTGGCAGCGTCCTTTTTGCTGGTTAATTCCTTAGCGGCAACCTGGCTGTAGTCGACACAGGGACAATTCGGAACCGAGCACGTCTTGTGGTCATGATGCTCAACGCGTGGATGGCCGCATCCAACGCAGCGTCGCCTTTGACCGTCGATTGGAGCCGGTTTCATCGTGACCGCTCTTTGGCGATGTTCACCGTCAAATCACGTCCATCAACGCTGTGACCGTCAAGAGAGCTGATCGCTGCAGCGGCCTCTTCCGACGATGCCATTTCGACGAAACCGAAGCCACGCGACCGACGGCTGTCACGGTCTTCGATGACCTGTGCCTTGTTGACTACGCCATGGGCGGCGAAAAGCGCCTCGAGATCGGCCGAGGTGGTGTTGAACGTGAGATTCCCCACGAAGAGATTGGTGGACATGAATATGCTCCTTTCGAGCATCGACCGTTCGGGCTTAACGCCAGCCGAAACTGCCAATGGGAAGCCAACGCTCACTGCGTCGACAAAGAACGAGCATGTCCTGCGATGGCACCGCCACACGGATCGAGGGAAGCGGCACCGGCGCTGTACGCATTACGCGTACGCTTTGTAAACCCAGCGTAGCCCGTCCCGCCGGCGAGCGGACAAAGACGCTCGCACAGGTCGATTCCCGTTCGACCCGACTCTTCCGGGGGCACGGAGAACGTGCACACCAATTCGCCCTGGTGGAGCTGTACGACGCACTGCGGGAACCCGGTCGGCCGCGGGCGCTGCGGGACTTTGGCTCATGCGTTGACGATGCGATGCCGCTGAAGGAGCCGACGTCTCAGATCAGGCAGAAATGAAGTAATACTTCCGCAGGGTCTCGGTGATTTCCCACACGAAGCGACTGCCTTTGGCAACGAAAAACGTATCACCGGAGGTGAAGGTTTCGGAGCGATCATCATCGAGACCGGTTACCGTGACCGACCCGGACAAAACCGTCATCATCTCGTGCACGGGGTAAGACTCAAACACCATCCGGGACGGTGCGCACTCCCATACCCCGGCCAGGATGCTCTCGTCATCGGTGGCGAAGTAGGTGTGGTTGCGTTCGGTCAGGTCCCCGGTGGTGAAGGCTTCCGGCGGGGTGTCGTTCGAAGGCTGAAAACCGCCTGTGGGATCAGCTTCCAACCGGCTGAATGTGGGATTCATTGGTTCGTCTCCGTTCATTCTCGGTGCAATATGAGATCAGCGCGGCCGAGGATGCGCCGAACCCCTCGCATGCCGGATCCCGTGGCGCCTTCGACGAATCCGGCGTGCCTGCGGTAGGTGGGCCTCGCCGGCAAACTGTACCCGCCCGGCCACAGGCTGGCCGAGTTGTTCGTATCCGCGGCCGAAACGCGGCCGGTGTCGAGTAGCTGCCGAGCGAGAAAGGGTCGCTACCCCAGAGTTCTCTTGCAACTACGTCGTCACACCTCGACCAGCTGCTTTTCGGCGTCGTCGACCTCATCGTGGGAGATTGCCTCGACCAGGTGCTCCTTGCCAATGTCGACGTGCATGTCGGCGGACTTCACCTTGAGGCGCATCTCCTGCGCCGGCCGTAGCAGCATGACGCCGGCACGAGTGAGTCGCCACGCCACGACAGTTGTTGCTATCGCTGCCAATGCAAAGAGAGTCACTACTCCCATATTTCGCGAAGTGTCGCGAATAGTGCCCAGCGTGTCATCCACCGAGCCTTCCAAGGCAACCACTGCGTCCTCAACGGCTGCTTCGATCGCCCCTAGATCGATCCCTTCGCCTTCGATGCGACCAGAGTTGATGCCCTCCTCAGGCACCTCGATCTCTCCCACGACTGTGCTCGTCTCGCCGTTGAGATCCTCCACCTCGAGGCGCACCTCATAAGCCCCCGGGCCTTCGTACTCATGCACGGCATTGGGGCGGCTGGACTCGGCGCCGTCACCGAACTCCCAAGCCCACGCCACTATCTCGGCATCTCCAGCTTCGGACCGATCGTCGAACCTCACCGTGTAGGTCGCTTGCGGTTCTTCCTCCGACCCCTCTTCTGGCTCGAAGAAAACCGAATCTGCCTCAAACCGGAACGCGGCAACCGGGCCCGCCGGAGCCGCGACCTCTTCCACCACCGACTCGACCGGAGAATCGTCTTGCGGAAACCACTCGTCATAGGCTGCAACCGGGTTCGACAGCACGGGAAACGCAACGAAGAAAATCGCAACAAACATCAGCAAGCCAACAACAACGAGGAATACGCCTAGGAAATCTGGGGAGGCAAACCTGTCTTTTAGTCGATCAAACATATCGGGGTCCTTTCGCTTCGATCGCTATCTATCTAAAACCGCGGGTGTCGGGACCCGCATCTCTGATCACCTTCTCCCACCTCACCAGTGTGAACGTCACACTTGTTGCCAGCTAGAGGACTGCGTCATGATCTCAGTCTCAGTTCGTGACCGTGACCCAGCCCATCTGCGAGCAAGAATCAGAGATCAACCGTCGGAGGTGGAGCCAGATGAACTAGGACGTGGGCTTCGTGGCGGTCACCTAGCAGGTTGCCATGGTTGCCGAGGAGGTTGCGAAATCAGAAGACGGTGACCGAGTCAGCCAGGCGGGTGGGAGCTGCCGGATCGTGGGCCGGCAGGAAGACGGTAGGACGCTCCTTGGCGTAGGCAACGATCTCCCGTTTGCTCTCCCGGGTGGCGGCCAGACCCCGGGAATTCCGTCTCCCACGAGCTGGGTATCGGTGAAGACCATGTCGCCCGCGAAGAACAGGTCGACCTCAGGCGTTCTGAGCAACACGCTCTGGTGGCCATAGGAGTGGCCGGGAGTGGACACCGCCAGCAG
>JBFGAX010000135.1:0-4359 GCA_041567895.1 Acidimicrobiia bacterium
GAGGTCCGATTCTCGCAACACGCTGGCGAGGAACTTCAGATAGCTTCGAAGGTGGCACAGCGTGACCATCGACAAGCCGTGGCCCACGAGTGCGTTATTTGCGTCGTTCCATTCGGGGCGCTGTGTATTCATCCAAATGCCACCGCCGGGCACGAAATTAGAGAGCTTCGACAGCGCCGGAACCAGCAGCTTCTCCACCATGGTCACGAGATGGACCTGGTTGTCCGCCGTCCACATCCGGCTTCCGTCTTGTCCATGTGCCTCGACGCGTGAAGCGGTGTTGTCAGCGGCCGTAGCGTCATAGCGGATGGTGGCCTTCGGGTTGGCAACCAGGTCTTCGTATGGAGCCAGCCGATATGGGCTGTCGGCGTAGGAGAACCAGGCGCGGTCGAGCATGTTTCTCACGGTTCCAGGGAGGAAGTCATTCGTTGTCTCGAGAAGGCGGTGCAGATACACGATCTGGTGATCACCCCAGTAGCCGATGTTGCTCCAGGGGTTGTCGGGCTCGGGTACCTCCCAATCGATTCCGGTGCTTGTGATGCGGTACGGGTTGAATCCCTCCGCAGTCGACGCATTGAGGAAGACTGATACGACGTGGGGTAGGAACTCGGGGAAGCTCAGACAGAGTGCTTCCCAGTTTTGGAAGATGTCCCTCCAATTGCCTTCGTAGTAGACGATCGGCGCTCCGTCCGGATCACGGACGCGAATCGAGAATTCATTCCATGGTCGGCTGGGATCGCCGTGGCGGCGAGAAAACGTCAGTGGCAGATAATCGAGGTATAGCCGCTTGAGCTGTGGATCTTCGTGCTGATGTACCTGTTGACCGAACTGGGCCCTGTCCACGAAGGAAGACAGGCCGTCCAACCAGCTCCGGTGTCGAAGCGCAACCGCGCCGTTGCGGCTCTCCAGGTATTCAAGGAAGTCGTCCCGATCGACATGAGTGCCCGAGGTGAAAACTCCGCCCCGCATGACGTTGTACATGACATTGGCGAAGTGGTGGGCGGTCGCCACCCGATCCCCTGTCCGCTGCAGGCCGTCGGCAGCGGCCATCATCGCAACCAGTGCCGTTGACCCGGAGCGAATTGATGCGGTGACGTCCGCCAGGGTGGTATCCGATGCACCGAGGTGATTGAGCAACTCGACCACACGGTCCTGGCTTTGATTCACGTCCGCGACGATCGTCCAGCGCGTCTCCTCGTCAGGTTCGAGCTCAATGTCGCCAAGCAAGAGATAGGCGCCCGGTTTTCCCGTAACCGGTGAGACGGCGGGCTCAGCGATGCCTCGACGAAACCGGTTGACAGCCTCCGGATCGACAGTGAGTTGAGCACGATCGAGCCCGGCCGACCAGGCCACCGAAGCACCCAATGATTCTGCCGGTTCAGGCCGGTCGACCACTCGAGACTCGAGTGAGTAGACCGCGAGACGGCTTGCTGCATCAATGATCTCGCTGCGCTTGTACGCATTGATCAAATTGCTCGTGGCCTGCTGTTGCGCCGGATTGACCCCGAAGGGGAGCAGGTTCAACAACCCGTCCAGCAAACGTATGGTCACGTCGTTCGAACCGAAGTTGTGCAGCGTTGCGGTTCTCACGAAACCGTATCGATCGCTGTTTGACCATCGATATCGAAATGCCAGATCAAGGCCGCGGTGGACCTCTTCGAAGATGACTTTGTTGCCGGCTACAGATTTGTAGAGATTGCGCTGGATATCCGCCGATGGAATCCCGCTCAAGGGCGCCCACGTGCCGTCTTCGGCGGCTGTGCGAACAATCGTGATGGGTCCGGTGACTCCATAGGCGTGATGGAGACGGTCATCGGTTTCGTAAGGAAAGAGCGACAGAGTCGGATCCCGTCTTCCGGCTGCAAGACCTCCAAGGCTCGATACGAACATCCAATGGTCGCTGTCGCTGACGATGCTCATGAGAAATGGGCCGAGGCGATCGACGTGGGGGATGGCGTAGAAGCCTTCGCCCTCGAAATCAACGAAACCCTCTGTTTCGAGCTGGTGAGTCGACGATGACAGTGCCATGGTCACGCGAGGTGGTGCGATCGGTTGGCCATCAGGCCGAAGCCGAGGGGAAACTGATGCGTGGCGCCCTTATTGACGATGTCTGATTCAGCCCCGGGCCATGGTTGTGGCAGCGTTCCCTCGAACGGGTGTTTTCCGTACAACAGTGTCGGCAGCTCCGTGGCTTCTGATCCCGGGAGCCAGGCAGCTATCACGGCGTCCGCCCGCTCGATGAGATCAGGTATCACCAGCGGACGGCCAGAGTAGATGACGAGCAGGAGGCGCTCGCACCGCTCACGCATTCTTTCGAATACTTCACGGTCTTCGGCGCCGGCGGTTGGCAATGCCCGGTCGCCCGGACCCTCGGCATAGGGCTCTTCGGCAATGCAGACAATGCCCGTCCGGCTGGCTTTCGCACCCGCGAAACGACCAACCGGGTCATAGGTGACGGTGGCAGGGGCGGTGTCGCGAAGCGCGTCGAGAAGCGTCACTCCAGTGGTGGTGGGGCCGCGGGCACCCTGCCATCCGACTGTCCAGCCCCCACACTGTGAGCCGATGTCATCGGCCGCAACGCCGGCGAGGTCTATCGATTCGGTCGTGAGAGGCAGCACGGCATCGTTCTTGAGTAACACGGCGCTGCGTCGTGCCGCTTCAGCGGCCAGGCTTCGATGCGCAGGCGCCCCCACCTCGCTGAGCGACGGGGGATCGACCGTTGCATCAAACAGGCCAAGCGCGACCTTTTGCCTCAAGATCCTGTGTACCGCATCATCGATGCGGGACATCGCGATGTTCCCGTTCGCCACTGCTTTGGTTGCGGCTTCGATGAATCTTCGATGGTCGAAGGGCACCATGACCATATCGATGCCGGCGTTGATGGCGGCTGTTACGCAGGTGTCGTAATCAGGATCGATCTGATCGATGGCCATCCAGTCGGACACCACAAATCCTCCGAATTGCAGCTCGCCTTTGAGCAGATCGGTGATCAACGGCCGATGCGAATGGAGCTTGGTCCCATTCCATGAGCTGTAGGACGCCATCGCAGTTCGGGCACCGGCTGCGATCGTCGATACATACGGCGCGAGATGGATACGGCGAAGCTCGTCCTCGTCGATCCGGGTGTCGCCCTGGTCGATCTGCCAGTTGGGGCCCCAGCCGTCCCAGTTGGCGAGCCATTCGGGTCGTTGCACTGTTCCATACGTGGTGCCCCCGTCACCTATGAAATGCTTGACGCAGGCGAGCACCTCGGTGTGGTTTGCCGCCCCCTGGAGTCCCTCGACGAGCGCGGTGGCGAGCCGGGATACGAGGTCGGGGTCTCGACCGTAGCTCTCGTACGTTCTACCCCACCGGATGTCGTGGGCGACCGCCACGGTTGGGGCAAATGTCCATCGAACCCTCGTCGCCATCATCTCCCGCGCAGTGGCGCGACCGATCCGCCGGACCAGGTCCGGGTCTCCCACCGATCCCAGCCCGATGTTGTGTGGGAAGATGGTGGATCCGCCGACGTTGCTGTGACCGTGCACCGCGTCCACGCCATACACGAGGGGAACTCCCAACCTGGACTCGATGGCCGCATCCAGGTACGAGCCAACCATATTCCGCCAGATAGACGGGGTATTCGGCGTCGGGTTGTCCTCGCCACCGCTCAAGACCGATCCGATCGAGAGATCGGCGACCTCGGCAGGCGAGATCGAGCTTTTCGACACTTGCGTCATCTGGCCGATCTTTTCCGCAAGCGTCATCTCATCTATCAGTCCTTTGATTCGATGATCAGGTTGCACGTACCAGACCTCCCGCTTCGTCGTTGACGTCCTCTCTCCGGGTAGGAGCGTCAGGCGATTGCATCAGCATGAGCTTCTCCCGGGACGCCAGTTGATTACTTGTTGACGCCTGCCAGGCTCGCTCCCTGCAGGAAGACTTTTTGAGCCGCGAAAAACAACAAAACCGGCACGATCATCCCAAGCAAAGCGGTCGCCTGAATGAGATGCGGTTGCTGCGCATAGAGGGCGTTGAACTGCTGCATGGCCACCGATATCGGCTGAAGGTCAGGCTTTGATGCGAGATAGATCAAGGGCTCAAAGAAATCGTTCCATGCAAAGAAGAAGTGAAACAGCGACACCGCGACAATGGCTGGCTTGGCGTTGGGCAAGATCACCGACCATAGGGTGCGAACCGGGCCTGCGCCGTCGATGAGGGCAGCTTCATCGAGCGCGCGCGGCACCGTGAGGAAGAATTGGCGTAGGAGGAAGATGTTGTATGCGTTCGCGAAGAAATGAGGTATCAGGATCGGAAGCCAGGGTCCATTCCAGCCAATCCACGAAAAGAACGCGAATGTCGGTACCAGGGTCACGAAGC
>JBFGAX010000136.1:0-4257 GCA_041567895.1 Acidimicrobiia bacterium
CTCGATGCCCTCGCGCACACGCGCGGTGACGTCACGAAACGCCTGGGTCACGTACACCCGCGCCGCCGGACCGTTGCTCTTTTCTTCAGCGCGGGTCTTGGCGATGAAGCCCAGCTCCAACAGGTTTTGTTCCGGCGTCGAGTTGAACTGAAGTGCTCCCGTGGCGCAGTGGTGATTGGTGATGATGAGGCCCTCGGGCGAAACGAACGATGCCGAGCACCCTCCCAACCACACCACCGCCCCCAACGGCTGCCCCTGCGGCATCGTCGGTCCCGGCCCCGGCCCAAACGCAGAGCCCTCCACCCGCTACGGCTCCGGCCGCACCGGCCGGTCAACCGGCCCCGGATGGCCACAGCGTCGAGCCACCGGAGGGTGTGCCGCTGCTCCCCGGCGATCGAGTTGTTGCTCTGGATCGGTTGCGACAGCGCATTGCCAAAAACATGATTCTGGCCAAGGCGACCGCCGCCCACGTCTGGACGGCAGTCGAAGTCGACTACGAACTGGTTGAACAGATTCGGCAGAGGCACAAAGCTGACTTCAAAGCCCGCGAAGGTTTCTCGTTGACCTATCTGCCGTTCGTTGCCAGGGCAGTTGTCGATGCGTTGGCAGCCTTTCCCGTTGTCAACAGCTCCATCTATCCGGATCAAGGCAAGGCCGTTTATCACGAAGCGCGCAACATCGGGATTGCGATCGATCTGAATCAGGAAGGACTTCTCGTCGGAACCGTTCGCAACGCGGACAGCCTCAGAATTGTTGGGCTCGCCCGCAACATCCGGGCCGTGGCGGATCGAGCACGATCCGGCTCTCTCGAGCCCGACGACGTGTCCGGTTCAACGTTTTCGATCTCCAATCCTGGTCCATACGGCTCCTTTTTGACGGCGCCGATCATCAACGTGCCAAACACCGCAATCCTCTCAACGGACACGGTGACAAAGCGGGCGGTCGTTGCCACCGACAGTGCCGGCAACGATTCGATAGCGATTCGCCACATCGGCTATCTCGGCCTGACATGGGACCACCGGGCTTTTGATGGTTCGACCGCCGTGCTCTTCCTGCAAAGAATCAAGCACAATCTCGAGACGTGGGATTGGGAGCAGGAGCTGGCCTGATGCTCCGCGTTCGGTGGCTGGGTCGACTCGAGTACGAAGAAGCCTGGGATCTCCAACGAGCATTCTGGGAGGGAAAGGTCGAGGGCCGGACCTCCGACGATTACCTCTTGCTGGTCGAGCACCCACCGACGTACACCGTGGGTCGGAATGGGGACGGATCGAACATTCTCACCGAGAACCCACCAGGATCGGTGCATTTCGTCGACCGGGGTGGCGACGTCACTTATCACGGCCCCGGCCAACTGGTCGGATATCCCATCGTGGACATGCAGGGGTCGCGAGACTACGTGGGGTTTGTGCGGCGACTCGAAGCTGCGATTGTCCGCAGTCTGGACGATCTCGGAATCTCTGCGTGGTCCGAAGAGGGTTTCACGGGAGTCTGGACCGAGGCCGGCAAGGCTGCCGCAATCGGTATATCGGTGAGGAAGGGCGTCACGATGCACGGCTTCGCAATCAATGTCGCCACCGACCTCGCCGCGTTCTCTCACATCAGAGCTTGTGGAGTCGATCGTCCGATCACACGTATCAACGATCTGGTGAAGACACCCGTGAGCATTGAAGGAGTCATCGAAACACTGGTACCCCGTTTCGTTGAAACCATGGGTTATGCCGAGCCGGAGATTCAGCTAGGAGCCTTCACCCGCGGATCGGGCAAGGGCTTCGATGTCGACAAAAGGATTGAAGCAGGCACGTTCTCACCGAACGGCGGGTATGAGCCCATTCTCCTCAATGGAAAACTCGGCGGCGAACCCGATCGGCCGGAATGGATGAAGGTCAAGGCGAGGCAGAGCGATGCATACGGCGAGCTGAAATCATTGATGCGTTCCGAAGGCCTCAACACCGTATGTGAAGAAGCCGGCTGCCCGAACATCTACGAGTGCTGGAGTGCGGGAACCGCCACGCTCATGTTGCTTGGCGACGTGTGCACGAGGGCATGCAGCTTTTGTGACGTGAACACGGGTAAGCCCGGTGAAGTGGACGTGCTCGAGCCCGAACGTGCGGCCGACGCGGTTGCGACGATGGGCCTGAAGCACGCAGTACTCACATCCGTCAATCGCGATGATCTGCCGGACGGGGGTTCGTCCATCTTCGCCAGGACCATCCAAGAGATCCACCGACGGGTTCCCGATTGTGATGTTGAGGTACTCATCCCTGACTTCAAGGGCAGGCGGGAAGATCTGAAAACGGTTCTCGATGCACATCCGAAGATTCTCAATCACAACACCGAAACGGTGCTCCGGCTCCAGCGCGACATTCGAACTGCGGCCAACTACGGACGGTCGCTCACGTTGCTGGCTCGCGCCAAGTGGATAGATGAAACGATGACGACAAAGTCGGGGCTGATCGTCGGAATGGGGGAGACGGAGGATGAGATCATCGGAACCCTTGCCGACATGCGGGCGGTCGGCGTTGACATCGTGACCATCGGCCAGTATCTCCGGCCATCGGCCAAACATCGGCCGATTGACAGATTTGTCGAACCGGTCGAGTTCGATCGGTATGCAAAGGCGGGTATGGCCATGGGAATCTCTCACGTCGAGTCGGGACCGCTCGTGAGGTCGTCGTATCACGCTCAGGAGGCGGCGGTCGCTGCAACCTAGAACGCGAAAAACCCGCTTCTCGGCTCGATTCTCCTCTTCGACCCGTGTCGTAGAGTGCGGTGTCTCAACCGAGGGAGCTGATGACCGAACAGCTGGCTGTTAACACGATCAAGACGCTTGCGATGGACGCCGTCCAGGCCGCAAACAGCGGACACCCGGGTGCACCGATGGGGATGGCTGATATAGCCACGGTCTTGTGGACCAGGTTTCTGACGGTCGACCCGTCGCATCCCGAATGGTTCGATCGTGACCGATTCGTCGTTTCCAACGGTCACGCCTCGATGCTGTTGTATGCATTGCTCCATCTCTCTGGATTTCCGCTGACGCTCGATGACATCAAGAATTTTCGCCAGTTCGGGTTTCCCACTGCCGGCCATCCCGAGCGTGAAATCCACCTCGGGATAGAAACGACAACGGGACCACTCGGACAGGGCTTCGGAACCGCCATCGGAATGGCGATCGCCGAGAAGCACATGCGTGCCGTGTTTGGCGAGTCTCTCGTCAACCATCGCACCTATGCACTGGTGTCAGATGGGGATCTCATGGAGGGCGTTTCCTACGAGGCGGCGTCGCTCGCCGGCCATCTCGAGCTCGGACGCGTCACCTACATCTACGACGACAACGAGATCTCGATCGAGGGTTCAACCGATCTCGCGTTTTCGGACAATGTGGCGAAGCGCTTCGATGCAGCCGGATGGCATACTGTGGATATCGACGGCCACGACCGTGACGCCGTCGAAGAGGCCATTCGCGCCTCGCTCGGTGTCTTGGATCAACCGTCGCTCATCATCGCCCACACACATATCGGGGCAGGTTCGCCAAACAAACAGGACACTCGCCACGCCCACGGCGAGCCGCTCGGCGTCGACGAGATCGCTCTGACCAAATCTGTGATGGGCTGGGAGTTTGATGATCCATTCCACGTTCCGCAGGAGGCGTACGACGTCTTCAAAGCCGTGGCCGAGCGGGGACGGGAATTGCGCGAGCAGTGGGAATCGCGGCGTGACGCGGTTCTCACCGACGACTCGGAGCTGGCTGAGCTATGGACCTCATATTTCAACGGTGCTCGATTCGAAATTCCCGATCTCGGCTACGAAGTCGGTGCGTCCGTCGCCACCCGCAAGGCGTCGGGCAAGTCGCTCGAGGCACTTGCAGCCCAGGTCCCGAATCTCGTTGGTGGATCGGCTGATCTGGCTCCATCGACGAACACGATTCTCCCGGATTCCGAAGCGTTCTCTGCAGAGACGCCGCAAGGGCGAAACTTCCACTTCGGGATCCGCGAGCATGCAATGGGCACGGTTGTGAACGGGATGGCGATCCACGGCGGCCTGCGTCCGTACGGCGCAACATTCCTGGTATTCAGCGACTACATGAGGCCCGCGATCCGTATTTCTGCTCTCATGGACGCCCCCAGCATCTGGGTGTTCACCCACGATTCGATTTTTCTCGGGGAAGACGGGCCAACCCATCAACCCATCGAGCATCTCGCTTCCCTTCGTGCCATGCCGAATCTCTGGGTGGTGCGGCCCGCAAATACCGGTGAGACC
>JBFGAX010000137.1:0-4225 GCA_041567895.1 Acidimicrobiia bacterium
AAAAGAAACCGACCACCTCGCACCACCCAATGGTCCCCCATCGAAGATGGGGGAAGGTACCGCTCCGCAGCGAGCCTGCGAGCAACGGAGGGGTAGGGGGAAAAGAAACCGACCACCTTGGCCGTACGTCACCCTCATCGGACTTCTTTCCCCCTACCCCTGCTCCACTTCGTTCCGCAGCGGTACCTTCCCCCAGCTCCGGTTCCTGCGGAACCTCCCGCTGGGGGACCATTCTCGGATGCTCCTCTTATTTCGAGAACCTCCCGCTGGGGACCATCGCTAGATGCCGGAACCTCCCACTGGGGGACCATATTGGTAGCCGATTGTGGGTCTACCACTCTGTCCAGGTGCCACCGGTGGCTGACTCCCAGACCGAGGTTTGGGGGGCGTCGCTGAAGGCGGCTTCGAAGCCGCTCAGCGACTCGTAGTACTCACCCATGCCGCCGGCGTCTGCCCACAGATCCAGACCGATGACCTCAGCCGGCGCCGGCTGATCGGGCATCGGGAGCCGTACATACAGCTGATGTGAGATCTGGCCGTGGCGACGGGCGTCGGAGATGGTGGGCTCAACGACCTTCCGGAACACGTTGATGGCCGTCTGTGGATCATCAACCGGTCCACGCACAACGCCAAGATAGCGACCGGTGAGATGCATCGGAGGTGACAACTCAAACCCGAATGCGCCCTCCGCAGGCATCCATATCACCGCTTCTCGCTCGGAGAACATCATGTTGGCGCCGTGTTGCACCTGCTCGTCAGAAAAGAACGTGCCGATGCCCTGTGCATCTTTCCACACATCCAGGAACAGAAGCTCATTGTCCTCGGCCCCCGGCATGCCGGGCACTGGGGTGAACACATTGTGGCTGAGATCACCGAGCGAACGGGCCGCAGCGACGCCTTCCGGTGAACCGGCGGTCTGATTGTGCAACTGCCTGGTCGCCTCGCGATCGGATGGATTGACCGTGCCGCGCACGGTCAATAGGACGGACGGTGAGCTGAGCGATGACATGAGTTCTCCTCCTGGACACGACGTACACCTTGTGGTGGCCTATACATGTCAAGACGAAGCCAGAGCCATCATGCTCGCGGTAGTAGCCAGATTTTCTTCTGGCATTTTCGGCGCGAGCTTCCGCTGGTTCGCATCGTCATACTTGATAGAGCGAAGAACGCTCGAGGGAACAAATGACGACATATGACAATGGAGATCTCGGCCCGGTGTTGGAGTTGGCCAGGAGAGGTGACGCCGACGCATTTGGGGAACTCGCCAATAGGCATCGCGTTCGGTTGTACCGCCACTGCTACCGCATGCTGGGATCCGGAGCTGAGGCTGAGGAGGCTGTGCAGGACACGTTGCTTCGAGCGTGGCAGCGGCTTGATACCTACGACGGGCTTGGCTCCTTTCCCGGATGGATGTACCGGATTGCCACCAATATGTGCATAGATCGTCTCCGGGGCCGCAAGCGAAGACTCCATCCGGTGAGCCTGGGGCCCCCTGCCGAATCAGGCTCGATGCCACAGTCCCCGGACGCGGGGATTGACTGGATCGAACCGGTTTCGGATCAGAGCATCGGCCTTGGTGGGCAGCCGGAGCACTCTGCCCTCACCCGCGAGCGGGTGAGCCTTGCGTTCGTCGCAGCTCTCCAACAGCTGTCGGCACGTCAGCGGGCCGCTCTGCTGTTACACGATGTGCTGGACTTTTCCCATGAGGAAGTAGCCGAGGTTCTCAACACATCGACTTCGGCTGTGAACAGCTTGCTCTTTCGCGCGCGCGAGGTCATCAACGCATCTCCGATGATCTCTTCCGCCGACCCCGACGACCCCGCCGTGAAGGCCTTGCTTGCGAGGTACATGCGCGCCTGGGAGCTGGCAGATATCTCTGAGTTCATTGCGACCGTAAGCGACGATGTGCGGCTGTCGATGCCGCCATTGACAACCTGGTATCGGGGAGTTGCCGATGTGGCGGCCTTTGTGGAAGCGGCCATCTTCGTGCCAGCTCGGCCGTACGGCGTCATGATGGTCATGGGCCGAGCCAACGGCCAACCTGCCATGGCGACGTATACCCCGGGACCCGATGGGTCACTCATGGTTGACGGGCTCCAGGTGCTCGACATCAGCACGAGCGGCTCGACCATCGCCGCCATAACGTCTTTTCGAAGCCCGGACCTCGCCCTGAGCTGTGGCTTCGCTCCAATTCTCGCTTCCTCATCACGCGAGTCGTGAGCGGCTCCCGCCTGGCGCTTTGCCGGGCATGTGACTCGCCGGAACACCAACGTCCGGAAACGGCGACACTCCGCTAGGTTCCGATCATGATCGACCTGGCTGAAGTCTTGCCTCTGCTCGAGCGGGGGCCGGCCGTGCTCCGGGCCCTGTACCGTGATTTGCCGGAGCCGTGGCTTCACGCGTCTGTCGGCGAGGAATGGTCGGCCCACACCGTGTTGGTTCACCTGGTGACAACCGAACAGCGTGCGTGGGTGCAGCGAATCGCTCATCTGCTCGAGAATCCGGGCGGGGCCATCCCGGGCGTCAACCCGGGCGGACCTGATCCGTCTCGCAGCGTAAACGAGATGCTCGAGGAGTTCGAATCGCTGCGGGCGGGCAATCTCAGCAGACTCACAGATCTCGATCTCAAAACGGTGCGAGGCACCCATCCGACTCTGGGCGAAGTGACGACGGACAACATCCTTGCAGCCTGGGCCATACACGATCTCAACCATCAAGCTCAGGCCATGGCCGCCATCGCCGGCCGATACCGCGACGCGGTGGGTCCGTTCATCCCGAACCTCGGCATTCTCGGACCACCCGACTAGCTGGATATCGAACCCGGCACTAACCGTCTTCGATTGTCGAAACAGCGCCTAACGTAACGGCAATGGCACGGTCTCGTTGGATCGCACCGGTTCTCGTAGCGGCCGTCTTTCTCGCGGCGTGCGGCGAAGGAGAAACCGGAGCTTCAACCAGTACCACCGTGCCGGACACCGCCACCACCACGAGCTCAACCACCTCTTCGATAGCTGCTTCTTCGTCTACGACTCCGAGCACGACAACGCCTTCGAGCACTTCAACAACGGCATCAACGACGACATCCTTGACACCGCCGGGCGCGGCGGTTGCCGCATCATCTTCCTGCGTCCTCGGTTGGTGGGACGGCGAATGGCACAGCGTGGCCGACGACGATTGGATCGAACCGCCCGCCGTTGCAGGTCAGCGGCTTCAAGCTGCGACCGTCAACGGAGTTCGGGATGCGCGGCTCGTCGAGCTGCATCCCTACGAAGATATAGGTTCGCCTGCGTGGTCTCTCGAAGTCGATCCCCCTTTGGACAGCGGGGTGTGGACCGGCGGGAGTTGGAATCCCGTACCTCACATCGTGGAAATTTCATCTGACTCTCCCCAGGCATACATCGACCAAACTGCCCAGCTCATGGGACGACGCGGCTATCCGAACGCACCGATCGAACTGGCTCAGGTGATCAGAACCGACCTCGAGGGCGACGGAGTACATGAAGTCATCGTCGCAGCGCGGCATCCAGGGGCGGCAAGCTATTTGCGAGAGGAGGGCGTTTTCAGTTTGATTTTCCTCCGCCGCGTGATCGAGGGAGAGGTGGAGACGGCGATCCTCCACGATTCGGTGTTTGAAGCTGGCGATGTGGGACTCGCAACAAGTGTCGAATCGGCAGAGGTTGCAGCGGTGGCCGATCTCAACGGCGACGGAGTCATGGAGATCGTCATCGACGGCTCGGGATATGAGTGGTACTGGAGTGAGGTATTCGAGTACGTGGACGACGATCTGGGTCCCGTGTCTCGCATGCTGTGCGGAGGCGGTGTCTGAGGTGGCCAGGCCAACGCGAACGTCGGCCGATACTGAAGAAGGGGCGGCCCTGGTCGACCGGTATCTAGCCGCTGTCGACTCGCCGCAACGCGAAACGTTGATGGCGCTTCGCAAGACACTCAAGTCCCTTCTCCCCCACGCGGACGAAAGCTTGAAATACGCCATGCCGGCCTTCATCCTCGACGGAAAAGGTGTCGCCGGCTATGACGCATTCAAGGCCCATTGCAGCTACTTTCCGATGAGCGGCACCGTGCTCGACCGGGCAAGCGATGCCATTGCCAGGTATCCGCGTTCAAAGGGCGGGATCCGATTCGGCGTCGATGAGAAGCTGCCCGTCGGGGTCGTGCGCCTGCTCGTGAAGCTTCGCCTCGAGGAGATTTCCGACGTCAGCAACGGCCA
>JBFGAX010000138.1:0-4216 GCA_041567895.1 Acidimicrobiia bacterium
AGCCGATCGTCTACGAGTTCGAGTTTGAGCGGAGTAACTATTGCAAAAACGGCTGCGACGGAGATGTAGCCCATCAACCAGCGGGCCAGTCGGTCTGCGGTCCTCGGTTTCAACAGAAGGTAAACCGTGCCCTGTGCCAACGGCGCGCCACCCAAGAGTGCTCCGGCGATATACCAGGATCGAAAGATCGGCTCATGCCAGCCGAACAGGGTGGTCAGCGCCTCGGTAAAGGTGCCGGCTCCAAACAACATGACACCGATCATCCACCACATCACGTGCTTGGCCTGCGGTTTCCGACGCCAATGCCGATAGAGAACGCGCGAGAACGCAATAGCAACGACGGTTGATGCGATTGGTAGGTAATTGATGAATTCAATCACGATCGGAATTTTCATCAGGCAGTCGTCCGACAGCGAGTCGGGCGCAATCAGGCATTGGGCAGCACCAGCGGAATATCGCGAAACGGATGGTCCAGAACTGCAAGCTGCTGGCCGTACACATCACTCAGAACATCGCTGCGAAGGACGTCCCAGGGTTGCCCGGCAGCTATGAGGCGACCGTGGTGGAGAAGAACGACTCGATCTGCCACAGCCGCAGCAGAATTGAGATCGTGGAAGACCGCCACGACCCCTCGTCCCTCGTCAGCCAAACGCCTCAGTTGTCGCAAAAGAAGAACTTCATGGCCGACGTCAAGGGCGCCGGAGGGTTCGTCCAGAAGAACGAGCGGGGTCTTCTGGGCAAGCACCCTGGCCATAGAAACCCGGGCCTGTTCGCCGCCGCTCAAACTCGAAAAGACTCGATCACGGAACTCGAGCACGTCGCACTGCTCGAGGGCTTCTTCCACCGTGGCCTCGTCGATCGCTTTCGAATTTTCAGGGTCTCGTTGGTACGGATGGCGACCCATTTGAACCACGTCCCACACCGGAAAGGGAACGTCGAACGCCCGGGTCTGTCGCAATACCGCCCGGTGTCGGGCTCGCTCCAGAGGACTGAGAGCGTCGGAAGGGACATCTCCGAACCGTACGATCCCGGACGTGGCGAGCCGATCGGCCGAAAGCACCCCAAGGAGGGTTGACTTTCCTGCGCCATTCGGCCCGATGACCGCCGTCACGGTGCCGGCGGGCTGGTCGAGAGACACGTCGTCTACGATGCGTTTTCCGTCGACGGTCACTACCAGGTTGCTGGCGGTCAAAAGGTCGCTCATGGTGCAAGAAACTCCCGGCGAATGAGCCATAGGAAGTAAGGGCCTCCAATCGCCGCGGTCAACAAACCAACCGGAACCTCAACCGGCGAGGCGATCGTGCGCGAGGCGGTATCGGCGAGAGTGACAAAGACGGCGCCGGCCAGAGCCGATGCGGTGATGAGTCTGCGATGTCCTGGTCCAACGAGCCGCCTCGAAAGGTGAGGCACCAAAAGACCGACGAAACCCACGACGCCCACTGCTCCGACGGTAGCGCCGAGGCCCACTGCTGTCGCGAAGAGTGTCACGGTTCTCACCTGTTCGACATCGATTCCCAGATGGGATGCTTCGCTCTCTCCCAGGCTCAGTATGTCCAGTGACCGTGTATTTGCCAGGATGGCGACGATCGCAAGTCCGGCAATGACCGCCGTGGAACCGAGCACCCGCCAGGTCGCACCCGTGAGGCTGCCCAGCAACCAGAACTCTATGGGAGGAACGGCGTTGCGGCCGATCGAGAATACGAGAAAGCCGACCCAGGCTGAGAGCACTGCACCCAGGGCAATACCGCTCAATACGAGGCGGGTGGGCGTTGGCGTCGGATCGTTTGCGAGCCGTTTGACGAACACGACCGTCGCCATGGCCCCGAGTGCCCCGCCGGCGATGGCGCTACTGGTTCCATCTTCGAGGACGACGAGTGCGAGGACGGCACCAACCGATGCTCCAGGGCCGATACCAAGAAGTTGCGGGTCGGCCAGAGGGTTGCGAAACAGGCCCTGAAGGGCAGCTCCGGTCGCTCCCAGCGCGCAGCCGACGACGACGCCCAACAGGATGCGGGGAAATCGGATCTCCCAGATGACGGCCGCTGCCTGGAATGACGGCTCATCGCCGAGCGCCCAACCTGCCATGCGCCTCGCCAGGACCGCCATCGCCTCTGCGACCTCGATCTCGACCGCGCCCAGGCTGATGCTCAGAGCTGTGCTCGCCATCAGGGCTACGGTCAGACCAGCGATGGCTGGTCCGAGCCGTCTAGCGCCCGGTGCTCGCCGAGAAATCGTGCTACTCGCCGGAGTAAAGGTCCGTTATCAGCTGTTCCAAAGCCTCGCCCGTCCTCGGTCCGAAGTTGAGGAAGAAGCCGTCGTCGTACACGAGGAACGCTCCATTGGCGCCGGCGGGGGTTTCTGAAACCCCTGGAAGCTGGGTGAGAGCATCCACGCCTCCCAGAGCCTCAACTCCTGTCGACGGGGCCACAATGATGTCCGGTGCTGCCGCTACCAGGGCTTCGGGAGTGAGTGGCACTGCTCCGAATACCCCGCTCTCTGCCGCAGCGTCGATCGCTCCAGCTCCTTCAATGAGAGCGTTCGTCACCATTCCCTTTCCAAACAGGAACACCTGCTGGGGGCCGCGCACGTACAGATAAGCGACCCGGGGTGGCACATCTACGGCTCCTGCCGCCTCCACGGCCGAGGAAATCTGACTGTTGACATCGGCTGCCAGAGATGCACCGGTATCGGAGACACCCAGCACTTCGGCGATTTGTTGAATCTTTGTTTCGACTCCGTCGAGCGTCGTTTGTACGTCGAGGATCACGACCGGGACGCCTGCAGAGCGGATCTGCTCGATGGCCTCCGAGGGCGCTATTTGCGTGTCGCCGATCACGACCGTCGGCTGGAAGGCCAAAACACCTTCCGGAGCGAGCTGCTGGCCGAACCCGACCCGGGGTAGAGCGTCGGTCTCGGGGGGATAGGTCGTCGTGACATCGACTGCGACGAGCTGATCGCCGAGCCCAAGTGCGGAGATGATCTCGGTGATGTCACCGTTGAGAGACACAATTCGGCTTGTGTCTTCGATCGTCGACTCCACACCGTCGGCTCCCAGGAACGTGGTGTTGTTCTCAACCTCAGGTGGGGCCGTTGTTTCCGACGGAGCCTCGGTTGTAGAAGTCGTTGTGGTGGTTGAGGTTTCCTCGATCGTCGGGTTCTCAGATGTTGAGGGTTCGCCCGCTCCACAGGCGGCGATAGACACTGCGAATATCAGAAGGAGTGCTAGGCGTTTCATGGTTCTCCCTGTTCTCATGACGACGGCTTGCCGTTTGTTTTATGGGTTGGGTCGTGCTTTCGTGCCAAGGCTGGGCATACGACCTTCCGACACCAAGTCGGACCGCATAGGATCTCTTGTCAGACGAACCACTCTGGACAGGTTGCTTTGAGCGGAAACAGAAGCCGGGACGACACGAAACGGGAATTGTTCGACGCAGCTCTCGAACAGTTTCTGACGCTCGGGTTTCAGCAAACTTCGCATGCGGATATCGCCGCTGCTGCAGGCATTGGCCGTACGACGTTCTACGAATACTTCGCAAGCACCGAGGCAATGATGGTAGAGATGGTCGAATCGCGCCTCCCGTTGTTGACCGAACAGCTCGTTGCAGAGCTGCCGGGGGATCAAGGCGCCGACGTTCGTCTGTCGGAGTTGGTTGTCCGCATGGTGGAATTCGTTGGTCTCGATGAGGTAGGGCTTCTGCTCCACACCGAGGTCCAGCGTCTGTCGGAGGAGGCACGACATCGAATCGGCCTCGCTCACCGTGGGTTGGCAGGAGCGTTCGTCGACATCTACATGTCCGGGTGTGAATCGGGGGTCTTTCGTCGTTTGCCGGCCAGGTTCGTCGGTCGACTCATCAACGATGTGATCATGGCCGCCGGACGAGAGACGAAAGAAGCCGATGACCCGAAACAGGTCGTGCACGAATACGCCGAGGCGGCGGCGACGTTTCTGTTGGCCGGCCTTCGACCCTGAGGTCGTCTCTCAACTCGTTTTTGTGCTTTAGTTGCGTGTTTCAGCGCCGGTCGTAGGCCGAAATCATTTCGGAGCTCATGTGGATGGTCTCCAACGCCAGGTTCTGATCGTTGGACATGCACCGGATTGCGATCTCGTCAAAACCGATTTCTTCGTATTCGTAGGCCTGCTCGGCCGCATCTGCGGGATTGCCGATGATCAATTGTTCCCGGGTGAATCCGCGATAGCCCTCTTCGATCATGGTCG
>JBFGAX010000139.1:0-4171 GCA_041567895.1 Acidimicrobiia bacterium
AATACCGATGCTGCCTGCGTTGCTGTCAGAAGGGCTTCGATTGCGGTTTCCAGGCGATTCTCGCCACGGTCCGCCAGCAGGGTCTGCGCACAGGTGGCCATGGCTTCCTGGTAGCGAATTCGTCGCTCCTGAGCAATCGTCTGCTCCTCGAGCTCTCCATGAACGCGATAGCTCCGTACCGCGCTTCCGATGATGTTGGCTACAGATCGCAGGAAGTCGCCATCGTCATTTGTAAATGATCGGCGTAGCGAGGTGTAGACGCCGAGGATTCCGAAGGCTGTTTCTCCTTCGAGTATGGCGACGCAGACGCCGCTCACAATGTCGTGGTCAACCAGAAACTGATCTACACGAAACCTGTCTTCCGTCGCGAGATCATGGAGAAACACCGGTCCCTGCTGCTGTATCACGTATCGAGCGCACGACCCGCTGTCCAGCGCAAGGCGGGTCGATGCCTCGCCCATGACGTCGTCCCAGCCGCACCCGGCAACGAGGAGGAGTCCTTCATCGTCGCTCGAGCGGCGAGCAAGGGCCGAATACTCCACGCCGAGGACATCGCATACGAGTTTCGATGCGAGCTTGAGAAGAGGAGTCAAACCCAGGTCGCTCAGCGCAGCCTGGCCCAGTTCGGCAACGGCGGCTTGTCGAGACGGACGCGTGGGCGACGCCATCAACACCGGACCCCGGGGGTCGGTTGTTGCTTGTAATGCGTGCGCAGCTCGCCAGGGCATAGATCTCGCCAGAAGGTAGATAAATGTCTCTGGGAAGATCGTCAGGTTTCGCCGCATTCTTGAGTTGTCAAACTCGCGGCCAGACGTGATCCAGCGCTTTTGCCTCTATTGTGAAATAGAACGTGATGGGGCAAACATGCACAATCGATCAATGACGTCCCCGCCAAGCGGGCCGGAAATGAATGTGGCTGGATCTCCTCCAGGTCATACCGGGGCGGATGCACCCACATCCGATCGGCTCCTCCCCGGGACGGCGAAAACGCTGTGAGCCTCGAAACCCGCGTAGGTTCCGATCCCTATCAGTCCTACGTTCCGAGGCTGCTGTTCGAGTGGCAGCGTGACTACAACGACGAAACGTTCCGCGAAATCACAGGAACAATGGTGTTTGCCGATATTTCAGGCTTCACCGCACTGTCGGAGATGCTCTCTCAGTTCGGCAAACTCGGCGCCGAAGAGGTGACTGACGTAATCGGTGACTGCTTCCAGGCACTTCTCGATGTCGTGTATCCGCTTGGCGGCCGCTTACTCAAGTTTGGCGGCGACGCGCTGCTTCTCCTATTCACGGGGCCCGATCACGCCAGGCGGGCCGTGAATGCCGCTGTCGGGATGATGAAAGAGATGGGCAGGGTCGGCAAGGTCAAAACGTCAGGCGGACGGATCACCCTCCGCATGTCGATCGGTATCCACTCCGGCTCGTTCGATTTCTACCTCGTCGGCGACTCCCATCGCGAGCTGATCATCACCGGATCGGCGGCCACCACCACAGCCGAGATGGAGACAGCAGCCACCGCCGGGGAGATCGCAGTGTCTCCCGCCACCGCATCACAGCTCCCACCCGACATCGTCGGCCCCTTGAAGGGCGACGCCTATCTCGTCGTCGGATCAACATCAGACGACTTCGACACGGACGTCGACGTTCGACCCGCCCGGAGCGACCTCGAGGAGTTCGTGCCGGTTGCGATTCGCGAATTGATCCTGGCCGACGCCATCGAAGCCGAACACAGGCTCGTGACCATCGCTTTCATTCAGTTCCTCGAAGTCGAAAAGATGAGGCACGAGCAGGGTATGGCGGGAGTCGCCGCAGCACTCCACGAACTGGTGACGGACGTACAGTCTGCGATCGACCCTCGCCATATAACGTTCGTATCCACCGACATTTACGACGATGGCGGCAAGATCATCCTCGCAGCCGGCGCCCCCACTTCTACCGGAAACGATGAGGAACGGATGCTGGACGCATTGCGCCAGATTGCCTCCAAACAGAGGCAATTACCCATACGCATCGGCTTGAATCGAGGCCACGTGTTCGCCGGAGACGTCGGCCCCGACTACCGGCACAGCTACACCGTCATGGGTGACGGGGTGAATCTCGCAGCCCGCCTCATGTCGGCCGCTGACATTGGTGAAATCCGATCCACCCCTGCCGTCCTGGATCATTCTCGAACCATGTATGCCACCACGGCACTCGAGCCGTTCATGGTCAAAGGCAAAGCAGAGCCGGTTCACGCATGCTCGGTTGGCGAAGAGATCGGCACGAGGATCGACATCGACGAACACCGCTTGCCGTTCATGGGTCGGGATCATGAACTCCAGGTTCTGCGGGATGCGCTGGCACTCGCCGAGGCGGGCACCGGCTCCACGGTGACCATCTCAGGAGATCGGGGCATCGGCAAGACCCGGCTCGTCGACGAAGCAATCCGTGGATTCCAACCGATCATTGAAGTACACGCCGAGCCATATGGCGCTGCGAATCCATATCGCGCGCTGCGGGACCCGATCCGGGAGCTGCTCGGAATCGAACGGAGTGACCACGGATCCATGGCCAAAACGCTCGCGGCGGCAATCAAGAGAGTCGACTCCTCGCTACTACCCCTGATGCCACTGGTCGCGGACATCGTGCAAATCGAAGTGCCTTCCACACCGGAGGTCGACGACATCGAACCCCGTTTCCGACCGGAACGAGCTGCCGACATTCTGGTGACGATCATCGAGGACCTGATACCCGGGCCACTGGCGATCGTCGTCGACGACGGTCATTACGCGGACGAGGCGTCAGGCAAGTTGCTGACACGCCTTTGCTCCGAAACCGCAACGAGGCCGTGGATCGTGCTCACCACCCGGCGAAACGTCGAAGGTGGATTCGAACCCCCGGGCGCCCCGATGATATTGGACCCGCTCGATCCGGCCACCGCCCGTTCGATAATCATCGACGTGACCGAAGATGCTCCTCTGCGACCTCACGAGTTGGAGGCAATCGTTGAGCGCACCGGTGGCAATCCTCTGTATATCGGTGAGGTCCTGGTCGCCGTAAAAACGGCAGGCAGCTTCAGCGACCTGCCCGATTCGCTAGACGCACTGGTCACGACCCAGATCGACGCACTGCCCCCCGGCTCACGACAACTGTTGCGGTACGCCAGCGTGCTGGGGCGGAGCTTTCGCCCCGAGCTGCTGCGCCGCATCCTGAACGGAAACGCCGATGACGTGAACCGGCTGATCCACAAAGACCTCTCTGCCTTCCTCGAGCTGGCCGATGGCCGGGTCAGGTTCCGCCACAGCATCCATCGCGACGCCGCCTACGAGGGTCTTTCGTTCCGAAAGCGGCGGGAGCTCCACCTCGCCGCCGGCCAGGCCATCCAGGAGCTCGCCCCGGATCCCGACGCAGTAGCCGACGCCCTCGGCATGCACTTCTACCTCGGACACGATTTCGAGATGGCATGGAAATACTCCCGCATCGCCGGAGATGACGCCCGGGACGCCTATGGAAACGTGGAAGCGGCCACCAATTACGAGCGGGCCCTGGAGGCCGGCAAGCGACTGAAGAACCTCGACAAAGCCGAGGTGGCCAAGGTGTGGATCGCATTGGGCGATGCGCGCGAGCAAATCGCGAAGTTTCCAGACGCGATTGATGCGTTCCGGCGGGCGGGCAAGCTCCTCTCTAACGACCCGGTGGCCCAGGCCGATGTGATCGCCAAGCGAGCTTTGGCGAAAATGCGCGACATGGCCTACACCAGCGCACTGGCCGACGCGACCCGAGGGCTGAAACTCCTCGAACCGGTCGGCACCATGGATGCAGGACGGGCGCGCGCCCGCCTCATGACGACTCGTGCGCGGATTCTCATGAACCAGCGGAGACTTCGCCAAGCCCTCGGCGCTGCCAGGGAGGCCATCGGCATGGCCAAGGCGGCGAATGAGGAAGAGTCCCTTCTTGGCGCCTACGACGTTCATGACGGGGCTCAACTAGACATGGGTCAACCGGAGAAGGCCATCTACTCGGAAAAGGCGCTCGCAATCGCAGAGAGGATCGGACTTCTGCCTGCCGCCTCGATGATCACGAACAACCTGGGAGCGAAAGCGTATTTCGCCGGCGAGTGGGACCGAGCCCTCGACATGTATGGCAAGAGCATGGATTCTTTCGAGCGGGCCGGCAACACAACGATGGCAGC
>JBFGAX010000140.1:0-4143 GCA_041567895.1 Acidimicrobiia bacterium
CGCCGGATGGCGGGCCGCTTCTACGTTCAGTTGGCTCGAGATCTACGGGGTCTCGAAGATCCAGAGGCCGGTGTTTCGGTCGCTTCCGAGGATGTACGTTTCGCCGTCACAGTGCTCATACAGATATACGCCCTAGAAGTTGGAGCCGTCTACGGTGTCCACGAAGTGGGCTGTTTCGGTCAGCGTGTCTCCGCTGAAGTCCACGACTCGCATGCCTTCGGCATACCACGAAATGTACGCAGTGGTGCCATCGTCGACGACCACGTTGTGCATCGTGCGGTCACCCGCCAATGGCGGATTGGCAAACACGCCTTCGGTGGCGAACTGATCCAGCTCGACCATGTTGCTTGGATCGGTCACATCCAGCCGCAGGTAGCCATAGCCGTCGAATATCCCGGCCGTTTCCAGCAACCCCCCTTCGTTCGCCTTCATCAACGCGCCTTTTCAGTTGCCGAATTCCGCAGATTCGCTAGCAGAACACAAAAAGGAGGCGGCCCGAGGGCCGCCTCCTTTCTATTCGGCTGATTCGCAACTAGGGAGTCGCGAAGATCTTGAGGCCGCCGACCAGCCCATTTTCTGCGTCGATACCACGGTCACTGCCCAGGATGTATGTGTCACCATTCGGGAGTGTGTGCAGGTAAACACCCCAGAAATCAGCGATGGGATCGGCCCCGCCGCCCCAGTGCGCCACCTCTGCGGGGGTGCAATTCAGGAAGCCGTCGCCGGCTTGACAGTCGGAGAAGTCGACCACGCGTATACCCTCGTTGTACCAGGCCCAGTAGGCGGTGGTTCCATCGACGACCACGTTGTGGGCGTCACGGGTTCCGCCTGCCGCGTTGAGGTTCAACGGTGGCAGCGTCCGCTCGGTGTAATAACGCCCGACCTCGACCATGTTGGCCGGATCAGTTACGTCATACACGCGCATGAAGCCTTCACCGTCGGCGATACCCGCGACGTTATCGACGGTCACGACGTCGCCGTTGTTAACGGCGTCTGCCATCTCTTGTCCTCGCGTGTTTCCGAAGAACAACCCGACGATGCCGACCGGATTGGCGTCTCGTGCGCCCATCTGGATCAGGCCATCACCGCGGGCGGCGTCGTTGTACACGATATAGGCGTCATACCCCGCCGCTTCGGCGTTGTCGGCCTTGTCCTGGAAGAAACACACACCGCGTTCGATGAGTGCCACTCCGGTACCGGGGCCACCACTGAAGTCACTCGCGCTACAGCCGAAGTTGTCGGCAACAAACGTGATCGTGCTCGGTGTCGGGAAGTCGAGTGTCGGCGGTCCGAAGTTGGCGCCACCGATCTTGTTGGTCGCCAGCGGATCAACGTCGATCGTCGTCTTCGCGAACAAGCTCTCCCTCGCCGTGTCTTCGTCACCGAAGATGACGAGATCACCCGCCGCGTTCGGGACAGCCACGTGGCCATTGCCCTCGGGCGGCAGACCACTGGCATCCGGGTTGGGGTACGTGCTGTCACCGAGGAACTCAGGGTTCGCCGGGTCGCTCACGTCGAGCAGCACGAGGCCTGCGTCCCAGTATGAGACATAGGCAATCATGTCGCCGTCATCGTTCTCTGCTACCCAGATATCGTGGGCGAAGATCGCCGGTCCTTCGATCTCGGAGAAATCGAGGCCGGGCCAGTCGGGGGCACCGGTGCGGGTGACCACCTTGGGGCTGGCTGGATTGGTGATGTCGACAATGATCACGTCACGTGCATCCACGTCGTCGATCGCGATCAGATAGGCCTTGCCTCCATCTTCCCAGATGTAGGTGTTGTGGATGCCGTTGGCCTTGGGCAGGAAGTTCTGCTTCAGGGCGTGCGGCTTGGTCGGATCGGACACGTCGTAGATGTTGATGCCACCCTGTCCGGCACGTGGCTTCGCGGCCTTGCCGTTGGCGTTGAGCCTCGGCAGAACGGTGCCACAACCTTCGTTGGTGGTGACCAGGATGTCTCCACTCCACTTGTCAGTGTCGAGGGAGAACGCTTTGACGTCGTTTGTCCGGGTTCCCTGCTTGTCCTTGATGAAGGCAGCCAGGGTTGGGTCGGTCGGGTCGCTGATGTCGACAATGCGAGTCCCGGTGATGTCGAACGAACAGATCGGCGAACTGAAGCTGCCGAGGTAGGCGTAGTTGCCTAACGCCCATACGTCACTTGTCAGCCCGTCGTAGGGCACGTCGAACTGGCCTACCAGGTCAAGCACAGCCGATGGCTCAGCTTCTGATTGATCAGCATGCGTTGCACTGGCCGGAACCGCGGACAACAGCCCGAGTACCAGAACCAGGGACAACAGCACCGCCCAGCGGCGATGTGTCAAGACTTTCACGTTACCTCCAACCCCTTTTCGGGGAGATAGTGATGAGGGCAACCGGGAGTTTCCGATGAAGCCCCTCTTTGCGCGGGCCGAAACCTAATCACGTTCGGTGCCGCGGCGGGCGCTTGTCGCGCGATTGTTTTCGCGCTCATAGAGGTTGCCCCGCCACCCCCCGATAGCTGTGGCTCTGTGTGGAGTGTGGGATCTGATGCGAGTTGGCGGCGTGTCTGCGCGTGTCGGTTTTCTTTTCCCCCCAACCCCTCCTGTGTTTCGCTTTGCTTCGCTTCGGAGCGGTGCCTTCCCCCGGCTCGGTTCCTTCGGAACCTCCCGCCGGGGGACCATTGAAAAGAGCCACGGTTTCGATGGCGGTTCGCTTCGTCGGAGCGGTACCTTCCCCCGGCTCGGTTCCTTCGGAACCTCGCGTCGGGGGACCATTGGAAAAGGGTTCGCATGCGGGGCATGCTCCGGCCCCGGGGGACAACTGGCTTCTCAGCGGTGGAGCAATTCCTTCTTTTCTGCCTCTATGGCTTCAACCTCACGAATCGTTTGCCGGTACGACTTCTGGCTGAAGTAGGTGAACGCATGGACTGCCAGGCCGACGCCCCAGGGGACAGTCAATAGGTAGGCGTAGTCGAGCCCGGTCCCGAGAGCGAAATCCTGAATCCACACGAAAGCGTTGACCAGGATGAACACGACTGTGTGCCACAGCAGATTGCCGCGTGGCGTTTCCCTCAGTGCGGTTCTTCTGCGGCCGGCGATCAACATATATGCCATGCCGACCAGCAGCACGACGCCGCCGATCAACAGTCCGTACATCCATGCCGACGAGACGTCGCTCACTCGCCAGGCCCAATCGCCACCGAGGCCGACAAAGTCGTCTTCGGGGCCCACCATGACGAACAACCCGAGGAAGGCTGCGACACTCCCGAACACACCCATCAGCCATGTGGCTGCTTTCCAGCCGTAGCCGCGGGTTTTCACGGGCGTTACATCTCTCATCATCACGACCTCCTTTCCCCTGTAGCTAACCGCCATCAGATCAATTGGGCCAGAGACGACGGTCACGAAATGGCCTTTTCTGATGCTTTGATCGGACGCGATGTCGAGGCCACTCTCGGTGTCATTCGTGCTCTTCCAGTTCTGGCAGCGAAGGCGAGCGTCTTACCGCTGTCGGTTCACCGGTCAGAGGCCGTTTGGCATGCATTTCGGAAAGCATCGAACTCGGTGTTGATGGCCTTGCGGGCTTGTCTCGTCAACAGCGGAGACAAGAGTCTGGCCGGCCAGCCCGTGACCGTGATTGAAAGCGTGAGCGAGATCTCGCCGTCAATCGCGCTTTCGACGACGTGGTCGGCCGACCAACGCATGCCAAAGAACTCGGCCCACCAGCGGAAACTGGTGTCGGGCCTGAATTCATCGACAGTCCAGACCGTTGCGGGCAGACCTGGGTGTTGGATGGTTGCGGTACTACCGACGCCGAACGGGCCGCTGTCGTTTCGGCTGATTGAGTTGATGTGCGACATCCAGCGAGGCCAGCGCTCGACAGCCGTGGCGAATTGCCAAACCGAACCCGGGTCCGCAGATATCAACTCCTGGCGCGTCACCTTCACGACGCCAGGCTATGCCGCCGAAACAGGCTCCTCACGTCCGGTCAGATCTGGCATTTGTGGAGATTGAACGCTCCGGTCTACCGGATCGACGACCGAGCGGCGTCGTCAAGTCGCGGTGAGGTCGACAACTTCGCGGTTGAGGCCTACGCTGCCGGCGTGCAGACCAACCGGGTGGGCGTGCGGGAACGTGTTCGCCACATCATCTTCGACCACAACACG
>JBFGAX010000141.1:0-3903 GCA_041567895.1 Acidimicrobiia bacterium
AATCTCCTTGAAACGCACCGGTACTCGGGCTTTCACGGCCGTGACCGCGGCGATACCACCCCCCAGGAGCCCCCCACCGACCATTCCGTTCTTGGCGATCGACCGCGGGACAACCTTCTTCCCCCTCACCCCCAGATCCTTCTTGAGTGCGGTTGTGCCCAGGAACAGGGAGATGAGAGCCTTGGCTTCGGGCGAGACGACCAGCTGGCCAAAAGCCTTGATCTCGGCCCGATTCCCCGCTTCGATGCCCTGCTCGAACCCGGTTCTGATGACGTCGAGCGCTGCGATTGCCGCGGGGTAATTGCCGCCCGTCTCCTCGAGCATCGCTTCTTCTGCCTTGTTCCAGATCAGTTTCCGACCCAGGGGGTTGTCTTCGAGAGCGAGCTGCTTCAAATGATCGGTATCTGCGAATGCACGCAGCCGTTCGAGCCCTGATTTCGGTTCCTCCGCAGCGGTCAATTCGAGGGCACGTTTGTGCGCCGTGGTTACCAGTACCTCTTTCGGCACCACCTCGTCCGCGAGACCGATCGCGCTGGCCTTGCCGCCGCGAACCGACCGACCCGTGAGAATCAGGTCGAGTCCGGTCGAGAGACCGACAAGCCGCGGCAGGCGCTGGGTACCGCCCGCGCCAGGTATCAATCCGAGCTTTATCTCGGGTTGTCCGAGCTCAGTAATCGGATCGTCTGTGATGATCCGATAGGAGCATGCCAGTGCAAGCTCGCATCCGCCCCCGAGCGCAGGTCCGTGAATGGCTGCAACGACGGGTTTGTTGCGTCGCTTGTGCAGATTCTCCAGGCGGTTTAACAACGTGTGGCCACTCGTGGCTGCAGCTTCGGCGCTTTCGGCCGAGTCGATCGTTTCGAGCCATTTGATGTCGGCCCCGGCCATGAATCCGGTCGGCTTGGCCGAGCCGATGACGACGGCCCGCACCTCATCATTGGTTTCGAGATCGTCGAGGATGGTGACCAGGTCCTGCATGAGGTCAGGTCCCATCGTATTCATCGGTTGGTCGGCCCTATCGATGACAACGGTGGCGACACCGTCCTTGACGTCGTAGGTGAAGTGAGTCAGTTTCATCATCGCTCCAGGATGACGGTGGCGCCAAGGCCGCCCGCCGCACACTGGGTGATGAGTGCGGTGCCCTTGTCCCGCCGCACCAGTTCGTGCGACATCGTCAGGACCTGACGGGCTCCCGTGGCCCCGAAGGGATGGCCTAGTGAAATGCTGCCGCCATATGGATTCATCGATTGGGGGTCGATCTCGCCGATCGCCTTGTCTCGTCCGAGGTGTTTCTTTGCCCATTCGGCCGAGGCGAATGCCTGGAGGTTTGAGAGAACCTGTGCCGAGAATGCCTCGTGCATATCCACGATGTCGATATCGTTCATCGACATGCCTGCCTTGTCGAGGGCCTTCGGGGTTGCGAACGAGGGTCCCATGAGGAGCTGCCATCCGGGGTCGAGTGCCGCAAAGGCCCACGTTTTGATATAGGCGAGCGGCTCGTAGCCGAGTTCTTTGGCGGTTGACGCTCGCATCAGTATCAACGCGGCAGCACCGTCCGTCAGAGGCGAGCTATTGCCTGCGGTAACTGTGCCGTACGCCCGATCAAATACTGGCTTGAGCGCTGCCAGCTTTTCGAGGCTGGTATCTGCCCTCGGTATTCCATCTTTCTCAATCACCGTTTTGTAACCAGGTGGAACCGGGAACGGCATGACTTCCTGCTCGTAAACACCCTTCTCCCAGCCTTCTACCGCCTTTTGATGTGATGCCAGGGCATATGCGTCCTGGTCATCCCTGCTGATTCCGTTCTCTCGCGCCATCTTCTCAGCCGATTGGCCCATCGTGAGGCCGGTCGATCGCTCTTCGAGAGCGGGCGTCGATGGCAACAGGTCTTTTGGACGTAGGGTGGCCAGAGCTTTCGCCTTCGATCCCGGGTCCCGGGCAGCTGCGGCTGCTGTGAGAGCCGATGCCATCTGATCGCTCACGGTAACCGGGGGTTGTGACATCGATTCGGCGCCTCCGGCGATGACGACATCGGCATCTCCGGATAAGATCGATTGGGCTGCGGTGACCAGTGCCTGGGTCGACGTCGCACAAGCCCGTGTTACTGAAAAGGCGTCGGTTGCGTCGTTCAACCTCGTTCGCAAGACCAGCTCACGTGCGATGTTAGGACCGCGCAAATCAGGTATGACCGTGCCGTACACGACCTGGTCGACGACATCGGGGTCGAGGTGGTTGCGCTCGATCATCTCGCTGACGAGCGTTGCAGAGAGGTCGAGTACAGGTACATTCTTGAGGTCGGTACCGGCCTTGACAAACGGGGTTCGCAAGCCCCCGACGATTGCGACCCTGCGAGTGGCAGGTGGTTTCTTGGCAGCCATAACGGCCCTTTCCTCTAGCCAGCGTGGCACAATATAGGCCCGTCCCCTGAGACGACCATTGGCGAAGCTTATGGCGTCGGGAACGCTTTTGAGCACCGGACCGTTGCCTATGTGGACAGCATGCGTCGTTCGCCATCAGGACCTTCGTGAATAGCCCACCCGGACCCGTGGCGGGTTGTGGGGCCAAGTCTCCGGGTTGACACGTGCTGGCCGTGAGATGCCTGCGCGAGAGAGGACAACATGAGATTTCTGGCAGCCGGTGCGCTTCTCGGCCTGCTGCTTCTCTCCGCATATGCCGTCTTCGAACCAAACGCTTCAGACGATGGCACGCCGGATCAGAACTCGGAGATCGTGGCTACCGATGGTGAGGGAGATCGGGACGCTTTTGCCACCGTCGATCCAAACCCCGAATCCGCAACCAGCATCGACTCGCCCCAGGTCGAGGCTCCACCGGTTTTGCGAGCGGCTCCGGATCTGGTTGACCTCGATGGCTGGTTGCAGACCGAAGCAGTGTCGCTTTCCGACTTCGATGCGCCGGTAAAGATCGTTCAGTTCTGGACATTTGGTTGCTACAACTGCAAGAACACGATTCCCTATCTGCAGGACATCTACGCGACCTATCACGATGACGGTTTGGAGATCATCGGCGTGCACGCTCCCGAGTTTGCCTACGAGGCTGATCCGCTACATGTCGCGTCTGCCGCAGCCGACCTCGGCGTCACATGGCCGATCGCCCTCGACACGGACAAGGTCAACTTCAGGTCGTGGCAGAGCCCGCGTCGGTTCTGGCCACGCACGTACGTGATCGATGCAGACGGCAATATCCGGTTCGACCGGATCGGCGAGGGGGCTTACGACGAGCTCGAGGCCACGGTGGCCTACCTGCTCGCCGAAGCGAACGGCTGAAGTTTGGGTGCGTTGCTCGAAGGGATTCGCGACCTTTCCCAACCCTGTTCGCTGTCGCTGATTGTTCCCGGGATGCTCGTCTTTCTCGCAGCTCGCGCCCGCAGGAGCCTGGTGCTTGGAGGAGTACTGACGGCGATGTGGTTCGTCGGGTGGATGAAGGCGGCTGATTGGCTACCGGCGTTGCCTGAGGGACCGACCGCAGCGGCGATTGGCCTCTCCTTTGTTGCAGCGGGCTGGGGGGCGTGGCAGCTGCGAGGCGGCCTCTCCGGATGGGCATCTGGTCTGGTTGCCGGGGGGTTGGCGACGTGGCTGTGGGTTCCATGTGTTGGCAAAGAACTCGGAACGATTCTCAATGCCGCACCAGAATCGCCTGCAAGCCAGCTCATCCCGATGGGTCTGTTTGTGGTGGGTTTGTCCACACCTCTCCTGGTCGTCGGTCTCCTTCCCGTCGTATTTCGGTCACTCGTACACATCGAAAGGCCACTGGCGAATATCGCCGTGGCCCTGGTGCTATTCGTCGGTGTCGCGATGATGTTCGGTTGGTATGACGACGTGGTGATCCAACTCAACCGATGGAGCGTGGGGGCCGTCTAGCCGGCGAAATCGATGAATCGGCTGT
>JBFGAX010000142.1:0-3862 GCA_041567895.1 Acidimicrobiia bacterium
CTGGCCGCCTCCTCATTGGAAGACCTCGATCAGATCCTTGGCAAGATCCGAACTGTGGCCTCGACGACCACGAGCGTGCGCCTTTCCACTCTGGTGGAGAACAAACAGTTCCATCGGTAGTCGCCGTCAGCGGACGGTGAAGAAGTACTGGTCCGTGCTCAGCCATTCGTCGTCGTGGACGTCCCACGTCCAGGCCCGAGTGAGGTAGCTCCCGTCATCGAGCCGTATCTCGTATGACCATTCTTCGAGACCCAATGGCTCGATCCAAGACCAGGTGCTCGTCCACTCATCGCCGTCCCAATACTCGTTTGCGCTCTGGTCGACGATCACCAGCCGATTTCGGTCAACCCCCCGGCCAAAGCCACCATCTGCCCTCCCGGCAATAGTGATGTACGGACCGGAAACGCGCGAGTTGTTGCGCGGCGATGTGATGGCGATCGAGGCAGGAGCGAGGGAGGAAGCCGGGACGAGTTCGAGCGTAAAATCCAGGTCCTCCTCAGCGATGTCGACTCGGTGGGTGCGTGCTTCTCCGCTGGACCAGGACCCGAAGGCCAAGTCGACACCGTCCAAGTTTTGAACGCGGGGAGCGGCGATCTCGATGCGATCTCCTCGTATGACCGACGTGCTCGCGGGCGCAACCAAGACTTCATCACCGATGGTGAACTCCGCACCTGGCGGATCGGATGCGATCGAGATGGTCGCCGTCACCGGCTGCAGTTCGGTCGTGTAGGTTGCCGTCATCCCACCGGCATCTTCATAGGTCACCGAGACCTCGAGGTCGACAGGTAGTGAGTATCCAACCGGCTCGACCGAGACCTGTCCACGGCTGCCCGCCACTTCGGCGATGCGTTGGCGGACGCACGCTTTGCCCTCGGCACAATGTTCCGTGGTGACCGTCCACACGACACTGCTCTCCTCGATGGCATCATCGTCCGTGATGGAAGCCGATAGCGGCAGGACCTCACCAACGCTCCATTGATGATCCGCGGTCGGCTCTTCGATTGCGATCAGAGGCGCGAGGTTTCCGGCGGGCGGCACGAAGGACAGGGAGTCCAGGGCCGTGCGAATGTCAGGGGGAGGACGGTGGGTGACCAGATTCGGGGACGGAGCGTTGTCCAACGTCAGAAATTGGTTGCCTGCCCCGCCAAATGCCACACCCGCCGCTCCCTCGGCCGTCCGAAGCTCAACGACGCACGGTGCGCGGACTACGGCCTCCCTTATCGGCTCCCCCTCGGATCGAGTCCACAATGCGACTGATTCGGCGGACGAAATCGCGAGATGCCGGCCGTCAGAGCTGATATCTGCTCCGGTCACGACCGAATCCACATGCGGGCTGAGGATGGCGAGTTGGTTCAGTCCACCTTTCTCCTCTCGACCCAGCGGGGCGGCCGCGTAGAACAGGCCCGGCCCGCGAACCCCGGAGGTGATGAAGTATGCATCACCACTGTCTGGATCGATGAACATGCCCCGTATTTGCCGAGGCCCGGTTCCGTAGATGGCTTCTAGTGGCGCAACCCGTTCGGATTGGGGAGACCCGGGTTCCGGTTCCGGAAACCACAGGAGAGATATCGAGTCCGCTGCTTCCAAATCGGCCGCAACGTACACGTGCTGGCCATCCGAACCCGGTGCCGGCCCGAGAGCAATTGCGACGACATCGTTGGCCCATTCGGGTACCGAAACGCGCACGAAGGGCTGACCGTCTCGATCGAATCCGACCACCTGGGTTGCCTCTCCGTCGTTTGTCGTTCCCCAGATGACACCGGGGCTTTGCCGGCTGGCAGCGATCTTGTCGATGCTCGAGCTATGTCCGCTGGCCCAGCGGCCGACCTCACTCGAAGGCGCCGGCGCATCACAGGTACGGCCAACGGCCTCGGTGATCGTCGGCGAACCGGCGACGCCCGCGGAGCAGGCGGCGACCAGGAAGGAACAAAGCGTGATGACGCGTAGGGGCTTCACTGCCAAATCAGGGTATTCGGTTCGTGCGGATACATCGTGGAACCGACCAGGCATTCGAACATTCACGCATGCCTAGAGGAGCTCCGCAACGCGTTGCGGTCTTTCCAGCACCAGCGAATGCCCCGCTTCTGCGAACACCCTCACCGACGCGTTTTCCCCGATGGCTTCGCCCATCGCACGCGCGAGATTCACATATTTCTCGTCATGGGCCCCCGCTACGATTGTGACCGGGGTCTCGAGTTCAGCAAGGCGACTCCAATATGACGGCATGACACCCTGGCCGAGAACTCTGAGTTGCCGGCTGATGGTGGCCGGATCATCGATCCGGTGGCGCCGGACGGCTGGGCCCAGATCTCGGAACATCGGCTGATCGAGCCACCCATCCAAAAAGGCCTCGAACCCCTGGTCGACCAGGATCTCGTTCCACCGCTCGTCCGCTCGTCTGCGCGCCTCACGATCGGTTGGATCCGCAATACCCGGACTGGTCGAGATCAGTACGAGCCGCTCTACCAACTCGGGGCATTCGAGCGCCACCCCCAAGGCCAGTCGACCCCCCATCGAGTAGCCGACATAGGTTCCGGCGCCCCCCATCTGGGCTAGCGCCGCAACCGTCTCGCTCCAGTTCGGGCGGATTGGTACTTCGAGGGCCAGGCACTCGTGGGCCGTGCCCGCCATGACCTCTTCCCACAAGGAGGCTCGGAAGCCGAAGCCGGGGAGGAGGACGTGGGTCATGCGACGAGCCTATGGCCCCCACGCTCCTACCCTCGTGCCTACTCCGAAACCGAGGACAACAGGGCCAACACCAAGCAACCGAGAGGGAATGGGCGAGTTGACCTCTGGAGCCCTGCAGGGAGTGATGGATTGACAGGCCACCAGCCCCGGCCTCGTTGAAATGTCCTAGGACCCTGTTCAAATACCACTCTCAGTAGCAACGTGTGGCCAGGAGGTGGTTCGGATGAGAAACCACCGTCGGATTGCTGCTCTCTGGGTGGTGCTCTCGCTGGTGGGCCTGTTGCTGGCACCGCTATCAGCAGGAGCCGATTCCCATCCCCGCATCCAGGTATTCAGCCGCGAAGAGGTGCGCGGTTCCCACTTTCTCGGCGACACCCCGATTTCGGTCCAGATCGATCGAATTCAGGGCGGGTCAGAGGTTCCGATTGATTTCACCACCGATGGCAACGGCAACTTCCAGCTCTTCCTCCGAGATTTGGCCGTGGGTCGATTGGATGTCGGTGACCAGGTGGCGGTAACTCAGGCTGCGCTCAACAAGCAGGTGACGGTCACGGCGGTCGAGGTGCTCGACTCGAGCAACCAAACCGACACGGTCTGGGGACTGGCCGCGCCGAATAGCCCGGTAGAGGTATTTGTCGAATTCGGTTCTGATCGCGTGCCCCGGCGAGTGGTTGCTGACGCCCAGGGCAGCTGGATGGCGGACTATTCGATACCGGGCCCCGCTCCCGACGAGATAGTTGTCGATTTCCCTCATGACATCACACTCGCCGGGGAAGCGCTCAGCCCGTCCGATGCTGACGGTGACACATCTGGTTGGCTGTGGTGGACCAAGACTCCCTTCGCCTGGATTGGGATGAACCACGTGAACGGCGATGGATGGGCCGACGGAGTTGTCAACGTGCTGGTGGATGATCCTGCAACTGCCGCTACCGACTTGGCCCAGGCCGTGCCGGTGGTCGACGGCGGTTTCCACCTCGCCCTGCCCGAGAACCTCATGCAACCCGGACACCTCGTGGAGATCGGCGACGGGGTAATCAACGCTTCCTTCATCGTCCCCCTGCTCTCCATCACCTCTGTGGATCCGGCCGCCGATCTCATTTCGGGAGTGGCTGATCCGGGCCTGGCGCTCGTGATCAACGTGGCAGCCGACGATCTCAGCGCCGAAGCCAAGATC
>JBFGAX010000143.1:0-3851 GCA_041567895.1 Acidimicrobiia bacterium
GGCGATTGTGCGGCAGAGCCAGGCGTCTACGTCGGCGGAAAGGCGACGCAGAGCCAGATGTCATCTGGGATCGGTGGGACCGACCCGGCCAGGTCAAGGCAGAGCCTGCTCAATCCCGGATCGACAGACAAGCCATCAAAGATCGCAAGAGCTGTGCTCTCATCGGGAGCCTGGACAAGGGCAACGGGAGTGCCTGTGAAGTCCTCTGGCGGACCGGAGCAATCAACGGTGGGGTAAAGCAGGAAGTTATTCAGCGTATTGATGGGTCCGTCGGGGAGCACTGAGAAGACGCCCGACGCGGCACTGGTTATGTCATAGCACGCTTCTGGTAAACCGGTGGGTTCACAGTTCTCGTCTACGACGACCTCACTGGACCGGCTGGCATCACCTGGGACTCCACCTGGACCTTCCTGGTCGAGGGGGGCGAGATCAGAGGGATGACCAAGGTTGGAAACTCATCGACATTCGGGACGTCGGAGAGGGCCAGGTTCTTCACCGCAAGGAGCCGGCCAGACCGGGGTAGCCGCAGACGGCACCGTCGGGAAGGGGATCGTGGACCAGGCCCAGCTGGTGTGGGACAACATGCGTGAGGTGTTGGCAGCGGCCCGGATGGACATCACCAACATCGTGCAGCTGAACATGCTGCTGATCAATCGGGAAGATGCACCCCGAGCGATGCAGGTGCGAGACGAGGCTTTGGGCGACCACCGCCCGGCCTCCACCCTGATGTATGTAGCCGGTTTGGCCCGTCCCGAGTGGCTGATAGAAATCGACTACATCGCCGCCGCTCCCGCCTAGGTAACTTCGGCCCAAGGAGGGGTGTTTCGGGTGATCATGCCCGGGGAGCATGAACAGCCCTTCCGAGGCTCACCGGGCGGGACGGGTACTCACTACCCAGCCGCGGACCTGGATGGACGACAGGTCTTTCGCCCATAGGAGGGTGACGCGTTCCACGCTGGTGGCGCCATGATGGCCTATCGTGGTCGCATGGCTGTCAGTGGCCGCCTGCGAAGAACGTGGGAGCGTGTCCTCTCCATCGGCTCGTACCCAGAGGAGCCCGACACCAAACGGGGCAGGCGGCGGATCACTGTGGGAGTGTCCGTCGTGTTCCTGGCTATCAACCTGCTATCGGGCTTCGATGAACTCGGTGCGGACCGGGCATGGCTGGCCGTAACCGCCTGGTTGACGGCCGGGGCGATCTTGACCGCATACACGCTCCTGTATTTCAAGCCGCGCTGGTTCCCGGGAATCCTCAACGCCCTGTTTCTCTCGGTGTCGGTGGTTGTTCTTGTGGAGACGATCTTGCTCGGCGGCCTGTTGCGTTCGTCCGGTCAGTTGATGTGGGGCATGATGAATGTGCTCGGGGCCTTGGTGGCGCTGAGTTTGCGGGCGGCACTGGGGTGGTTCGGCTTCTTTCTCGCCAGCGTGGTGGCCTCGGCAGCGCTGCCCAACTGGATAGAGCCCACCTACACAGTCGAAGCGAGCGCGGGTGAGCTGGCAGCCAACCTTGGCGGAGTGACCGTCCTGATCTTTGCCACGATGGCGTACTTCGTCCGCCAGCGAGATCGCTACCAGCGGGAATCCGACGAACTGCTGCACAACATTCTTCCCGACGAGGTAGCCAAGCGGCTGAAAACCGAGAAGAGCATGATCGCCGATGACTTCGAGGCGGCCTCGGTGCTCTTTGCCGACGTGGTCGACTTCACGCCGATGTCCGCCGGCATGAACCCATCGGAGCTAATCGGACTTCTCAACGAGGTGTTCTCCACGTTCGATCGGTTCGTCGATGAGCTGGGTTTGGAGAAGATCAAAACGGTAGGGGACGAGTACATGGTGGCGGCAGGGGTGCCGGTCACCCGACCCGACCATGCGGAGTCGCTCGCCGAGCTGGCTTTGCAGATGCGCGATCTCGTTGCCTCCAACAGCTTCGATGGCCATCAGATCGAGCTGCGCATAGGAATCAGCTCAGGGCCGGTGGTTGCCGGGGTCATCGGGACCCACAAGTACGCCTATGACCTGTGGGGCGATTCGGTCAACACGGCCAGTCGCATGGAATCGGAGGGACTGGCTGGAGCCATCCAAGTAAGCGCAAGTACGTATGAGCTGATACGCGACACCTTCGTTTGCGAGCCCCGCGGCGTCATCTCAGTGAAAGGCAAGGGCGAAATGGCCACCTACCTGCTGGTTGGCCGGCGGCAGAACACTGTGACGGCACACTGACGGAACCCGCCGACACCAGTTTGCTTGGGCCCGCGACTGCTTGAGTCCCGATTGCTGAGCAGTCCCCTGGTCAGGTTCACTGGCGCGATCGGCGCATCCGGTCGGTGACGTTCGACCGGTGGGGCGACCCTGACGGCACCGGCCAGTTCGGAGTCCACACCTTCGGCGGCGAATTCACCGCCCATGCCACCTTCGACGGCGTCACCATCCCCAGCCAAGGACGACTCGGCTGGCACGACGGCACCAACCGATGGCACGAGGGCGAGTTCTTCCGCTATCGCATTACCAACCTCGAGCTGTTGGCTGGCCGCCATCGTCCAGGCGGAGAAGAGAACGGCGAACCACTGTGAGGCGCGGCTCGGTGCCGACCGGATTGGGGAATCCGGCCAGGTCGTCGATGCAGAGAAATCAACCAGACGGCCTCCGGCTCCAGGGCTGACGCCCCCGCTGACCGGGGGTCCCGGGTGGTGGGCGCTACTGGGATTGAACCAGTGACCTCTGCCGTGTGAAGGCAACGCGGGCGGTTTCACGAAACCCCATGAATACTGGGTTTTCGAGGGATTCCCCTTTTGTCGACTGGTGTTTTCGCTCCCGTTGGTTCCGGTTGTTTCCGAGTGTTTCTCGTTGTCGCGTTGCCTAATTGTTGCCTAGTTCGGCCCGGCTCGGCACCGCGACATGCACCCGGAAATGCCGGATCCCGGACGGTGGTGGGTGCTCGATATCGCTCGGGATGGTGAGCGATCTGTGCGTCTCTCCCCTGCCAGGGTCAGCTTGACCTGCCGGCCCGGGTTCGAGTCCTGCCGGGTCTTTTGCGGCTCTCAGACTGGTTTCACCGAGCGGGAGAGGACGAGGGGGGTGATCCGCGGTCGATGTACGTTGAGACTCAAGACTCGTCAGACTCAATCTGTCGGATCACCTTTCCATCGGGTCCCAGTAGACGTACTACTCGCTTCGGTTGGTCCTCGCGACGCAGGTTCGCCCACTTGCGGAGGACCTCGACGATTCTGTCCAGATCCTCAAGGATCATGCGGGTCATCCTGACAATCATTGGTATCGCAGCTATGGCCGTTCCGACCGTTACCGGATCGAATCGTTTCTCGATCGGCTCTGTCGGGCCCTCCACGCTGAGTCCGAAGCTCCTCAGCTCTTCGACGGCGTCCCGGGCCTGGGCGACGGCCATCGGTGCGGGCACATCGATGTGGACTGTGATATCGGCCATGGAACCCCCCCATTTTGTGAAGGCCTCACAACTTATCACCAAATCTTGGACGAGAACACACTGATCTCCGACGAGCGCGCTCCGCCTCGACCACCTGCTCGGGGGCTCGATCGGGGTAGCCGCGCCACCCACGGGCATCTGTAGATCCTTCCACCGCGGCTCTACACTTGATTGATGAAGCGTGAGCGTCCCCCGATGAGGGAGGGTTGGCCCGCCTTTCTGCTTTGGGCGGGTGCTGGCTTCCTATGGTCCTTCGGGATTCTGTCATGGATCGGAGTCGTGGCCTGGGTGCCGGCTGGCCTTCTCACCGCCTACTTGGTAGGCCATTCGGGGAGCCGGACGGATGTTCTCGGCCTCGCAGCCGGAGTCGGGACGTTCCTGCTGCTTATCGGCGTCATTCACATTGGCGACA
>JBFGAX010000144.1:0-3776 GCA_041567895.1 Acidimicrobiia bacterium
CTACTGAGTTCCCGCCGCTGTCGCGCGCCGATATAACTCGTTTTTGGGCACCCCGAGCATGTCTGCCACCTCACGTACTGCTGCGGCTCGAGAAGTGCCGGCCGCCACCTCCCGCTCGACCACGGCAAGCGCTTCCTGCCAATCGACACTCGTCGAGGGCACTGTTCCCCGGATGACGAGTGTGAACTCACCGCGCGGTTCCGTGTCCGTCCAATGAGCGATGGCCTCTTCGAGAGTCCCCCACCACAATTCCTCGAACATCTTCGTGAGTTCCCGGGCAGCAAAGATCTCGCGATCGGCTCCCAGCGCCGCCGCTAAATCGGACAGGTCCGCCAGTATGCGCTTGGGGGAGCAAAATATCACGGTTGCCCGTTGTTCAGACGCAAGTGTCCTCAGACGCTCGGTTCGTTCTTTGCCCTTTCGAGGCAAAAAGCTCTCGAACGCGAACCGGTCGCCTAATCCGGCCAGAGCCACAGCGCTCGTGACCGCACTGGGTCCCGGCACAATCGAGATCGCAGCGCCAATTTCACGTGCTGCGAGCACCGCGGTCAATCCCGGATCGCCGACACCTGGCATTCCCGCATCGGTCACGAACGCGACTGTCTTGCCGGCGCGAAGGTCGTCCTGTAGTTCCTGCGCGCGGGAAGACTCGTTTCCAACGAAGTAAGAACGGAGGCGGGCTGAGCTTCCGGCATGCTCGAGGAGCACCCTGGCGCGACGTGTGTCTTCGGCATACACGACATCGGCGCTACCGAGAATCCGACGCAGTCTGTCGGTCATGTCTTCGAGATTCCCGATTGGAGTTCCGCACAGCCAGAGGGTTCCGCTCATTTCAACAGCGTGATCACGGTGTCGACCGGGGGCGGCGCGTCGCCCGCCCATTCTGCGATCCAGGTAGCTCGAACGTTCACGTAGAGCCGATTCGGTGCCAGACGTACCGAATGAAGCACCCGGCCAGGCTCGTCGAGTGCTGCGACCGAGATTGTCGTTCCAACGAGGAAGGTGTGCACACTCTTTGTTCGAAATGCGAGAGACGTACCAGCGATCGGTTTTCGTCCTAGCCCGATTAGACGCTCTCGAAATCCGTGAGCCACCCGAACCGAAGGCGACGTTCTGACATGGTCGTCCATGCCACCAACCCTATGCCACAACCGAGCAGGGGTACAGGGCTACGGTGCTGCGAGCTCCGAACGACAGGCGGCGCACACACCACGCCCGCGGTAGTGCGTTACGCCCTCAGTAGACCCGTCGAACACACAAACGTCTTCGAGCTTGCGAAGCATGATGTTCGGGCCTTCAACCCAAATCGAGAGTTCGTCTCCTTCTTTGATGTTGAAAAGCCGTCGGGTCTCTGCAGGAACGACGAGTCTTCCCAACTCATCGACCTTCCGTACGATGCCGGTATCCATGCCCTCTCCTGTGCGAGTGGTGATGATCGAATTGGTCCCTGGGCGAACCGAAACCCGGCCCATGGACCGACTCAACCCTATCTGGCGGATGGGCGTTCGGGGCGGGGTTCTTGAATTATCCGAAATCGTGGCTTGTACTATGCCCGGATGTCGCACATTCTCGTGGCCGTTGCGTGGCCGTACGCCAACGGTTCTCTTCATCTCGGCCACCTGGCAGGTGCCTATCTGCCCGCCGATATCTTTGCCAGGTATCACCGTCTCATCGGTGACGACGTCCTCATGGTCTCCGGTAGTGATGCTCACGGAACTCCCATCACGGTTCGCGCCGAAACCGAGAACACGACACCCGATGCGATCGTCGACAGATTTCATCCCGAGTTTTTGGGGTATTGGCGGGACCTGGGGATCTCGTTCGATTTGTTCACGGTGACGAACAATCAGAACCACGCTGACGTCACTCAGGACGTCTTCATGCGACTCCTCGACCAGGGCTTTCTGGTGAAGAAAACGTCGGATCAATTCTACGATCCGGCGGCCGAACGGTTCCTGCCCGATCGATACGTTGAAGGTACGTGCCCTCACTGTGGTTTCGAACACGCTCGCGGCGATCAATGTGACAACTGCGGTCGTACGTTGGATCCGACGGATCTCGTGAACCCCAGGTCGAAGTTCACGGGAGTGGCACCCGAGATCCGAGCAACAGAGCATTTCTATCTCACCCTGTCGACACTGGAGCCTTCGATCAAGGAGTTTCTGGATAGTCGGGAAGGATGGCGAAGCCATGTCCTCAACTGGGCCAAGGGATTCGTGGGCGAGGGTCTGCACGATCGCGCCATCACTCGTGATATGGACTGGGGTGTGCCGGTTCCGGTCGATGAACTCGGTCCTGGCAAGCGTATCTACGTTTGGTTCGATGCAGTCATCGGCTACCTGTCTGCCGCCAAAGAATGGGCCGCGATTCAGGGAACACCCGACGCATGGAAGGCCTGGTGGGAGGATCCGGAGGCTCGTTCGTATTATTTCATCGGCAAGGACAACATTCCGTTTCACGCCGTCATCTGGCCTGCAATGTTGATCGGATACGGTGGGCTGAATTTGCCGACCGATATCCCGGCGAATCAATACGTCACCTTCAAAGGCCAACAGGCATCGAAAAGCAGGGGTGTCGGCGCGTCGATCAATGATTACCTCGAATGGCTGGAGCCGGATGCACTCCGATATGCCATGGCAGCCAACCTGCCCGAGCAATCAGATACCGATCTCACCGACGAGGATCTCGTCAAGCGTATCAACGAGGAACTAGTTGCGAACTGGGGAAACCTCGTCAACAGGGTTACAAGTCTGATTGCGCGCAACTTCGACGGGACGGTTCCCGCTCCCGGTCAGCTCGAGCCGCTCGATGAAGAAACTCTGGCGGGAGCACGCGACTCATTGCATGCCGTGGCCCGGCACATCGAGCAGGTGAACCTGAGGGCCGGACTCAGGGCCGCAATGGAGACCGCTGCCTCTGTCAATGCGTATTTGAGCCACACCGAACCCTGGAAGGTCGTCAAAGAGGATCGCCACCGGGCGGCAACGATCCTGTTCGTTGCGATCAATGCGGTGGCGTCGATCAATGTCGCCCTCGCACCATATCTTCCGCACACGTCGGAGCGAGTGGCCGGAGATCTGGGCCTCGATGACGTGTCCTGGGAGGCACCCGATATCGTCGCCGGCACAGTACTTGCTGAGCCGAACCCCCTTTTCCAGAAAGCCGAGTTGCCCGAGTAGATGTGGGTTGATACGCACTGTCATCTCCAGCTCGACGAGCGCGAGTCGAGCGAACTTCTCGATCGGGCGCCCGACGTGTCCTGGCTGGTGGTTCCGGGAGTCGACGTTGCTTCGAGCGCTGCCGGCGAGAAGCTCAGCTTCGCCCATCCCGGTCGCGTCATGTGGACAGCGGGTTTGCATCCACACGACGCTTACCAGTGGCCACTGCAGGGTGACGCGATCGCTGATATGGCGACCAGAGCCGCCGCTGTCGGAGAATGCGGGCTGGATTTCTATCGGAACCTTTCTCCCCGCGACGCGCAAATGGTTGCGTTCCATGAACAACTCGAACTGGCTTCATCGCTCGGCAAACCGATCATCGTTCACTGTCGAGATGCTTTCGCCGACGTGTTCGCATCGTTGGATGCGATTCTCGGCGGACCTCAGGTGGTGCTGCACTGCTGGACAGGGGGACCAAAGTGGTCGCGCCGGTTTCTCGATCTGGGCGTTACGTTTTCGTTCGCGGGTCCCGTTGCCTTTGAAACCGGCGACACTGTCCGCAGGGGAGCCGCCGTGATTCCACCAGAGCGGGTGATGGTCGAGACCGATACGCCATAC
>JBFGAX010000145.1:0-3750 GCA_041567895.1 Acidimicrobiia bacterium
AGCTGCCGTACGTGCCCGGTTGCGACCCGCTCACGGTGCCAGACGCACAGACATCGCCGGTCCTCAATGATGCGCCGTTGGCGGTCAAATGGGCGATTTGTTGAACGGGGCTCCAATACATGTCCTTGAAACTGGTCTCAGAGATGATGTCGGGAGCCGACATCGCCGGACTCTTCAGCCCGACTTCGAGGTCGATATCGATGCCCCATGATCCGTCACCCTGCAGGTATCCCAGAGGTTCGGGTTCTTGAGCCGGCTGCTGTACCCGAAACGGTTCGAGGGCCGCGGTCGGCACCACCCACGGCGATATTGATGTTGCAAAAGATTTACCGAGGAATGGCCCAAGCGGGACATACTCCCACGCCTGTATGTCACGGGCGCTCCAGTCGTTCACCAGAAAGAAGCCGAAAATATGATCCTCGGCTTCCTGCACCGACACGGGTTGACCCATCTGGCTATCTCCGCCGATCACGTAGCCGAGCTCCAGCTCGATGTCGAGGCGCCGGCTCGGACCGAAACCAACCGACCCATCTTCTTCTTTTCTCTGGCCTGACGGGCGTTTGATCTCGGTACCTGAAACGACGATGGTTCCAGCCCTACCGTGATACCCCACAGGCAAGTGTTTCCAGTTCGGCAACAAAGGATCTGCATCGGGTCGAAACATCTTTCCCAGGTTGGTTGCGTGCTGCTCTGATGAATAGAAGTCGACATAATCTGCAACGTCGAAGGGAAGCAGCAGCGTCACCTCATGCAGCTCACGGGCGGCGGCCGCAACCGCCGGATCGTCTCGTTCGACGAACTCGAGGAGCGTAGACCTCACATCATCCCAGCGATGCCGACCGGCAGCCATCAACGGGTTGAGGTTGGTGGCGCCACATTCGCCCGGGAGCCGGCCATGTTCCACGAGTGTTCGAAGAGAGATGACCTGGTTGTGCAAACGAACGCCGACACTGACTTCTCCCCCGAACGCAAACACGCAGTACGGCAGGTTTTCCGGACCAAATCCGGAGTCGACGTCAATCACAGCGGTCCTTTCGCTTCGTCTTGCGGCAACGCTACCGTCTCGGTATGGCGACGGACCGGACACTGCTGGAAGGCCTCATCGACTATGCGGGCGTGTTTCCCCCCGCCCGTCACCCGCTCGAGAAGGCGTTGGAGATCTACCAGGCTGCTAAAGCCGGCCCGGATGGCTGGGTGCTCGGTCCCTTTCTGTGCCTTGCCAGCCAGCTGCCGGCATTGGGCCGGTTGGTGGCCTCCGGCGAATCGATGGCCATCGGTATCGTCCTCGATGTACCGATCGATAAGGTCGCGCAATCGGTTGACCAGATCGAGCTGAAAGTCGACTCGGGTCAGTTCGATTACGAGCCTCTCTCAACACGCGCTCCCGTGATATACGCCGAAAGCCGGGAACCGGAGAGCCTCGACTTCCTCGAATCGATCAAGCTTGCCCGTGATCGAGGCCTCGATGTTCGCGCAAAAATCCGAACCGGCGGTGAATCCCCCGCGGCCTTTCCGGACGTTGACACCGTCACTGCATTCTTGACAGCTTGTCTTGCAAGTGACATTCCGTTCAAGGCGACGGCAGGGCTACACCAACCGTTTCGGCACACCTCCGTAGTGGAGGGAGCCACCGAGTTCGGATTCATGAACCTGCTCGCCGCCACACGAGCCGCCCTTGTCGATCCGACGACGTTGGCAAAAGCGCTCACAGCATCGAACATCGGGGACTTCAATGTTGCGACAGCATCGTGGAAGGGCATCGGCGAAGAGATCGAGTCCAGGACTGTGCGGAACGTCCTGCGCTCCATTGGAAGTTGTAGCTTCGCCGAACCGGTCGGCTACCTTCGCGATTTGGGAATGTTGGCGTGATGCGCAGCCAGGACCTGCCAGACTGAGCTCATGCCAGCCGACCTATCCGTGCTCGAGTGGTCTTTGCGACTGATCCTCGCCGCCCTCTTCAGCGGCATTGTCGGCTTTGAGCGAGAGGCTCAACACAAGGCAGCCGGTCTTCGCACCCACATGCTCGTCGGATTCGGCGCAGCGCTCTTCACGCTTGTCGGCGCGTATGCGTTCGAAGGTGCCGATCCATCCCGGGTTGCGGCCCAAATCGTGACTGGCGTCGGTTTCCTTGGTGCCGGTGCCATTTTTCGACAGGGTGTGAACGTTCGGGGCCTCACCACCGCCGCCGGACTGTGGGCGGTCGCAGCAATCGGGATGACGGTAGGCGTCGGGATCATCCCGGGCGCGGCTGTAGCAACGGCCATCACCTTCGTGATCCTCAATGTTCTCGGATTCATCGAAGCGTTCATGCGCAAACGCGGAGCGGTCGGTGCCTTGCGCCCGTTCACCGTAAAGCTCTCGAGTCTGGACGAATTCAACCAGGTGCTCAAAGTGATTCGCTCGATCGACGACCAAACCGGAGATGTGGGCCTCGAGCAGATCGACGACGAGACCTACACACTCAACTTCAACGTTCGCGCTTCCCACCTGCACACACTCGCCACGGCGGTCCGATCATTCGACAGTGTCATCGAGGCTTCAGAGGTCGATCCATCAACGCAATAGGTCTGCCGCCGTCTAAAGTCCGTCGATGTCCACCACGCTCGAAGAACTTCCCCGATCTAAACAGCTGACCTACGCAGTAGGCCAGCTTGGGGCCTCGATCCTCATCAACATCGTCGCGATTTCACTGGTCTTTTTCTATTTACCGCCGGACACCGCCGGCCTGCCCGAATTGATCACGACGGTCACCTTCCTGGGAGTGCTGAACGCGCTGGTGCTGATTGCCGCTTCCGGGCGTTTTCTCGACGCAATCACGGACCCGTGGGTCGCCAATCTCTCCGACCGGTCAACCAATCCGAAGGGACGCCGTACCGTGTTCATGAAGTGGGGAGCGCTGCCGGCCGCGGTCTTCCTCGTACTGATGTTCACCCCGCCCGTCCAGGAAGTGAGCAGCTGGAACATCGTCTGGCTGGTCGGGGTCCAGGCGGCCTTCTACGTGAGCCTGACGTTCTACCTCACGCCGCTCTACGCAATGACGCCGGACATGGGGCACACGCCGGACATGCGTTTGAATCTCTCGACATGGACGTCGGCCGCCTACGCCATCGGCATCGTCGTCGCCGGGCTCACCCCGGCCATTGCGTCCGCCTTTGAAGGAACCGGGCTTTCTACCCTGCGGAGCTTTCAGGCGGCGGTCATCCTCCTGGCGGTGGTGGCACTCGTCTGCATGTACGTTCCGGTATGGACCATTGACGAACGCCGATACAGCCACCCCGTATCGACCACCACTCCGGTGTGGGAGGCACTCAAAGCTGCGTTTTCCATGTCGGATTTCCGCCGATTCGTTTTCTCGGATTTCGCATATTTCACCGGTCTCACCATCGCCCAAACCGGGCTGTTGTTCTATGTCACCGTTCTGCTCGAGGAAGACGAAGCCCTGGTGGGAACACTTCTGGCGGTGATGGTGATCGTATCGTTTCTCTTCTACCCGGCAGTCAACCTCCTTGGAAAGCGGGTTGGCAAGAAGCCCTTGACCATTGCCGCATTTGTATGGATGAGCATCGTGATGCTGGGTGTGCTTGGTTTGGGACGAGTCGGTCTTGCACCTACGGCGCAGGCGTTTGGCTTGATCTTGTTGCTCTCGGTACCAATCGCCTTCCTCGGTGTTTTGCCGTTCGCGATCTTGTCCGACATCGCCGACTACGACGCCCGCCAATCGGGAGAATCACGAGAGGGGACGTTCGTAGC
>JBFGAX010000146.1:0-3750 GCA_041567895.1 Acidimicrobiia bacterium
GCGGGCATCCGATGCCAAAGATCCAGCGCTATTCGCAGAAACCCAATTGGGACGCCTGTACGCCGAACGGGGAGATCACGAAAAAGCAGTCCCGATTCTCGAGGTAGCCAGGAGCCAACTGCTCGAGGAGGGACAAGCGGTCAACAGCCTCGAGGCGGCGATATATCTGGCAGCTGCGCACCTCAAGGCGGGTGATCCGAACAGAGCACTCGACCTGCTCGAGGACGCCGAGGCTGCGGCAGGAAGCGAAGTGGTTGTCATGGCTGCAATGCTTGGCCGGGTTCGAGGAGCTGCCCTCGCTGTCCTGGGACACAAGGAAGCCGCGCTCGCCGAACTCAACGAGGCGCTGGAACTGGCCTCCCAACAGGGCCTCATCTACGAACGGGCGCTGAGTCTAAAGGCCTGCGTCGACCTCAGCCCGGATGCCCGCAGTGAGGAAGCTCGTTCCATGCAGGCCGACGCCGAAGCACTCTTCGAGCGCCTCGGCGTCGAGCCGGCCACCTACTCGGGCACATCGACCTAGTAGATCTTGTACGGATCTCCGAATCCGTAGGTGTCGAACGTCCTGACGACTTCCCCCTCCCTGGCAACCGATTCCGAGCGAACCAGGCACCAGGTCTCTTCCCCGGCTTGCGGGGGCTCGTTGCCATCAGGTAGCTGCGGATAGAACTCAATCTTGTCAGTAGTAGACGGATCGTCTCCCACGGACTCGAGGATCTTCGCCCGCTGCTCATCTCCCGCTGAGTTGATGGCACCTGTCCATTGAGGTGGCACCGTGTCGTTGTCCACACCGAGGTTCTCGACCACCACACACCACTCCATCGGGTTGAAGGGGCCAGGCGGGGGGACGTCGTCGTACTGCAACGTACGTTGCTGCGTAGCCGGCTGCGTTGCTTCTGTGCCAACAAACTGGCCTAGGAAGTACGCTTTGTCCTGTCCCGGAGCCGGAGCGGGGAAGAACGTTACGACACCCTCCTGGGTTTCATTGACATCCGCGTTGTACGGCTTGGGAGCGCAGTCGGAGCCATCCCCGTTTGCGAGACGCCAGTACTGGCCATCGACGGCGCTCGCCGTCTGACTGATCGGATCAGTCGTATCGCCACAGTCGAGCTCGCCGTCGAACTGCTCGGCGATCGTGATGAAGCTGTCGAAACCGGCCACCGGATTGTCCAGGACACCGAACGCACCCGAGGCGTTGGCTCCGACTACCTCAAACACCAGCTTGGTGCCCAGGTAGTCCTCATCGGGGCCTGTTGTGCTGTGGGCGGGCAGGGTGAGGAGCACCTGGTCGCCCCCTGAGTCGGCACCACAGTCGCTGCCCACGCACTCGGCGGTGTTCGACGTCACCTCGGCGCCAAGGGAGTCGAACAGCGTCACCTTGGCCGTGGCACCGAACTTGAGCTTCAGGCCGAACTGCGCACCATGGATGAACTTGTCCTCGAAGAATTCCGTCGGGTCCGACTGGAGCTCGAAGATGAGCATCTGATCACCGACGTTGTCGATCCGGGCACATGGCTCTCCGTTGCCCTCACCCTTGGCCTTGACACCCATGACCGAGTCCTTCAACCCCGGTTCGGGACTTGGACCGCCGGTGGCGGTGGACGTAGCGCTCAGATCGACCAACGGCTCAACGCTGTTGATTTTGCACCTGTTTTCGGTGAGCGGTTGCGAGCCTGTCGGCGAAGCCGCGCCTGTAGGCGTAAATTGAAACGAATTGCCACTCGACCCCAGCACCAGATCCAATGTACCCACGTCCACTACCGCGGCGTCGTGCGTAGCGCCGGCGGTGCTGGCTACCAATAGAGATCCGAGTAATGCCATCAACGAAAAGAAAGTGGTTAACCGTTTGGTTCGAGAGTTTCTCACTGTGCCTCCTGAATGTCGACCCGCAAGCGCGCGTCTGAGTGTTCGTTCTGCCCTGAGACCTCAGCTAGATCTCCGAACGTAACCCACACTACAGAACGATGAGGCGGGCGGACAATCAGGCCGATGCCGACTTCTTGGCAGCGTCCAGCCCAAACTGATCATGAGTGCGTCGAAATGTCTAACATCGAGGCCGTACTCCAGGTAGCGAGACCCCCATGGCTCAGCAACCGATCGAGCTGATATTGCTGAAGCAATGGGCTACGTATATCGCTATTCCGCTGTGGATCATGGACGAAGCCGGCAACCTGGTGTTCTACAACGAACCGGCCGAAAGTGTGCTCGGCGAACGCTTCGACGAGGCCGGCCGCATCAATGCCGAAGACCTGGCAGAAAAGTTCCAGACTCGCGGCATCGATGGCGAACCACTCGAGAGCAAAGAGCTGCCGATCGTGGTGGCCCTTGTTGAAGGCCAGCCGGCACATATGGCTCTTCAGATCCGCTCGATTGACGGGGAATGGCGCGAGATTCAGGTTTCGGCCATTCCGATCGAAGGCGAGGGTGGGCGCCACCTGGGAGCGTTCGCAATGTTCTGGGAGTCATCGAAACCATGAAGGTTCGTCTGTGGGGTACCCGTGGCTCGGTGGCTTCTGCGGGTCAGGATACGGTCGAATACGGGGGGGATACGGCTTCGGTTCAGGTCACGGGAGGAAACGGTGAGGCCATCGTGCTCGACGCCGGCTCCGGTGTCCGCCTGCTCGGTAATGAGCTGCTGGATCAAGCCCGCATCGACATTCTGCTGACCCACCTTCACATGGACCACATCCAGGGACTCGGCTTCTTCCCACCCATCTTCAATCCCGCAGTCGAAACCCACATCTGGGGACCGGCATCCACCACGATGGACCTCATCGAGCATCTTGGCCGATATCTCTCACCTCCTCTCTTTCCCGTGAGGCTGCGTGATCTGCCAAACACCGAGATTCACGACGTTGTACCCGGCTCCTTCGAAATCGGGAATGTTTCGGTCACTGCCGACCTCATCTGTCATCCCGGGATCACGGTTGGGTATCGGCTCAGCGACAACGGAGCCACCCTGGCATACCTGCCGGACCACGAGCCCGCGCTTGGCGTCAAGAACTTCCCGGACTCGGCGGAGTGGACGAGTGGCTTCGACCTGATGGACGGGGTCGACGTGTTGATTCACGACGCCCAATACACCGAAGAGGAGTACCCGATGCGGGTGGGATGGGGCCACAGCACCTTCGAGCACACGATGACGCTCGCCGCGATGGCCGGCGTAGGAAGATTGGTCACGTTTCACCACGACCCGTCACACAGCGACGAGATGCTCGCCGAGATCCATGCATCGCTCCAAAGTCGGGATACTCCGTTCGAACTCATCCCGGGCCGGGCCGGCTACGTCCTCGAAATCTGACGCCAAGGCCTGGAAATCTTGGGCGATCGGCACGGACCCGAATCCCGCCGGTTTCCCAGATGCAGCCAGGGCCCCGACCGGTGACGGCCGGGGCCCTCGACAAGCGTTTCTAGCGGGTGAACTCCTGCGTCTGCGGGTTCAGATGCGTGAGCTTGACGGCCTTGGCGAACTCCTTTCCGCTATAGCGGAAGACGTTCAGCCCCTCGGTGATGTTGGTTTCGTATATGAAGCCGTTGTAGTAGTACGACGACCACACGCCTCCAATCTCACAGCCGGTGCCGCCGCAGAACGGTCCGCCGGGAGGCGGAATGGGCGGCGGATCACTGTATGCAAGCTCCACCGGGTTTTCGGGATCGGTGAAGTCCAACACGCCAGTGCCCGACTGATAGCTTCCGTGCACCAGCAGGTCGCGGTCGTCGGTGGTAGGCACAATGTTGAAGTTGTGCAAC
>JBFGAX010000147.1:0-3733 GCA_041567895.1 Acidimicrobiia bacterium
CTCCGATCCGATCCATCACGACGTGACCGTGGCCCTCGAGCAACGACATCAGTGCCTGAACTTTGTCCAACTGTTCGCGCTGGGTCTCGGTTGCGAGGAGGCCGATCGCACCCCGCTCACCGATGACATCACGGCCTTCAGCCTGCGCGGCGCGAATTTGTTCGAAGACGCGCAGCAATCCGCCTTTTTCAGGTACGGCGGAGGCAACGAGCTCGTCGACGAGGCCAAGGAAATAATCGCGCATCCAGGGAACACCGATGAATTGAGCACGGTGGGTGCACTCGTGTAGCGCAATCCAGAAGCGAAACTCCGACGGGCGGAACTGATACTGGCGTTCGAGACTCAGGACATTTGCCCCCACAAGAGCAATCACGTCCCCCTCATCCGACCGGGGCATGACGAGTTCGTACTGACCGAGGACTCGGCGTGCGAAGAATCCGAGCACCGCGCCCATTTCGGTCGCGAGGACCTTTGGTCCGAAAATCGAATCGTCACTGCCCAGTTTTTCCTCAGCAGGCTTGAGCAACCGGGCGAATACGTCGACGTTGCGTTCAACCCACTCGGTTCTCGAAACCACCACCGTCGTGGGATCTCCGTAGGTAGTGAGACCGGTTTCGGACTCTACGAGGAATTTTGCTCGATGGAGAAGCGCCGGGAGTTCTTCACCCAGCGCACTGGTGTGATAGGTGTCTTCCAGAGGATGGGTCCCTGCAAAACGAACACCGATCGACGTGGCCAACGGCCAGGCCACGCCACTCATGCCGGAACGATTCCGCACTGAGAGATCATGCCACTATTCGACAATCTTGTATTTGGACCTCATGCGAATCCAGCGGAGAACGGTGACTCCGACACCAAGCAGCATCAGCGCCAGGAAGGTAGGAACGAGATACCGGAAGGTCCACGCTGGTTCGATTTCTGGCCCGCTATCGGACTCCACGATCACAGCCGGTTCGACCCCGTCAAACGCTTCGCCCTCCTCTTCGGTGACTTCCATCTGCCCCGGTTCCTCGGTTGCGGATGCCGCGTAAGCGAGCGGCCCGACCGCGAATCCGACTGCCACGATCGCCAGCATTAGCACCATCAATATGCGCGCAGCGGTCCGCAGGGCTGCGATGGAAACTGAGGTTGTCATGTCCCGGCGAGTCTACATGTGGCCATGGGGCCGACCGATCCGCCGATATGACCGCTCCGCCGAACGTGGTTGCGGCCGGATCGTGAACGGACGGCCGAGATGGAGGTGTATCAGTCTGTGAGAACTCGACCGCGGAGGCGCGGAAATCGCGTGGGCGCGTGTGAAAAACAGAACTCTCGACGGTTGTACTGAGAAAGCTTCGTGTCGCATTGTTCCTCGGCACAAACCCGTCCCTGAGCATATGTCCGCGAGGGGCCTGTGCCTCCGGTGATTTTGTTTCCTCTTAGTGCTGCATCCATCTTTGACTCCATATTCCTCGAAGCCGTGTTACTCGCGTTACTTGACTTGCTCGTGTCGCTCGTGTCGCTCGTGTCGCTCGTGTTACCCGTATACCCTCCGTCTACCCGGAGAGCATCTTCGAAGTTTCTAAAAACGTCGGTCGGATCGGCTTGCCGAAATAGTGTGGTTCCCGTTCCTGAGTGCTAGCTGTGAGCTCTCTGGTCAGGAATCGTGCTACCCGGATAGTCAACCCAACTCACCGTTGCGTTCTTTATCTATCAACGTTTGAAGACGTCCAAAAAGTTCCGGAGGAATCTCTTCCTCCCTGCAAGCCTCTTGCACCAGGTCGAGAACCTGCCGCTCGAATTGGACGACCTCGGTGCAGTCGATACAACCGTTGACATGCCGCTCGATTCTGCGTCGCTGCCAGGCCATCCCCTCGTTGTCGAGATACTGGTACACCCTGGCTGCGACTTTGCTGCAATTCATATGTGGGCTCTGTGCTTGATCATTCTGTGCTTGATCATTCTGTGCTTGATCATTCTGTGCTTGATCACCTGTGCTTGATCATTCTGTGCTTGATCACCTGTGCTTGATCACCTGTGCTTGATCTGTGTCACACGAGACCGCGCTCGTCTGCTAGCTCGTACAACTGTTTCTGTAGTGCTTTTCTTCCCCGATGCAGGCGCGACATGACGGTGCCGATCGGAACGCCCATGATCTCGGCAATCTCCTTGTACGAAAAACCCTCGACGTCGGCAAGCAGCACCGGCAGCCGAAACGTTTCTGGCAACTCTTCGACTGCGGTACGAATCAGAGGGTTTGTGAAGCGATTGAGGGCCTCATCCTCGGCACTCTCGGTAGCACCGCCGGTGCTCGAGCTCGTGTGGAGCCGCTTGAACAGATACACGTCCTCGAGTTCGCCCAGCTCGACCTCCTGCGGCCTCCGACCCTTCTTTCGATAGTTGTTGATATAGCTGTTCGTCAGAATCCGGTAAAGCCAGGCTTTGAGATTCGTACCATGTTTGAACGTGTGGTAGGACCTGAAACCCTTGAGAAACGTCTCCTGAACGAGATCCTCTGCATCGGCTGCGTTGCGCGTCATGCGAAGCGCGGCAGCGTATAGCTGACCTGCGTATTCCATCGCATCGTCTTCGAACGTGTCCTGGTCAGCCATCAAAGAACCTTACCCAGCGGCGGTTTTTCCGCTCGCTCGAGAATTTCAGCAACAGCCCGAGGGCTCGGCAGCTTTCGGCCGAACGGAGGTGAGAGGAAGCACCGTCTCGTTCGTGGTGCTGCAACATGCATCCTGCAGTTCTTCGGCGCCCGGATTGAAGTCGACGAGTATTGCTCGTGGTTTGCACAGCGTACGCTGCGGTGTCAGCGAAATCGTCAAAGAGCCAGCACCCTCTGAAGTGGCCTCCGAGATGGAGTCGACGTGATACAGCGCCGTTCGCGATTCGTCATCGCCATATTCAATTCTGATTTCCGCGTCGGGATCCAGCAGGATACGATCGGCGACCACGGTCCAGATCTTCGAAAAGAGAGCCGCAGTCATACGTGTTGATCCAGGTGCGACGTCGTCGGGAACCCACAGTTGAGCGATGATCTCATTCCAGGTGTGGAGGCTATTGCCGCAGTCGATCGTTTCGTAGGTCGTGTTCTTGATCTCGGTCACATGAAACCCGGGCGCAACGAACCGACCGTCGTCGTACTCGAATAGCAGCTCCGCATCCGGGTGGACCGCAAGCGTGTCGAGGAACTCTTTAACCAACATTGAATCTCTCCTTCAGGTCGGGTGCGAAGGTGACCAGCAAATCTCCGCAGCATTCCGCCATGCGTTCTTGATTGAGTGAGTTCATGACGACCTGGCCCTCCCTTCGCCTGTGCAGAAGGCCTGCCTCGTTGAGGATGCGAAGGTGATGAGATACGGTGGGCTGGGAAACTTCTCCAAGTCGATCTACGAGATCGTTGACGCTCATCCACTCACAGCACAAAACGTCCATGATCTGCTGCCGGGTTTCATCCGATATCGCCTTGGCGAACTTGACGCTGTCGCTCATATATCGAAGTATATCAATATATCTATATCAGCAGAAACGTCGGGAACGGCTACGACCAGTCGGCAGCGGACGCTCCGCCATTTTCAGCAGAGATCCCCGAGCCGCTGACGGAAACGACGTCGCCGGCCGGCCACAGCCCGGCATCCGCTGCTACTTCGGCGCGCCCGCCCCCGCTGCCCCAAGCGACATAATCGAGCATGTTGTTCGGATCTCCGAAGCTATTCGCCGAATACAGTCCCACCTCTGCCCCGTCTGC
>JBFGAX010000148.1:0-3540 GCA_041567895.1 Acidimicrobiia bacterium
CGTACAAATTCATGGCCAAGCTGGTCGTCCCCCTCATCTCTCCCATGCTCACCAAGGCCATCGCAGCGGACATGGACGCCATCAAGGAATACTGCGAATCCAACCCCCCCTAGAGGGAGGGACTGCGGCGAGCTGCTCCAGGTCCACGTGTCGTGCTCGGACGCCTTCACCGACGGCATCGGCCAGAAGTCGGATCCGGCCGCTGACTCCCCATGGCGGGTGGTCGACGCCGACATCATCAAGGTCAAAGATGGCGCAGTCGACAAAGCCTGTCACATCGTCGGATACCGGACGCGAGCCCGGCCCAGCCGACATCGGCGCCTGACACGGGTTTTCGCAAAGAAGGTCTCTGGTGCCATCCAGGGACCTTCTCTCGCGTCCGAACCGCACGATGGGATATCCATCCCGACCGATCGGGCGTTCGAGCATCAGACCAGAGATCGGCCCCTTGTCGGGCGCAGAAGGGATCAGTAGAGGAACATGGGCTTGCCGCCCACGTGGCGGACTTTGGCCTGGTAGGCCTGGGCGTCGTAGAGCTCCCCCACATCGACCCGTTTGACACCCTCGCCGGTGACGCTGATCGGCACGTTCGAGTAGGTCCCGCCCCGCAACGCCACCATCCGACCCGACGAGCCTTCCAACGCCAGGTCAGCGGCCATCACGGCGAAGTTGGTGGCCACCATGAGATCGAGCGAATCGGGCCGGCCCGATCGCATCAGGTAGGCGACCTGCTGGTTGATGATGCGCTCACCCGTCAGTTCTTTGAGCGCCTCCCCCACCTCGATGCCGATGCCGCCCAGTTTGCGATGGCCATACGCATCAGCATCGCCGGTGAGCATCATCTCACCTCCCAGCATGGTGGCCCCTTCGGATACGGTCACCATGGCGTAGTTGGAGGGATTCGCTGCTTTGTCCATCATCAGCATCTTGGCCAGGCGTTCGATATCGAACGGCACCTCGGAAATCAGGGCGCGATCCACCCCGGAGAGGTAGGACGTGATGAGGGAGGTCTCGCCGCTGTATCGGCCGAACAGCTCGACGACGGCGATCCGCTCGTGGGAGCCGGCGCTCGTGCGGAGATTGTGGATGAACTCCACTCCCCTGGTCACCGCCGTCGAGAATCCGATGCAGTAGTCGGTTCCGTGAACGTCGTTGTCCATCGTCTTGGGGATTGCGATGACGGGTACCCCCTCTTCGTGCATGCGCAGCGCGTAGGACAGGGTGTCATCGCCGCCTATGGGGATCAGCACGTCGATTCCATGGTTTTCGATGACTCGCAGCACATGGCTGGTCAGATCGTGCGGACCGTCACCTGACACCGTGTCCGCCAGCCAGTGGGGAACGTCGGGCGTTGGCACCTTGCCCGGGTTGGTACGCGACGTGTGGAGAAACGTCCCTCCGGTCCGGTCCACGGTCCGCACCGCATTACCGTCGAGCGGCATCAGCAGATCCGCGGCCGTCTCCGGGTTGTCCGGATCGACATACACCAGGCCGGCCCACCCGCGTCGAATCCCGACCACTTCATGGCCCTGCTCGGCCACCCGGCCGACCACCGCCTTGATGCAGGCGTTCAACCCCGGTACATCCCCCCCACCGGTCAAAATCCCAATGCGCATGTTGCTCCTCGTGGCGAATCAGAAACTCTAGGTCGCCGGGCCGACTTCGACAGCCACGCGAGGCTCCACATCCCTACCAAACATCGTCGGTTGAATACGTAGCCAGCGCCTACGAATACAGCGCACCACTCCGCCCCGGATCCGGATGCAGCCGCTAGCAGGGCCCCAACGAGCGCGCCGAAAAGAGCCACGCAGCCCAGCCCGTATGGCTGCTTGGAGCTGCATCAACGGCTCTACTCCGCGAGCGGAACGGAGTGAAGCGAGCTCGGACCAAACGTATCGGCTTTCCAGGCCGATCCCGGCATGGATCAACGCTGTTCTACTCCCGCAACGAGCGAAGCGAGTGAGGACCAGCTTTGGCCCTCCGGGCCTGGTCCACAACACTATCGAGGCGCCGACGAGCCGAAGGCGAGGAGAACCGGCGAGGTGAGCGCAGCGAACTTCGAGCCGGCATAAACCGGTCTACTCTCCGAAGTGAGCGCCGCGAACGAGGTTCAACGTATCGGCCCTCCGGGCCGACAAACAACAGAAGCCCCCTCAAAGAGGGGGCTTCTGTTGTTTGATTAACCCGGCACCGACGAGCCGCAGGCGAGGAGAGCAGCGACGCAGCCGCAGGCTGCTTGGAGCTGAATCAGCGGGTCTACTCCGCGAGCGGAACGAAGTGAAGCGAGCTTGCCAGTGATGCTGTTGGATCATGAAACAAGGAGAGGCCGGTCCCCTTGCGGGGCCGGCCTCTCCTTGCTTGATTAACCCGGCGGTGTCCTACTCTCCCAGGGGATTGCTCCCCAAGTACCATCGGCGCTAATCGGTTTCACTTCCGTGTTCGGAATGGGAACGGGTGGTTCACGATCGCTATCGCCACCGGAGATCTTCGAGTTCCCTTGAGAACTCCATAGTGAGCACGCATCTTGGATTCAGACCAAGTCCTCGACCTATTAGTACGGGTCTGCTTCACGTGTTACCACGCTTCCACATCCCGCCTATCAACCTGGTGTTCTGCCAGGGGTCTTAACCCGGAAAGGGTGGGAGTTCTCATCTTGAGGCCGGCTTCGCGCTTAGATGCCTTCAGCGCTTATCCATTCCGTACGTAGCCAACCAGCCGTGCTCTTGGCAGAACAACTGGCACACCAGCGGTACGTCCGTCTCGGTCCTCTCGTACTAGAGACAGCTCCTCTCAAAACTCCTGCGCCTGCGACGGATAGGGACCGAACTGTCTCACGACGTTCTAAACCCAGCTCGCGTGCCGCTTTAACGGGCGAACAGCCCGACCCTTGGGACCTGCTCCAGCCCCAGGATGCGACGAGCCGACATCGCACGATGTCTCCACTGTTACCAGTGGCGCAGACTATATCTTCTCCCTGCCCAGCCAAGGGCGAGGGGTTGGCGTATTGTGGCGGTCGTAATATCTCCCGGTTTGTCCGTGCTGTTCAAACACGTTCGCATCCGGGCTCTGACCAGCCACCGCAGCGTTCTCTTCAAAAAAGAGGTGCTTTAGTCGTTACGGGGTCACTTGCAGAAGCTGTGAGGTTGCCCTCACCGTGCCTGTCCTGATGGACCGACACTGGCTGTTGCTTCTGTCCGACTTCCCACGGTATTGCCCTCCGCTTGAACCGTCAGCGTCGAAGGCGCCGTTTTGAAAAACGCCTCTTTGCATGATGGTCAGGCTGCGGATAGGGGTTCACCGTTATAAGCCAATTCTGTAGGACAACATTTCTGTGTTCTCACCCCAATGTTGAGGTGCCAAACCACGCCGTCGATATGGACTCTTGGGCGTGATAAGCCTGTTATCCCCGGGGTACCTTTTAGCCGATGAGCCACGGCGCTTCCACTCGCTACCGTGGGATCACTATGCCCAGCTTTCGCTCCTGCTCGACTTGTAGGTCTCGCAGTCAAGCTCCCTTGTGCCATTACACTCAACGCCTGA
>JBFGAX010000149.1:0-3535 GCA_041567895.1 Acidimicrobiia bacterium
CGTCCGAGTCCTGCTTTTCATACGCTCTCCCGCCCGTTGCGCTTAACCTGTTCACCCCCGAACAGTCGACCCCAACGGACCGGACCCGTCTCGACCACGCACATGCTAAACCAGATCACTCATTGTGGTCAATCAATACTCTCAGCGAGCAACGCCGGGTCAGAAGAACAACCGAGGCCATACCGTTAATGCGGGATTGTCGTAAGGATGAAGACAATGATCGGATCCCGTATCGCAACGCTCCTCCTCTTCGCCCTGGTAGGCCTGTCCGGCTGCAGCTCGGCTGATGATCCCGCCACGTCAACGACCGAGCCCCTCCCGGCGCCTGATTTCGCATCCGGCGTCGACTGGTTCAACGTTCCTTCCGCACCGAGCATCGCCCGCCTCGAGGGCAAGGTGACAGTTGTGTATTTCTGGACAACCAGTTGCCTGGCGTGTCGAGACGTCATCGACGACGTCGAACGCCTCGAGAACGAGTTCCCGGAAGCTGTCGTCCCGATCGGGATTCACACCGGCAGATTCGAAGCCGAATCAGATGCATCCGTGATCGAGCAGTTTCTCACTCGCCGGGGGCTTGACCACGCGATCGCCAACGATGGTGAATATCGAATCTGGCAGGAATGGGAGATCACGAGTTGGCCGACAACCCTTGTGATCGACCAGGCAGGAAGGGTCACAGCAAGACACAGTGGGGACGATGCATATGAAGCACTGGAGCCCGTAGTCGGATCTTTGGTCGACGACCCACCGGTCGCTACCAATCCGGAAAGCGTGGTGTTCACCAACCAACCTGCTCTGCCTCCCCCAACCGTATTGTCGTTTCCCGAAGCAGTCCTGGCCGATCCCGCCGGTGGAAGATTGTTCATTGCCGATACCAATCACCACCGAATCGTGATTGCCGATCTCGATACGAATGACGTGCTCGAGGTGATCGGTAATGGCGACGAAGGCTTCGCTGACGGGGATGCCGACCAGGCGAGCTTTTCTGAACCGCGCGGAATGGCATTGTCGGACGACGGATCCACGCTGTACGTCGCGGATTCCGCCAATCATCTGATTCGTGAGGTCAACCTCGTCTCGAGGCGTGTCTCAACCATCGCCGGAACGGGTGAACGGGGGCGCCCGCAAGAAGGCGAGCCATTGGACAGCCCTCTCAACTATCCCTGGGATGTGGCTGTGATCGATCAGGATCTCTACGTTTCAGTCGCAGGCGCCAACCAGATCTGGCGTATTGATCTTGCTGACACAGAACTCAAAGAGGCGGCAGGTACCGGGCAGGCCGGCGTAACCGACGGACCTGCCATCGATGCCCGCCTGTCCCAACCAAGCGGCCTGGCGCGATACTCCGATAACGGGCTCATCATCGCCGATGCCGGCAGCAGCTCGCTCCGGCTGCTTGGCGAATCCGAGGTGTCAGCCCTGACCGGACCCGTCGATAACCTCTTTGACTTCGGCGCGGCCGATGGACCGGCCGCGACCGCACGTTTCCAATATCCGCTGGGAGTCGCAACCACGGATGAAATCATCTGGGTAGCCGACACGTTCAATCACCGAATACGCGGAATCGATCCGAACTCCGGGCAAGTGACCACCCTGGCCGGTTCGCGAGCGGGATGGCAGGACGGGAACGAGCCGCTCTTCACCACACCAACCGGCATGCATGCTGCCGATGGCTCCCTCTATCTCGCCGACACCGGCAACCATTCGATCCGACGCCTCGACATGACTACCGGCGAAACCGAAACGCTCGTATTGCAAGGAATAGAGCTATTGGTAACCAGCACCGACGACACTTACGACGGCGTGGAGATCACGTTGGATGAGCTCGAAGTCAAGCCCGGGCCGGGTGCAATCACGTTGGATGTCGCTTTCCCGGCTGGATTCAAGATCAACCCGCTGGCGCCGTCCCGTTTCGAGTGGTCCAGCTCAGATGTCGCCGCCATCGATCCAGGTGCCAACCAGTCGATCACCGGACCCACCTTTCCGCTTGAAGTGACGACGACGTTCGCCGAGGGCGAGGGCACCGTGCAAGCCGACCTCTGGCTGGTCTACTGCGAAGCCGACCAGGAATCGATTTGCCTCTTTGATCGAACCCGAATCAACATTCCTTTTAAGGTCACTGCAGATGCCGCCTCCACCATCGCATCAATCGACTACGAAGTCACCCTTCCCGACCTGTCGTGAGCTAGCGACCGATCTCGATCGCTGACTCCAGTTGGGTTTCGAGGATTGCCACGAAGTCTTCCGCACTCCTGGCGCCCTCGAGACGACGACCCTGGCCTCCGTAGATCATCACAAAACTGGGTGTTTGATCTATCACATTGCGAGCTTCGAACAAGTCGGTGAGAACCCTTTCCAATGGCGCTCGACTGCCGAGGCAGGTCGCAAACTGCGATTGGTTCAAAGGCAGCGATCGGGCCAATCTCAAGAGTTCGGGATCCGGATTCGAAATCGCCCATTCGTCGAGCGTCTCAAACAACAGTTCATGCATTTCCCAGAACTGCCCCTGGTCCCCGGCGCACTCAGCTGCTACTGCCGCGGCAGGTGCCTGCGGATGAGATTGCAGGGGAAGATTCTTGAAAACCCACATGATGTCGCCTTGGTCGACAAAGGTCTCATCGATGGTCGGTTGCGCCTCCAGATTGTGGCGCTGGCACGATGGGCATTGAAAGTCACCGAACTCGACGACTACCAGAGGAGCGTTCGGATCACCCTTGTAGGGATCACCGGCCAGGGTGAAACCCGGCCGATCGGGGTCGGGCACGAGTCCCTCCGAATTGGCCCAAAACGGAAGCTCCGAAGACTGCTCTTCGCTTTCAGCAGCGTCGGGTGGTTCTTCACCGGCCAACAAAGCATCGAGGTAGACCTGGAACCGCTCGAGCGGGAGGGCGCCGACCAGGTCGTAGACATCAGAGGATTCATTATTAACGAACTGGAAACTCGGGGTCCCGTTGAATCCGAGGGCTCTTCCCTCGGCCACCCTGCTGTCAACGATGGGAACATTGCGACCGCTTGCCACACACTCGTTGTAGGCGTCGATGTCGACGCCAATTTGCTGAGCCGTTTGCTCCAAATACGCGGATGGGTCCTGTAGTCCGGCCCACTGGCTCTGGTTCAGAAACAATACGTCATGGAACGCCCAGAAAAACGCAGCCCCCTGTTCGGCAACGCACACCGAGGAATTGTGTCCACTCGGAGCCGTGGGATGAAGCCCGGCGAGTGGGAAGTCGCGAAATACGAAATTCACGTCGCCCCCGGCCGCATATTCGGATAGCAACGTCGGCATCGTCACGGTGGTGTGCCGCTGGCAGAACGGACACAGGTAGTCGGTGAACTCAAAAACGCTGACGGCGGCGTCCGGACTTCCGATGAACGGCCAGCCTTCCTCGGTGAAGCCAACTGGAAGACCTTGATATGTGTCCTGGCGCTCAGGATCAACACTGAAGCTCGAAGGCTCGATCTCGGTCGCCTCCGACTCCGAGGTCAAGCCGGTGGAGGGGACGGCTCCCGGCGGAACCCCACCCTCCAGCAACGC
>JBFGAX010000150.1:0-3460 GCA_041567895.1 Acidimicrobiia bacterium
GCCCCCAGCATCTGGGTGTTCACCCACGATTCGATTTTTCTCGGGGAAGACGGGCCAACCCATCAACCCATCGAGCATCTCGCTTCCCTTCGTGCCATGCCGAATCTCTGGGTGGTGCGGCCCGCAAATACCGGTGAGACCACCGAGGCCTGGGAACTGGCGCTGAAGCGAACCGATGGGCCGACTGCGTTGATTCTGACCCGGCAGGGCTTGCCGGTAGTCGACCGCTCCTACGTGGAGGGCGGCGTTCACAGGGGCGGGTATGTCGTGAGAGATGGATCAGATGCTGTGTTGATCGCCACAGGGTCCGAAGTGTGGGTGGCTTCGGCCGCGGCGGACCTCGTTGAAAGCCATTCGATAAGGGTGGTGAGCATGCCGTGCGTTGAGGCTTTCGATGCCCAACCCGAGGAGTACCGCAATGAAGTTATGGGTGATCTGCCGACTGCAACCCTCGAAGCAGGCTCGGTGACCGGCTGGCATCGGTTCGCCGGCCGGGACGGCCTGACGCTCGGGATCGACCATTTCGGGGCCTCGGCTCCCTACGAACGACTTGCCGAGGAGTTCGGATTCACTCCCGAAGCGGTCGCTGCCCGACTCAGCAGTTGGCTCGCTGGCTGACCCAAAACCAGACCCCGTTCGGCACAAGCCAGGTACGCTTTCGGGACCGCCGTCGGACGAGTGAGTACATGGCCGAGCCCTACCCGTGTTTCTCTGTGATCATGCCTGTGTTCAATGAAGAGCGCACGCTGTCCACCATCATCAAACGCGTCCTTGATTCTCCATACGTTGCCGAGTTGCTCATTGTCGATGACGGATCTTCGGATGACACCCGTGAGTTGCTGGCTGGCATCGCTGATCCTCGCGTCCGCAAATTCGAACAGCCCTTCAACATGGGCAAGGGTGCCGCCGTTCGCCGGGGAGTAGCAGAAGCCGAAGCGCCGTATGTCATCATCCAGGACGCTGATCTCGAATACGACCCGGCCGATTATGCACTTCTCGCGGAGCCGCTCATTGGCGAAAGGGCAGACGTCGTCTACGGCTCCCGTTTTCACACTGCCAGACCCCGACGGGTACTGCGGTTCTGGCATTCGATGGCAAACCGCTTCTTGACCTCGATGTCGAATGCGTTCACCAACCTCCATTTGACGGACATGGAGACCTGCTACAAGGCCTTTCGACGGGAAGTCATTCAGCAGATCACGATCCAGGAAGACCGATTCGGTCTCGAACCCGAACTCACCGCCAAGGTCGCTGCGGGGGGATGGCGCCTGTACGAAGTCGGGATCTCCTATGACGGTCGCACCGCCCATGAAGGCAAAAAGATCGGATGGCGCGACGGCGTCAGAGCCATGTATTGCATCATTCGATATTCACCGCGGGTGGCTGGAAAAGCAGACGCATTCAGGCGAGAGGAGGCGAAAGCCTCACCAGAGGCCAGGGCCCCGGTCGAACGTGTTACCAACGACGGCTGGATGGCGTCCTCGCTGGACCGGTATCTGGGCGAATCGGTGCTTCAGGTGGGGGCCGCCCACACGGGGCTGGCACTCGAAATGGCCGGTCGCCACGGTGTCACCGTCGTTGATGATCTCAGCCGACCGATTGAACGGCGGCCGGTACCAGGATTCGACAGCGCCGTGATCATCGATGTACTCGATCGGGTCGAAGACGAGTCGACCGTGCTCGGCGACGTCCGGCCCCACATCAAGCGCGGAGGAATTCTCGTGGTTTTGAGCGCAGCCCATCCGCATCTCTACAGTGGCGTCGACGAATCCATCGGGCGTTTGCGCCGGTACGGCAAGAACCAACTCGGTCGCATAGTCGCAGACGCGGGCTTCACAATTCTCAAAGTGGCCTATGTTGATCCCGTCGGAGCAGGATTGGCGGGAGTTGCAAGGCTCGCCGACCGACCCGCCAACTTGCCAAAACCATTGACCGGGTTAGCGTCATGGATCGGCGCACGGTGGCCGCAGGCCGGATTCGGGGGGATGGCCCTCGTTGTGGCGGTTAAATCAGAAGAAGGACCGGAATGAAGAACAGACTCGCCATGATCGTGGTGATTGCAGTTACAGCGGCAGCATGCAATGCGGCGCCGGAAATATCGACCGAGGAGAGATCAGTGTCGACGACGATTCCCTCAGGGATTGCCGCCGAAGGCGACTCGGTCTCTGTGCACTACACAGGCACGCTCGATGACGGAACTCAGTTCGATTCCTCGGAAGGCCGTGAGCCACTGCAATTCGTGGTCGGCAGCGGTCAGGTGATCTCAGGATTCAACGATGCAGTCATCGGTCTTGCCGTCGGCGAAAGTCGCACGGTTCGCATCGAGCCTGCGAACGCTTATGGTGAGCTCGACCCTGCCCTTGTACAGGAGGTCCCGCTCGAACAGCTTCCAGAAGGCGTGTCGGTTGGGGATCAACTGGCAACCCAGACCGGGCAACCGGTGACGATCACCGAACTCACCGATACTGCCGCGATGATCGATTTCAACCACCCGCTCGCAGGTCAGGCCTTGACGTTCGATGTCGAGCTGGTGTCGATCGGTTAGATCAGGCCAACCGCTTCGAGAATCACCGCCGCCAGGTTGTACAGGCCGTGGATCACTGCCGCGGCGATCACGAACGGTCGGGCGTAGGACACCGAGGGCGGTACCCCGATGACGTGGGTCTCCCTCCACATGCGCGAAACGCCGATTGAGGCTATGACCGACGTCGTGATGTGCAACGCCGGCCCCACCGTCCAGCGCAACGTGGCGAAATCGGCGCCCTCATTGGGAAAGTAGACGTTGATGTACAGGACGTTTTCGATGGCGGCGAAGACGAGACCGGACGCAGCAGCGATGGCGATCGGCCAGTGCCACGATGGGATCAACCACGGCCTGCGCTCGGCCAGATAGAGCACTCCCGCGATCTTCATGACCTCCTCGACCGCCGGACCAATCGTGACGATGGCGAGAAACCCCAGGGCCCCGAACGTCTTGAACGGAGAACCGATGAAGGTACCAATCACGGCCGCAGCCCCGGAGAAGAGAACGGCTGCCACCATGGCGCCGAACCGTCCGGCGGGAGTGGTCTGGCCGCGTTTTCGAGCGTAATGGTCGCGGTAGGTGGGACCCGTGGCCGATTCCGGTAGCCCCGGCTCGTCTCCTACAAACGCTTCGTTGGGATCGCCGCCGAATACCGCACCGAACGCCGGTTCTTCATGCAGATCGTCCATCCGATCAGCGAACGGCTGTGCCGGTGGCGATGATCTCGGCTGCCGGGAGCTGGGCACTTCCCAGCTCGGCTCGCTCTATCCGAACGTTGATGACAGCTGTCGCCCCCTGGGCGTCAGCCTGGCGCAGCATACGGACGAGCGCTTCTCTTCTCCCTCGTTCCATGAGGGTTCGGTAGGACCTGATTTCACCGCCGATGATTCCGCGCAGGCTGGCTATCGCAGTCTTCAGATAATCGGAACCGATGAC
>JBFGAX010000151.1:0-3452 GCA_041567895.1 Acidimicrobiia bacterium
AATGACGGCGCAGAGGTCATCGCGCCAAACGACGCGAGTACTCTCGTGCGGAGTCGACTGACCGTGGACACGCATCGCTGTCTTTATTCCCCCTACCCCTGACCTTCGGTCAGCGGTACCTTCCCCCAACTTCGGTTCCTCAAAAACTCTCGTTGGGGGATCATTCTCAAGCAGGCTTGTCTAGCCGTGTTGGGGGAATCCGAGGTCGACGCCGCGATGGATGGGGTCGGGCCAACGGCTGATGATCACCTTCTGGCGTGTATAGAAGTGGATTCCTTCCGGCCCGTAGATGCCGTGGCTTCCGAAGTTCGAGTGCTTCCACCCTCCGAATGAGTAGAAGGCGAGCGGCACAGGGATCGGGACGTTGATGCCGACCATGCCGACCTGAATCTCCTCCTGGAATTTGCGAGCCGCTCCGCCGTCGTTCGTGAACACCGCCGTTCCGTTGCCGTACGGATTGTCGTTGATCATGTGAATGGCTTCTTCGTAGCTTTGGGTACGAACGACCGACAGCACGGGACCGAAGATCTCATCGGTGTAGATCGACATGTCTCGCTCAACGTTGTCGAACAACGTCGGTCCCAGGAAAAAGCCTTCGGCGGGAACATCGGCAGTGCGGCCGTCGCGAACGAGGGTGGCCCCGGCCGCTTCTCCGGCCGCGATGTAGGAAGCGACCTTGTCGCGATGCCCCCCGGTCACGAGCGGCCCCATCTCGGCACCCTCTTCGTCGCCGGGCGCCACCTTGAGAGCGTCAATCCGCTCCTGCACCTTGGGAAGAAGGTGATCGGCCGCGTCGCCGACTGTGACGACGACGGATATGGCCATGCACCGCTCGCCGGCGGATCCGTATCCGGCCGATACGGCAGCGTCGGCAGCCAGATCCATGTCGGCGTCAGGCAGCACGATCATGTGGTTCTTGGCGCCCCCGAGAGCCTGTACCACCTTGCCATTCCTGGTGCCTGTCTCGTAGATGTATCGGGCGATGGGAGTCGAGCCCACGAAACTGATCGCAGCGATGTCGGGATGTTCGAGGAGGCCATCGACGGCTTCTTTGTCACCGTGGAGTACGTTGAGCACGCCGTCGGGAAGACCGGCTTTTTGAAAGAGCTCAGCGGCCAGCACCGAGGCAGACGGATCTTTCTCGCTGGGTTTGAGAACGAATGTGTTTCCGCATGCGATCGCCATCGGGTACATCCACATAGGCACCATTGCCGGGAAGTTGAATGGCGTGATTCCGGCGACAACGCCACGCGGCTGGCGCACCGTGTAGGTGTCGACGCCCCGCGACACCTGCTGGGAGTAATCGCCTTTGAGCAGGTGCGCGATATTGCATGCGAACTCGATCACCTCGAGGCCGCGCTGGACTTCTCCAAGCGCGTCGTCGATGGTTTTGCCGTGCTCCGCGGTGAGGGCTCTGGCAATGTCCATCTTGTGCTCGACGATCAGATTGCGGAAGGCGAACATGATGTTCTGGCGGGCTGTCAGAGCAGAATCTTTCCACGTCTCAAACGCTTCCTTTGCCGTTCGCACCGCTGTGTCCACATCCTGTTTCGAAGCCATCACGACATCGGCAGTTTGGGTTCCGGTGGCCGGGTTGTACACCGGTCCGCGCCGGTCACCTGAGCCCGAAGTCGATGTGCCGCCGATCCAATGCTCGATCAATTCCATGCGATTACCTCCGAAACTCAACGCTAGCTGGCCGGCAGAGGACGGTGGGACCGAATCGCTAGCCTGCGGCCATGGACGACCTCGAGCTTGCCAGTCGCCTCGGTCCGCCGCCCGACTCCGTCAACACGTTCCGGCTCGAGACGCCCCGGCTCGTGTTGGCGACGACCAACGAGGCCGACGCCCGGTCATTGTTCGATCTGCTCTCAGCATCCGGTCGCGACGACATCGTCGCCACATTGCGGTGGGACGGGGCCGACAGCTACGAGGAGTTCTCGGCGTTCACGCTGGCAGCGGCCCACGCACCGTACGCGTCGGGAGGCTTCCACTGGTCAATTCGAGACAGGACGGGCGAGCTCTCGGGGACCGAGGGTGAGGCTATCGGCCACATCGGCACTCGCCCGATCATGCCGGGACGCGGCGACGTCGGCTATTGGCTGGGTCGACCGTACTGGGGTTGGGGCTTGATGACCGAAGCGCTGAGCGCGGTTCGAGATCTCGCATTCGAGGAGTTGAACCTGGCCAAACTCGAGGCAGAAGTATTTGCAGACAACGTGGCGGGCAATCGTCTCGTTGAACGGGTGGGGATGATCGGCGAAGGCGTTGTTCGTCGGTATATGTTCAAGAAGGACAGGTGGATAGACGCCAATCGCTACGGGATGCTCTACGAAGAATGGTTGGCCGCTCGTTAGCCTCCCAACGATGAAATCAACGAGGGCTCGCCACGCGAGCATACGACCCGCGATGCTGATATCGATCTTCGTCGTCTTCGGCATAGTCGGTGGCTGTTCCGGGTCAGCGGACGAGACGACATCGACGTCATCTACCACCTCGACCTCTACCAGCGTGCCCGTGTCGTCGTCGACCACCTCGACGACGACCTCGACGACGTCATCAACGTCGACGACGCTGGCTCTCAGGCCGGGTTTGATCGAAGCCCCCGATTCCTGGACAGAAACCGGTCCCAATCAATTCGAGATCCCGGCCATTGCCGGAGGGCTTGCTCCTACGATGGTGACAGCGGAGGCAGTTGCGACCGTTGCCGATCTCGAAGAAGTTGTGGCTTCTGCGAAGACTGCTCGCGCCGAAATCGTTCGCGACTTCGAGGTTCTTTCCGAAGGCGCGCGGAGACTCGGCTCCTATCCGGCCAGGTTTCTCGAGTACGCCGGCGTCGACCAGGGCAACATCGCCCGTTACGAGCTCTGGATTGACCACGATGACGGACTCATCCACATTGTGTACAGCGCTTCCCTCGAGGCCTACACAGCAGGCAAAGCCGAATTTGAAACAACCCTTGTCAACTCAATGAGCTGACAAGGGTCGCTGATCAACCGCTGAACGCCCCGGCGATCGCCTTGCCGATCTCAGCTTCGACTTCCGGTGTCATGTTCTCGAGCAGTTCCGGATGCGCTTCAGCCGCATGCGTCATGACCTGTTGTTGCATTCCAGCAGCGTCGTCGGCGGTAGCCACGAAACTGCAATCGTTGCCTAAATCGGCGCAATGGACATCTGCCACGTTCATCTCCTTGCTCGGTATCCATGTCGAAACTATCACGCTTAGGCTCGCTGTGTAGTCAATCCAAGGACCCGGCAATGAGTGACATGAGTCACTTGATCTCGCAGATGCGTGAGGAGTACGAGACCGAAGGCATCGACCCGGTGACGCTGGGGGAGGATCCGTTTGTGGTATTTGACGGATGGTTCCGTGGTGCACATAAAGCAGGCTTGCCGCAACCCAACGCCATGAATCTCGCTACGGTCGACGATGATGGCCGGCCATCGGTTCG
>JBFGAX010000152.1:0-3440 GCA_041567895.1 Acidimicrobiia bacterium
GGGTCGACGAACGGTCGGTCCGTGGTGTTTTGTGGACCTGATGAGTCCGGCCGACGTTGCCAATCCCGATCCGATGGAGGTGGGTCCTCACCCTCACATCGGGCTCTCAACGGTCACCTGGCTGTTCGAAGGCGAAGCCCTGCACACCGACTCGCTCGGGAGCGAGCAGGTGATCCGTCCCGGCGAGCTGAATCTGATGACCGCCGGCCACGGCATCGCACATGCCGAGCTCGAGGTTCGTCCGGGATCGCAGGCGGCCCGGTCCGAGCATGTCAAAGGCGCTCAAATGTGGCTGGCGCAGTCAGACTCCACCCGCCATGGCCCTTCGAAGTTTGTCCACCACAAAGATCTCCCTACGGCCAACCTGGAGAACGGCGAGGCGCAGATCCTGATCGGTGCTGCGGCCGGTGAAACCTCGCCCGTCACCACCGATTGGCCGACCGTTGGCGCCGACTTCCGGATCGACGGGCCCGTCGAGATCGACGTGGATCCCGACTTCGAGCATGCGATCGCACCCATTGATAGGCGCGTCAAGATCAATGACGTGATCGTGGAGCCGGGAGAGTTGGGATTGATTCCCAACGGACTCGACACGCTTCACTTCGAGGTGGATGGCGGTAAGGGTCGCTTCATGATGATCGGCGGAGTCCCGTTCCCGGTCCGCATCCAGATGTGGTGGAACTTCGTCGCCCGTAACCGGGAAGAACTGACGCAGGCGTGGCGCGACTGGGACAGTCACAACGACGACCGTTTCGCGACCGTTGCGTCGAAACTGGACCGAATCGATGCACCTCGCCCTCCGTGGGTCACCGAAGACGTATGACCTCCGCTCGGCCTCGCGGTCGTAACTACGCAAACATCTCGACTTTCCAACACCAGCCGGCAGGAGCTGAATCATGACAACCCGTCATGAACTCCCGACCGGGACGGTGACATTCTTCTTCAGTGATGTGCAGGATTCGACGGGATTGCTGCAGCGGATGGCTTCTGGTTACAAGGATGTTCTCGAACGTCACGCGGACATCATCCGAAGTTCGCTCGCTGATCATGATGGAGTTGAGGTCTCCACGGAAGGCGACAGTTTTTTCGCAGTGTTCCGGCAGGCGGATCAAGCGGTGGCAGCTGCGGCCGAAATTCAGCAGCGGCTGGCGGCAGAAGACTGGCCCGCCGGCGGAACGGTTGCGGTACGAATCGGGCTGCATACCGGTACCGGCGAGCTTGGACATGACAACTACGTCGGAATAGACGTCAACCGGGCGGCCCGTATCAGTGCGGCCGGCCATGGCGGCCAGGTAGTGGTTTCCGAGGCGGTCCGCACCCTCGCCGGACAGGCCGGGTACTCGGATCTCGGACTTCATTCGCTCAAAGGCCTCGAAAAGACCGAGCACCTATATCAGCTCGAGATCGAGGATCTTCCCCTCAAGTTCCCGCCCCTGCGCTCGACCGGCGCCCGTCCCAACAACCTGCCCGCCCTTGCATCCGAAATCATTGGCCGCGAGGCCGAAGAAGAACAGCTACGAGAGCTGGTTGGCGCGAACCGCCTCGTCACGCTCACGGGTCCTGGCGGAATCGGCAAAACCCGACTCGCCCTCGAGGTTGCCAACGACGTGCTGAACGACTTCGAGATGGGGGCTTTCTTCGTCGATCTGGCTCCGGTGGAGGACCCCGATCTCGTGCTACCCGAGATTGCCTCGACTGTCGGTATAGATGGATCGGCCAACAGAGGACTCGCCTCGGCGCTATCCGATGGGGAGCGGCTTCTGATTCTCGACAACCTCGAACAGTTGGTAGCAGCAGCCCCCTCCCTTGCCGCTCTCATGGCAGGCGCCGCCCCTCTGACAGTGCTCGCCACCTCACAAGTCGCACTCCGCATCGCTGGAGAAACCGTGATGCGCCTCGAACCGTTGTTGGTCGCCGACGCAACTTCGCCTGCGGTAGAGCTATTCGTGACCCGGGCCCGTCAGACCGACCCTGCTTTTGATATCGATCAGCATCGAGACGACGTCGTGCGGTTGGTCGAGTTGCTCGAAGGCGTACCGCTGGCCATCGAATTGGCAGCCGCCCGCATGAACGTACTGACGCCCGCAGAGGTCTCGAAGCGGATCGACAGCGGAGTCTTGAAGAGCTCCCGCGCCGACACGCCGGATCGCCATCGTTCGATTGTCGCCGCAGTCGAGTGGAGCTATGGACTGCTCAGTCCCGACCAGCAGGAGCTGCTCAAAACCCTCTCGGTCTTTCACGGCGGTGCGACGGTGGCCGCCATCGAAGCTGTACACCAGAGCGATCCTCTGGATGATCTTGCAGAACTGGTAGATCGGAGCTTGCTGTCTGTTGAGACGGCGACAGTGGGGAAGCGATTCCAGATGTTGGCGCCGGTCCATCTTTTCGCCTCGGATCGGGTCGACGATCCGGAAGCTCTGGCCGATCGCCATGCAGGGTTTTTCTTCGAGCTTGCCATGGAGGCTCACGAGCCCCTCGACGGTGACACGCGAGCCAGCTGGATTGCGGTACTCAACGATGAGCACGACAACCTGCGGGCGACACTCGATCACTTGCTTTCGAGCGAGGACTATGACCGCGGTTACGACATTCTCGGAAGCATTTGGAGATACTTCCAATCCACCGCACAGCTCGGCGAACTGGAGCTGTGGCTCCAGCGGATTTTCGATGCAGACACAGAAGCCAATGCCACCCTGGCACGATCCCGTGCCCTGATAGCTCGCGCCGCCATGTACTACTGGAAAGCCAACTGGCAAGAGGCGGCCGACGACTACGCCGCTGCCCTGGCGATCGCGGAAGCGGAGGACGACCGGCCACTCATGACCGAAATATGGTCCGGGATCTCATCAACCCGCGCTACCGCGCACGCCACAGGCCACGACGTCGGTGACTTGGCGGAGTCTGTCCAGCGTGTGCATGGGTTGGCGACCGAGCTCAACGATCCCTCGGCTCTCGCATTGGTCGAGTTCTTCCACGCGGCACGGGTCATCATGGGGAATCCCGATCCGTCAACGCTGGCACCGGATCTGCTCGACGCCGTGATCGGATTCCATGAGCAATCGGGATCGCTCATGAACATTGCCCACACCCGGCTGATGAAATCCGAACTGGAAATAACGATCCGTGATTTCGAGCGAGCAAGGCAAACGGCTTTGGAAGCGCTACAAACCACCGAGGAAGCAGGCGACATCTTTGCGATGTCATGGGCTCTACAGCGACTCGCGATCACCATCGTCGAGCTGGGAGATCCTCATCTAGGTGCCCGCCTCGCGGGAGCATCGTGGGCCTTTCGACAACGGACTGGCGCCACCTTTCCTCCTCCGTTCGTCCCCATCGAGGATCCCGACGTCCGGGCCGGGGCAGTCATTGGAGAAGAAGCCGATCAGGCGTTCGAGGAAGGTAAAGAAATGGGGCTCTTTGAGGCGATCGCTCTGGCGCGA
>JBFGAX010000153.1:0-3419 GCA_041567895.1 Acidimicrobiia bacterium
AGACCCTCGGATGGAGTGGTCTATATCTGCTGGTGGCGGTTCTCCTCTCATACGCTCGCTACTTGCTGGTCGAGGCCGAACTCACGACCGAGGCGCTACTCGAGGCATCCGATGCAACTCAGGACCAGCTGGAGCGACTTCAGAGCGCCAATCAGCTGTTGCGGAGACTCAATGACATGGCCGACGGGGCTGAGTTGAATCCGGTTTCGGTTGGCGCAACCGCGCTCGAGCAGCTTGGTTCGCTGGTCGACTATCGACTCGGGCACGTTGCCATCGTCAGCACGGACGGACCGGTTGTCGTGGCGCGAGCGGGACAGGGCGAATCCGCCCACGACTTGAGGGTGCCCCTCACCGTGGGGAACCGCGACGTTGGCATCGTGGTGCTCGGTCGTGATGAACCGTTCGATGACCATGAACGTTCGGTCGTGGAAAACGGTGTACGTCCCATGTCGCTCGCCTTCTCCAACATTCTGATTCTGCAGGACATCGCCAAACGGGCGGTGCAGGAAGAGCGGACACGCCTTGCTCGCGAGCTCCACGACGAGATCGGTCCGTCGCTGGCGTCTCTGGGCCTCGGGCTCGACGTAGCCATGTTGCAAGCCGGACCAGGTCAGTCCGAAGATCTCCAGGCACTGCGGTCCAGCGTTGAAGGGCTGGTCGAAGAGGTGCGGGGCACTGTCGCCGATCTACGACAGGACGAGAAGGTGTCCCTGCTTCGTCACGCCCGCAGGCTGGTCACGGACTATCCAGAGGCAAAGATCGTCGTCGACCTCGAAGAACGACGCGGACCCCGGGCCAAACTGGGCACCGATGCTGCTTCGTTGATGAGCGAAGCGGTCCGAAATGCGGTGCGACATTCACATGCAGAGGAAATCAGGATATCGGGACTGGTGGATCGGGATCTCGGTCGGGTCATGATCAGCGATGACGGCGTCGGATTCGACCCCGAGATACCCGTGCCAAACCACTACGGTGTTATCGGTATGAAGGAGCGCGCCCGCAATATGGAGGCTCAGCTCGTGATAGAGAGCTCTCCAGGGATGGGCACGTCGATTGTGATCGACTGGGATCATCGATGATTCGGATTTTGATCGCGGACGATCACGATCTCTTGCGTGAGGGCCTGGAACAGGCACTCGGTGCCGTCCCCGACATCCAGGTCATTGGGACCGCGTCCTCCGGCTCAGAGCTCCTCTCGGTTCTCGACGACGTATCCCCGGATGTGATCATGGTGGACGTCGACATGCCCGGCATGTCGGGCCTCGAAGCTCTAGGAAGAATGCGAGGTGGCCCTCCTGCGATTGTCGTGACGATGCACGAATCTGCGAAAATGAGAAAACAGGCCATGGATGCAGGAGCCGTGGGTTTTCTCTCGAAGTCGACCCCCCTTCCGAGGCTCGCAGCGGCCATGAGAGCTGCCGTGGCCGGCGAGAGCTTCATCGACGACGAATATGACGTCACCGCCCATATGGATGCAGTCCTCGATCCCGGAGCAGCCGCTCTCACGGCGCGTGAGAGAGAGTTGTTGTCCCTCCTGGCGACCGGTGTCTCGTCCACGGACGAGTTGGCCGACAAGCTCTACATCTCGCAAAAGACGGTCAAGAATCACCTCGCGTCGATTTACGAGAAGCTGGCAGTGAGTGATCGCGCCCAGGCGGCAGTCGAGGCGATTCGCCTCGGTCTCTAAATCGGTTTGGAAACACGTCCGTGCTGTCCCCGGTGATCCCGGGATTCATCGCCACGACGAACCTCATTGGTGTCCACAGTCGGCCGCTCTCAGGAGCCAAGCGGACGAGACGGGGCACCGGCCTGGCCGCTTCCGTGGTGACTAGTCACTCGAAATTCCTTGCAGCCACGCCGTTTTCTACGCTGAACCAGATCTCAATCTGGTCCCTCCGACCCATGGAGGGAAGTGTCAGATCGGCCGTACATTGACTACGAAAGGTATGCACACACCCAAGGAGACAAGTACACATGCTTAAGGCTTATACCAAGTTCATGGTTTACCGCAACACCGACGAGGGCGCCTCGATGGTGGAGTACGCCATGCTGGTCGTATTGATCGCTGTCGTGGCCATGGTGGCCGTCCGCGCCGTTGGTGACAACGTCGACGAGACCTTCGACACCGTCAACACGCAGATTGACAACGCTCAGACGACTGCCAACTAGCAGTTCCGGCTGATCGAAAGAATGGAGCCCGGCGGAGACGCCGGGCTCCTTTCTCTTTGTGGGCCTCTGTATGGAACCGGGTGCGGACCCGAGTGGCGGTGTGATCCGGCCTCGAAGAGCCGTTGCGTTGCAGGGTTGACCGGGCGATTCGTTGATCCCGTCCGGCGGTGGCTGCGATCTTTTTTCGATTCAGATCCTTGTCACAGGGGCGGCGTACACTGCCGTCCATGTTCAAGTTGGAGGCCGATTTCGAGCCGTCCGGCGATCAGCCGGAGGCTATAAACGCGCTCGCCGAGGGTATCGAGGCGGGCCACGACTTCCAGACGCTGCTCGGCATCACCGGCTCTGGTAAGTCGGCAACTATTGCGTGGATGATCGAAAAGATTCAACGACCCACGCTCGTCATCGCGCCAAACAAAGCGCTCGCCGCCCAACTGGCCAACGAGTTTCGTCAATTCTTTCCAAACAACAAAGTGGAGTACTTCGTTTCGTATTACGACTATTACCAGCCCGAGGCCTACATCCCTCAGACCGATACGTACATCGAAAAGGACTCTTCGGTGAACGACGAGATCGATCGGCTTCGCCATTCGGCGACATCTGGTCTTTTGTATCGGGAGGACGTGATCATCGTCGCTTCGGTTTCCTGCATCTACGGTTTGGGGTCACCTGATCAATACGAAGGTCAGCTGGTGCGGATCGTCAGAGGCGTCGAGTATCCCCTCGATCTAGCCGTGCGGAGACTCACCTCGATCCAGTACGACCGCAATGAGGTCAACTTGACCCGGGGCAATTTTCGCGTGAAAGGTGACACGCTCGAGGTGTTTCCGGCTTACGACGAAACCGTTGCCCGTGTCGAGTACTTCGGAGACGAAGTCGAGCGCATTCTGCGGATGAATCCGTTGACCGGCGAGGTCATCGAGGAAATGCAGGAGCTGTGGGTGTATCCCGCGAGCCACTACGTCACCAGCAAAGAGCGGATGGACCAGGCTATCGGTGAGATCGAAATCGAATTGGCCGACCGGTTGTCTGATCTCGAGGAGTCCGGAAAACTCCTCGAAGCCCAACGCTTGAGGATGCGGACCGCCTATGACCTCGAGATGATGCGCGAAGTCGGATTCTGTTCAGGCATCGAGAACTACAGCCGCCACCTGGATGGACGCGAGCCCGGGGAGGCGCCCTACACACTGCTCGACTATTTCCCTGACGATTTTGTCACCGTGATCGACGAAAGCCATGTAACCGTCCCA
>JBFGAX010000154.1:0-3392 GCA_041567895.1 Acidimicrobiia bacterium
AACATTCTTCTGCATGAAGCCCTCTTCCGCGAGGCCCTTCGGGAAGCGCTGCAGGGTCAACGGACGCCCAACAACGAAATCCGACATGAGGCCCGCAACCCTTTCGTAATACGAGACCACCTGCCCTTTTGTGACCCCGACCTCGGGAAAAATCACCCGATCGGCATTTGAGACCTTCATGAGACGAGCCTATCGCTCGATGGAAACGCGGGGTTCCTGCTTGAAGACGCCCTGGGGAATCGGCTCCCCCATTCTCATGAGCGACAGTTTCCAAGCCGGTGACATACCCATTGCCCAGCGAAGGAAAGCGATGAAGAGTCGACCGGCGGTGATCGCGCCCGGCACCCGATGGATGCGCAGGATTTTCCTCAACCGTTTCGGGATCGTTGCCGTCGCAGCAGCAAACATGATCCAGTATGCAATCCGGGTCAGCCGAGGCAGCGGAGGTCGTCGCAAAAACTGCACCGCCTCCTTTCGACCAGGAGAATCACCGAGCGCGGGATGCTCTTCGATCCACCTGGAAAGGTTTTCGGCGGTGGTCGGCATCGGCTCGGCGTCCAGTAATGCACCGATGCGGGTTTGTTCGAGAACAAACTGATCTGCTTCTTCAGGGGACAGCGTGCGGGGTCCGAAGTGCTGGTACGAGACCAGAAACCCGTCCGTGAGTGCATTGTGCACCCAGGCAGCGAACTTTGGACCTCCGGCCGAATAGGCGACGCCCCGATGAGAGGTGCCGCGCACCGGCGAGTGTGCCTGGCGTACCAGCTCGATGGCGTGTTCAACCTCGGGCATGGCGCCGAACGACGAGGCAGTCACGTAGTTCGACGTCCGCGACAGTCGCCCCATCGGATCTTCCCGATACCGGGAATGGTCTCTGACTCCTGCAGCGACCTCGGGATGGGCGGCCTGAATGACCAGCGCCCTGATACCACCGATGAATGAAGAGACGTCTGCAAGCAGTTCCCAGGTGATCGAGCCGGGACCGCACAAACCGGGATCACCCGGGTAATCGAGCGTGTGAGCAAGAGGAAAGGGCGCATGCCCAAATGGACTGGCAGCCGCGCCGGCAATTCGCTTTCGAAACGTCTCGAGAACACTCATCGGCACAACTCTATGAGAACGTCGTTTCTAGTGAGACCGGACCTTCAGCGAAGTCCGATGGTTCCCGGGCGTAGCGCGCCACCCGATGAGTCTGTGCGACCGGCGATGAGCGGGGTGTTCGGCAGCGTGAACGCCGTGACCTGCTCGACTTTGCTTTCCCCAGCAACAGGGCCTGGCGTTCCCGGGCTCATGACGACCGTTGGGAATGCGATTCGGTGGACGAAAACTGCACGGAAGCGCTGGATGGTTCGGGGATCGCTCCCGGTCGGCGGGGTGGTCTCGTTGAACTGCATGACAACCCCGAGCCTGGGGGAGTCGAGTATCGAGCTATCAAAGAGTTCCCCGGACGTCCAAGCCGTCAGGCACGTGGTCATCGCTGAAGCGGCAGCTGCTTCGGAGAGCGCGCCGATCACAGTTGGGTCGCAACCGGGAGTCCCATTGGGTATCAGATAGTCCCATAGAGGGCGATTGTCTACCTGATACATCTGGCCGTCAATGGTTACTTGTCGCTTGGGGTTGGTGCCCGTGGTCAGAAGACCGGGCACGCCAGGAAACAGACCGGATCCGGTGATGAGACCCTCGGCAGCCTCCTTGTCGAATCCTCCAGAATCGGTATAGACCTGATTCGGCCGATAGTTGTAGCACGCATCAGGAATCGTGGCCGAGGCCGGCGTCTTGATACCGAGGGCATGGTCGATTCCGAGGAGCATGTTTTCTACCAGCGCCTCCGATTTGCTACCCACACACGCCCGTTGGTAGCGAACACTGATGATCGACCCGAAGTTTCCTGACGTAGGCCCCGTACACGGCAATAAAGCGTGCCCTCCCGGCGGGTTCTTCAAGCAGTTTTCTCCCGTAGGGGCTGCGGGCGCCATACCGAACGGGAGTACAGGCATTGGTTTCACCTGCACCATTGATACAGCGCCCGATTCGAGTGTGTCGACACCGATGAGATGTGCAAAGAATGTGCTGAATCTCTGATCGGGTACTCGAACCCTCAACATGCCAGCAAACCGATCGATGCTTACACATTCGAGCCCACCCACATCGATGAACGAGACGGGTCGATCAGGATCGACGCATGTCTGCCATAGAGCATTCCACTCTGCGTCTGAGTAATCATTGATCAGATTCGATCGAGCGACCTTGAGCGCCTCGTCCCGGAGCGTTGCCTCCTCGCCATAGAAGTCGAGAGCTGCCCCGAGCGCAGCCGCATCAGCCGCGACTTGCGCTGATCGGCGGACATTGAATAAGAAGCCGAGATCGACAGATAGGGCCGCGAAAGCAAAAAGAGCGATCAGCGCGAACATCACAAATGGCAACGTTGTGCCGGAATCATTTGACGGACGATTCGTCAAGGGCACGTCCATGTCCCCGCAACCCAATTCGCCCGAGCTTCGAGCCGCATCTCGACCTCAGAGACAACGTTGGCAGGCAGGATGGCGTCGTATAGTCCTGTGACAGAGGTTGTCGGTCGTGACACACGCACGCGAGCGACCTGACCGATGGCGCTGCCGGTTTTGAAGAGTCTGATCTCAGCCTGGCCGGTGCTGACTTCCAGCCTGTCACACGTGGCCGATGAAATCTCGCTCAGGGTTCCGAAATCAACCGCTGCCAGTCTGGCCCCTTCTCGGCTGGCGTGTCGGACCTCCAGATGCTGGGCCATGAAGAAGCCGTATTCGATGGTTCCGAAAACGAGCGCGAGTAAGAGAGGTAGCACGATCGCGAACTCCACGATCGCCGCGCCGGAATCTCGCTTGTGGGATCTTTGCATCCAAAGCCTCGACACTGCCGTTCGAGAAGTCTTCGGCCATATCACGCTTTCATTGAGGGTTACGAAGCGGGGCCTTCGTGTTAGCGCAGGCACCAGGACACCAACGAGGCCAACCAGGCCAAGTCAAGAGAGTATGTTCAGTCGTCGATCGTGACGATCTCTGGATGGTCGAATCTGTGGCCCTCGTTCCATTTATCGACCTGGTTTCCGTGGGCCGGAATACCGCCCGCATCTTTGAGCATCCGTGCGGTGTGCATCAGGTTCCATGCCATAAAGGTGGTATTGCGCTTGGTGAACTCGTTGTCGAGGCCCACGCCGCCTTCGTCCCCGTAGGACGGCCCGGGGCCGATGTCGCCGAGCCAGCCTGCGTCAGCCTGGGGCGGGATCATGAAGCCGATGTGCTGCAACGCATAGAGAACCGACATCGAGACGTGCTTTACACCGTCCTCATTACCTGTGACGATGCATCCCCCTGTCCTGCCGTAGAAGACATATTGGCCCTTGTCGTTCCTCTGAC
>JBFGAX010000155.1:0-3365 GCA_041567895.1 Acidimicrobiia bacterium
CCCGACGTGTTGAGGAAGCCGTTCCAGATGAACACCGAGGAGACGAAAGGGACGATGGTCGGCATGAAGAAGAGAGTCCGGAAGAACGGCTTGCCCCACAACGATTTCGCCGTGAGCAGCCAGGCGAACAGCAGCGGAAGTGCCAGGCCAAACGGGATCATGATCACCGCGAATTTCACAGTCACCAGAAGCGACTCCCATACCAGCGAATCTCCCAAGAGCTGTTGGTAGTTGTCCAAGCCGATGAATCGGGCATCTTCGGGATTGACCAGATCGAACTCAAAGAACGAGAACGCCAGAGAGGCCAGCATGGGTCCCGCATAGAACACGACGAACCCGATGATCCACGGCGTGATGAAGATCAACCCCCACTTGCGTTGAAGTCGTTCGATCGTGCCCGGTTTCGACTTCTCAGACGTTGGTTGCTGACTCTCCAGAGTCTCCGCCGTCGTGGCCACATCGATCTCCTCATGTTGGGTGGGGGAGGGCCGGGAACAGCCCTCCCCCACCGCGCGGCTCAGCTCGTTTCTGCGTAGATGGTCTCCAAGTCAGCCTTCAGCTTCTCGACCTCCGCCTCGACGTCGAGCCCAGGCGTCGAGTTCAGCAGACTGAAGAAGGCACCCCATCGATCCTGTGCTTTCAGGAAGTTGGGCATGTCTTGTTCGTGGCTGGGGATGTCCGGGAATGCGAGGCTTTCCACTGCAACCTCCCAGTTGACCCCTTGTGGGTAGACCTCGTCCTGGCTGGCGAAGAAGGCGTCCTGCAGCGCCGCCTTTGCGGGCATCCCGCCGTAGGCCTGGAGCAGATCCGGAGCAGCTTCTCCGACCAGGTAGGTCAGGACCTCAAATGCCTCATCCGGCACCTCGGTCGTATTGAGGATCCGGAAGACGTCGGCGTGTAGCCCCGATGTCGCCACGCCGTCATAGGTAGGCACCACGGCCATGTCCCAGTCGTCGGACACTCCCTCCAGACAACAGGTGTACCAGAGGTGGGTGTGCGCCATGGCAACGTTGCCGGAGTCGAATGGGTTGCCCGCAGCCAGCAAGTCGCTACCTACGGCATCGGCCGTCGGATGCGAGTAGTCGGTCCATATTGAGTCGTAGTACCACTTGAAGCCTTCGACCCAGTTGTCCGGGATGTTCGGCGTCCCATCGTCGTTGGTCATCGAACCGGCCCCGAACCATGTGGCCAACCGCTGGGGCTCCGACCACTGTTCGACCCAGCCGTATTGGACGATGCCGTCGGGGTCGAAGTCGGCGCTGGTCGCGTCGTTTCCGTTTTCGTCCACCGTCAGGAACATCGCTATGTCCCTGAACGTGTCCATGTCCCACGGCCGCCCATCGGCGTAGTCCTCACCGAACTCCTGCGGCGGATAGGCAAGACCTGCCTCGTCGAACAGAGGCTTGTTGTAGAAGATCACGGAAGGGAACACGCCGAAGGGCAGACCAACCAGTCCCTCGTCCGTACGCCAGACGTCGACCTGCTCCTCTTCCCACTGGCTCAGGTCATAACCGGTGCTGTCGACCAACGGCTGCAAATCCAGCCAGCGACCGTTGTAGGCATTGGCGCCTCGGATTCCCACCGGTCCAATGATGTCGGGGGCATTGCCCGAGGCAATCTGGGTCGACAGCGTGTCATAGGCCACGTCGTTCTGAACGATCTCGAGAATCAGCTCAATCTCGTCCTGGGAGCTGTTGAACGCCTCTACAACCGCTTCCTGGGCTTCGATCTGCTCGGGGTTTCCACCCGTGCCCAGACCGACGAACCATCGAACCGGAACCCGGTCACCACTGGGCTCGGATCCTTCGGTGGTCGTTGGTTCTCCAGCGGCCGTGGTGGTCGTCTCGCCTGCTGCCTGGGTGTCCGTCGTCTCCGTTCCGCCATCGCCGCCGCAAGCGGCGACGATCATTGCGAAGACCACGACCAGGGCGAGCAGGACATTTGCTTGTCTCAGTCGCATAGTCAGTTTTCCTCTCGGTTCATTTGGTCGCGGAGGTTCGACCCACATGAGACTCGAACCACCATTTCTGTCGGCAAGATCACCTCACGAACGCGTTTGTCCGCATCCGCGATCAAATCCATGAGTGTGTTGGCCGATGCCGAGCCCAGGCGTCGAATGTGTTGGCGCACGGTCGTGAGCGGCGGATCGGCCCGGGCTGCATCTGGGATGTCGTCGAAGCCGGTGACAGCGATGTCCTCGGGGACCCGCAACCCGGCTCGTTGGATTTCGCGAATCGCTGCAATCGCCATCGTGTCGTTTGCAGCGACAACGGCGTCGGGACGCAGGTCCAGAAGCTCCAGCATCGCTCTGGCGCCGCTCTGAGCAGAGAAGTCCCCCTCGACCACGAGCTCCGGATCGACGGTTACTCCAAAGTCGTCCATAGCGTCTTGGAATCCGGCCAACCGGTCGGCACCCGCAATCGACCCTTCGGGTCCGGTGATGGTGGCAATCCTCCGGGCGCCGAGGCGGAGCAGGTGGGCTGTCACGGCTTTAGCAGCGTCGCGGTTCTCAACATCCACGAAGCTCACGTTGGGACGGGCCGGGTGCCTACCGATCATCACGAAGGGCTTTTCCGTGGAGAGCAGAGAATCGACGAGAGGGTCCTCGGAGGCCCCGGAGGCAACTATGACCCCATCCACTACTCCTCGTGCAACAACCTGCTCGATCGTCTGACGCTCGTATTCGGGCTCGGCCAGCCACAACATCACGAACCTGTCTCGGTCTCGCGAAGCATCTGCGACGCCCTGCAGAAGGAGCGGATAGAAGGGGTCTGTGAACACGAGCGACAGCCCGACCGGGATGACAACACCGATCACGTCGGTCTTGCCCGATGCCAGTCCTCGTGCGGCCAGGTTGGGGCGGAACCGGTGTTCCTCGATCACCCTGAGGACTTGGGTCCGCGTGCTGTCTCTGACGTGAGGATCCTTGTTGAGAACGCGTGAGACCGTGGAGCGCGACACTCCACTCAACTGAGCAATCTCCTCAAGAGTCGCCAACCGGCCTCCTTATGGGAACGCTGATCACAGAACTTGGGAGCGCTCCCAGTAGTCGGGCGATTATCGGTGAAATATGGGCTGTTTGTCAAGCCGTATTTGAACAGACTAGATTTCGAGCGACTGAGAGCGCTCCCAATACGAGAGGTGCCGAATGGCCGAGCGATCATTTCCTGCCGGGTTTGTCTGGGGTACCGCTACCTCGGCATACCAGATCGAGGGCGCCTGGAATGAAGACGGCAAGGGCGAGAGCATCTGGGATCGTTTCGCTCACACGAAGGGGAGAATCAGGGATGGAACCAACGGTGACGTCGCCTGTGACCACTACCACCGATGGGAGGGCGACGTCGAGCTCATGAAAGAGCTCGGCG
>JBFGAX010000156.1:0-3206 GCA_041567895.1 Acidimicrobiia bacterium
ACACGTATGGCAATAACGTTGACACCTGGCGTTAACGATTTGGACGACACGGCATACATCCTTGGCTGGTTCCATGCCATGTCCATCCGGCCGACTTCGTGTCCGTTCACCCACGTGATATCCGAGTCGTCTATCATGCCCAGACCGAGCTCAACGTCGCTTGCGGCGTCTTCCTCTGACAGCGTGAACTCCTTGCGGTACCACGCGATGCCGTCCATACCGTCGAAGCCGGCCTGCTCCCACACGCCCGGCGCGGTAACCGAGTGCCAGTTTCGGGTGTCGAGATCGGGTGCCGCCCACAGGGGATTGCCGTCAACGAGTCCCCGGTCCTTCGCCGGAAGCTCACCAGCGCGTCGTTTGATCCTTTCGATAACCTGCTGCTGAGCGGAATCCATGTCCGCGAGAGCTGCGCGGACCTGTTGCTTGTCCATATCGAGCGCCGATGTGCTCATCCACGTCTCAATCCGGCTGCCGCCCCAGCTCGAGTTTAGTAGACCGATCGGTACGTCGACATGCTTTCGAAGACTCTTGGCGAAGTAGTAGCCTACGGCTGTAAAGTCACCGACTGTCTCGGGGCTCGCCACTTCCCACACTCCGCCCGCAAGTTCGGTCGAGGGTCTTTCGGCCCACGATCGCGGCACCTTGAAATGGCGAATGCGTGCGTCCGACGCCGAGGCGATTTCCTCATCGGCGTTGTTCGCATCGGCAACGACCCACTCCATATTGGATTGCCCCGAGCATAGCCAGACGTCGCCAACGAGAACGTCGCCGAAAGTCAGGCTCTCGTCGCCAGCCTCGATGGTCAACGTGTGGGGACCGCCCGCCGGCATTTCTGACAACTGAGCTTTCCACGAGCCATCCGCGAAAGCGGTTGTGCTTGAGCTATTGTTATCCAAAGTGATGTTCACGGCCGCGCCCGGGTCCGCAGTACCCCACACCGAAACCTTCGTGTGCCGCTGCAGGACCATATGGTCGCTGAAAAATGGTGAGACGCTAAGCTGAGCGCTCACTGTCGTGGATATGGCAAACAGCAGTGTCAGCAGAACGGCGATCCGCCTTGAGATTCCAAAGGCCAATAGCATGCGTTGCATCTTGTACGATGGACTTTCGAGAAAGGAAGGTTTGATGGTTGAGGGCAACCGTTCGCGCTCTGCACGGACGACGTTTACCTTCTTGGCAAGCACGCAAACAGGGCGCCGATCACGCCCCGGCGTCGTCACCGCCGTCACTCAGTTTCGCGAAGTGTCGGTAGAGGAGCCATGTGAGGGAGAATGCGATCAAGAACACGGCCGCCGGAATCAGGTTGGCCCAGTTTAGAGCGGACACGTCATTCCTCCTCAGGGCGATGATGCTTTCGATACGACCACCACGCCAGCGCGAGGCCGAGAAACGACACGAGATAGGCGATCGTCATGCCGATCGTTGTTGCGAGTGCCTGGTTCATGCTTCGTCCGCTTGTTTCGATTCGGTGTCTTCCCATCTCGTGGCCGCCTCGAGTTGACGGAGATACTCCCGCTGCTTGCGCTCGTATTCTTCGGAAACGGCCTTGAGTTTTGGATCGATGATCCAGTGCATAATGATCGTTAGCAGCGCGCCGACCGCGAGGATCACGAACCCGATCGGTCGGAGCATGAACGCAAGAGCGACTCCGACCATCAGCAGCATATAGGCGATGGGCGAGATGAATATCGCGAGGTAATCTTCGCGCGTCCATTCATCCGCATCGACCGCGGTCCACTTTCTTCGAATCCAGCTCATGAGCGATCCTCCGGTCGAGATTCGTCAGCCAGGGCAACGATGTCTCCCTTCACATTAATGAGTCCTTGTCGTATCGCTTCGCGCCGCACCGGACCCCACCAGCCGATCGGCCTCGCCATCACATAGTACTTGACAAGGTGCTCCATGGACTCCGGCTTTGTGAGGAACGTCACCGGAATGTACACCAGGCTTCCGAGGACCATCAGCGACCAGAATTGCTGATACTCGGGCAGTGGGGGAATGACGCCCAGCTCCGGGAGTATCCAGACGACAAGCCAACTGAAACCGAGGTTGGCGATCCACGAGCTCAGGTAGCCCCATGAATTGAACCGCCACCAAACGACCTGAAGAATGTTGGGAAGCCAGATTCCGGCCGCCATGATCCAGAGCGCGAAGATCAGCCAGGATGTGATCTCTTCCATCATCAGACCATAGACGAACGACCCCAGCAGCAGAGCTAGTGTGGACCATCGGCCGACCCAAACGAGTCGCCTCTCGTCCGCTTTGGGATTGACGTAGTGCTGGTAGAGATCGCGCGTCGCATAGAGCGCGCCGAGATTGAGATGAGAGGAGATGGTCGATAGATGGATGGCGAGTATGGCCGCGAAGAAGAAGCCGATCATACCGGCCGGCAGGAAGTCGAAGCCGAGGCGGAACCACGCCATCTCGTAGTCCGCGGTGTTCTCCATGTTGGGGAAGAGGACGAAGAACCCGAGGATGGCGACTCCCCATATCGAGTTGCGCATCAGCACCAGCGCGGTGCCCCACCAGATGCTATAACTAGCATCTCGAACCGTTCTGGCCGATTGGATGCGCTGCGCTTCGGCGAACCAGTCGATCGAGGTGCCCATGCCGAAGCCGCCGAGGATCGCGATAAACATCATGGTGATGAACCACGCTATCGGAAAGTCACCATCGAACCATCCCGTGAACGCGAACGGGTTCATCATCTCCTGTTTTCCCAGAGCGGTTAGTTTGGCGGAGATTCCCGACGGCCCGCCCGCTTCGACGATGCCCCAGACCGAGACGATGATGATCACACAGAACGCGATGACGCCCTGCTGGAAGTCGGCCATGACGACGCCCCAGTATCCCGCCGACAGGACATATATCGCGCAGATCGCGGAGAACAGGATGAGTCCGATCCACGTCGGCCACCCGAAAAGAAATTCGCAGATCTTGCCCATCGCCATGCCCACCCATCCGAGGATGAACATGTTCATAAACACCTGCCACCCGGCCATCCATCCGCGCAGCATCTCGGCACCGAGCCCGGAGAACCGAACGACGTTCCACTCGGCCTGCGTGTAGGCGAGCGATCTCCGAAAGATTCTGGTCGAAACGAAGGCGCTAATCGCACACCATGCCGAGAAGAAGGTGTACCACAGTCCCGCGAGGCCGTGGCGGTATACGACGCCCGAGACCCACATCGGCGTATCGGTGGCCGT
>JBFGAX010000157.1:0-3177 GCA_041567895.1 Acidimicrobiia bacterium
CGATGCGGACGGTCAAATCTCTTCTGCCGAATCGACCCACGTGACTCCGAGGTCGATGAGTTTGTCCCTGAGACCGTAGAGATCGAGGCCGAGATCGCCGGCCTCGAGTCGGGCGCGGCTGGTTTCTTCTTTGGTGGTTCGTTCGTCCGAAGCGTCGGCGACTGCACCAGCCGCCGTGCGTTCGACCACAACGACACCGTCATCGTCGGCAACGATCACGTCGCCGGGATGAATGGTGACTCCGCCAAATTCGACGGGCATGTTCACTGTTCCGGCGGTTTCCTTGACCGTGCCCTGAGCGTGGATGGCCCTCGACCAGATTGGAAAGCCCATCTGGTTGAGCTCCGCTATGTCTCGCACCGCCGAATCGATGACGAGTCCGCGGCATCCTCTCGTCATGACCGAAGCCGCGAGGAGATCGCCGAACATTCCGTGGATCGCCGGTGAGCTCAGGGCCACGACGAGCACATCGCCGGGCTCGAGGACCTCGACGGCGGCGTGCAACATGAGATTGTCTCCCGGCGCACACGATGCGGTGACTGCTGAGCCGGCGATGCGGGATCCGTGTTGTCTCGCTACCACTCCGGGGTCAAGGAGTCCTGTACGGCTTTGTGACTCGTGAACGGTGGCGACGCCCGCCATGGCCAGGCGGTCGATGACGTCCGATGAAGCTCGCGGGATTGTGCGAACCACTATGCCGCTCATATGGCGGAAGATTTGAGAAGAGCGTCGAGTCGGGGATACACGAGACGAGCGTTTCCTTCGAACACCTTGAAGCGATCATCCTCAGAGATATCGAGGTTGTCGACATAGCGTTTGGTGTCGTCGTAGTAATAACCGGTTTCGGGATCGATACCCGGCACGGCGCCGACCATTTCAGAAGCGAACAAGATGTTTTCAACAGGAATGACGTCGAACAGCAGGTTGATGCCAGGCTGGTGATAGACGCACGTGTCGAAGTAGACGTTGTTCATCACGTGTTCGGCGAGCGGCGGGCGCCCGAGACCCTCCGCGAGGCCCCGGTATCGACCCCAGTGGTAGGGGACGGCCCCACCGCCGTGGGGAATGATGAAGCGAAGAGTCGGAAACGTGCTGAACAGGTCCCCCTGGATCAACTGCATGAACGCCGTTGTATCGGCGTTCATGTAGTGGGCGCCGGTTGCATGGAAGTTGACGTTGTCCGAGGCCGATACATGAATCATGGCAGGGACGTCGAGTTCGACCATCTTCTCGTAGAGAGGAAACCAGGACTCGTCGGTGAGGGGAGCAGCTGTCCAGTGTCCGCCCGATGGGTCCGGGTTGAGATTGCAGCCCACGAACCCGAGCTCGAGCACGCAGCGCTCCAGCTCGGCTATCGAGTTGGAGATCGGAACCCCTGGCGACTGCGGAAGCATGCCGACGCCCGCGAAGTGAGCGGGGAAAAGAGTGACCACGCGGTGGATGAGGTCGTTGCAAGCTCTGGCCCAGGTCTGCGACGTTTCGCTGTTGCCGATGTGATGACCCATACCGGAGGCGCGAGGCGAAAAGATTGTCATGTCCGCTCCGCGCTCCTGCAGGAGCCGGAGCTGGTTGAGCTCGATGCTTTCGATGATTTCGTCGTCGGAGATGTTGGACGGGCCAGGTTCTGGAAGTCCTGGATCCGCCAAATTGGCGATCTGGCTGTCCCGAAATTCCTGATGTGCCGGAGGAGTGGTGGTGTAGTGGCCGTGGCAGTCGATTATCAATATGCTCCGCTTCTACGTCGTGGCCGATGTTATCAACACCGGTGTGGCGTTCGGTCCTGAAATGACTCACCCCGGTTGGAGCGGTAGCGTAAGCAGCGATGAATCGGACCAAAACGCAGGTAGCGATCGTCGGTGGGGGGCCGGCCGGGTTGCTCCTGAGTCACCTGCTACACCTCGCGGGTGTCGAGAGCATCGTGGTCGAACGCCAAACCCGTGCATATGTCCTGTCGCGGGTGAGAGCCGGGGTGTTGGAATGGGGCACCGTCGGCATTCTGCGCGAGGCCGGGCTGGGCGACCGCATGGATCGAGAAGGCAAGATCCACGATGGAACGGCCATCACGTGGGGCGGCGGCAAACGACTGTTTCTCGATATCAAACAGCACACGGGGCGCCATTTCATGGCCTACGGCCAGACGTTGATGCAGGAGGACCTCGACTCGGCGATCGACGAATGGGGAGGCACGATCGTCGAGGAGGCCGAGAATGTCATGCCCCACGAAATCGAGACCGATGCTCCCTGGGTGTCGTACACCAGGGATGGTGAGGAGTATCGGATCGACTGCGATTTTGTGGCGGGATGTGACGGATATCACGGCGTTTCGCGGACCGTGATACCGGCTGGCATTCTTCGTGAATACGAGCGGATCTATCCGTTTGGCTGGCTCGGCATCCTTTCCGAGACCCCGCCCTTGCCGGAGTTGATTTACTGCAACAGCCCGCGTGGGTTTGCACTTGCTTCGATGCGCAATCCCATGCTGAGCCGTTATTACCTCCAGGTTTCTCTCGAAGACGACATCGACGAATGGCCTGACGATCGGTTCTGGGATGAGATCTCACGCCGGTATCCCGATGACATCGCGGCGGACATTGTGACAGGACCCAGCGTCGAGAAGTCCATCGCGCCGATTCGAAGCTACGTGGCAGAACCGATGCGACACGGTCGTCTCTTCTTGGCCGGCGACGCCGCTCACATCGTGCCCCCGACCGGCGCCAAAGGCCTCAACCTCGCCGTCAGCGACGTGTACTACCTGTCTCGAGCCCTGATCGATTACTACGCCACCGGTGCCTGGGGGCTACTGAATGCCTATAGCGACACCGCGCTTCACAGAGTGTGGAATGCAGTCCGATTCTCGTGGTGGCTCACCACCACACTGCATCGTTTTCCGGATCAGGGAGAGTTCGGCCAGAGGATCCAGGAGTCGGAGCTCGATTACCTTTCCGCCTCGGATGCCTATATGGCCGCAGCGGCCGAACAGTACGCAGGTCTGCCGCTCTAGCGAGAAGGAGAGGAGAAATGAACATCGTTCTTGCCGGCGAAGGTGCCATTGCGCGCAAACACATGGCAGCCCTGGCGCGTATCGATGACGTTGATGTTGTGAGTGTCGCAGGCGGTGACGAAGCCAATACTGCCGATTTCGCAGCCGAGTTCGATATTCCGCATTGGACGCTCGAG
>JBFGAX010000158.1:0-3015 GCA_041567895.1 Acidimicrobiia bacterium
CCTGACAGGTCCTGGATCACCGGTCACCGCTGTTGTCGTCTGCCCCTCATACAATCGCATGGCCCACATTCCGTTCGTCCGCCTCGTCCCAACCGCCCTGTCCCAGCCGTGCCGTCCCAATCGTGCCGGCCTAACCGTGCCGGCCCAACCGTGCCGGCCCAACCGTGCCGGTCGACCTGCTAGCCCGATTCATACCGCCCGGATACGTTTCGAGTCGCCACCTGCATGGCAACCCTGCGCAACCTGACCCTCAACCTGCAGCTCAACCAGGCCAAGATGGGGATCACAACACCCGCCTAACAACGCCTGCCCGACAACGCCTGCCCGACAACGCCTGCCCGACAACGCCTGCCCGACAACGCCTGCCCGACAACGCCTGCCCGACAGCCCGCAACCCGATCTCAACCGATATGCGAGCCGTGAAACGCCTTGTCACGAATCGCCTTGTCACCAAGGCGTTCCCCGTGTCCCAAAACCGTACAAGAACCGACCCCCAACACCATCGGAACAATGCTGAGATTCGGGCGAAATACCCCGGACGCGCCGTGGTGGATGCGCCCATCTCGCGCCTCCGCCGCGTAGCCACCCCAGGTCGAGGCCACTCAAGTATTTCACGGAAAGCGGCGATACCTGCTTCACAGAGTGACCTCTGAGGAGAGAGTGCGTATGAGCATGATGTTCAGTCGCCGCCTTGGGCTCGTAGCAATCGGAGCCTTTGCGGTCGTCGTTTCGGCCGTAGCCATGGCATTCGCCGAGATAGAACCCGGCCAGATGGACGAGCCTTCGACCACGTCCGATGCACTCGGCTTTTTTGATCCTGCAACGGCCGAATGGACCCTTCAGTACGAGCTTTCAGGGTTCGACTCGTTCTTTTATGGTATTCCGGGGGATCATCCGCTGATCGGCGATTGGAACTGTGATGGGACCGACACGGTTGCAATGTTCAGACCGTCCACCGGCTTCATCCACTACCGAAACAGCAATGATTTCGGCGTCGCGGATCGCCAATTCTTCTACGGCAATCCCGGCGACGTACCGCTGGCCGGAGATTGGGATGGCGACGGGTGTGACAGCTTTGGAATCTTTCGAAATGGCACGCTCTATTTGTCCAACGACCTCGAAACAGGAGTTGCCGATGTCACGTTCAGCTTCGGGATTCCAGGAGATGAACCGTTCACAGGAGATTTCAATGGGGACGGCATCGACAGTATCGGCCTGTACCGGGACACGACCGGGTTTGTCTACCTGACAGACATGGTGCCGGGTGCGAGGTCCGTTGCCCAGACTGATGCCTCGTTCTTTTACGGAATTCCATCCGACCGCATCATTGCAGGCGACTGGGACGACGACGGCGATGACACAGTCGGGATCTATCGTGCCTCGGATCGCAAGTTCTACTTGTCGAACGAGAACACCCAGGGCACTGCCGACGCCATCGTTGCGGTTGGGGAATCCAATCTCCGTCCACTCGCCGGCAAGGTCGGCAAGAAACCCTCAGATGCAGGAAAGAAGACGAAGCCCACGACGACCGTGATTGGCGATCCAATACCATCGGTCACCTCTTCGTCGGTGACCTCATCGCCTGAACCTAGTTCTCCTCCTGGCACCGACACGACGCCGACGACGATCGGCTCGCCCTCGACGAGTTCCACTTCCACAACGACAACAACGAGCACAAGCTCCACAACGAGCACAAGCACGACATCAACATCGACTACAGCCGCCCCTGGTGGACAAGATCCGCCACCCGCTTCGATCGCCGAGTGCCTGTCCCGGCCTTCTTCCGAGGTTCTGAGCGGGGTCTACACCGAACGGATACGCATATCTTCTCCGCCCGACGACCACACAGTTGACGCTCGTACCGGAATCTCTTTGACATCGGGCGAACGGGCTCTCGAGATCGGTTCGAGCAGGGCAGCCGACGGTGGGTGCTATCTCGGCTGGACAACCATCGGTCAGCAATCACCGACACTCACGTGGCGACAAATGCATGATGACATCACGGGCTCGGCGCTTCGCGTGTATGGATCGAATTATGTGGTCGATGGTTTGCGTGCCCGCAACGTAGAAGACGCCTTCGATCCGCGGGGTGGTGAAGGCTTCGAAGTCCGAAACATGTGGACCGAGTATGTGCGTGACGACTGTATAGAAAACGATGAACGCCGCGCAGGAACTGTTTCCGACAGCCTGTTCGACGGTTGTTACACATTCTTCAGCGAACAGGAGGCCGGTGACGTGGCGGGGGAAACTCTCGTTTTTGACCGGGTTCTCGTCCGGCTGCAACCGATGCCAGGCCCACGCGGCACCAGCGACCCGACCATCCTCGGACATGGATCGTTCTTCAAGAAGTTCGACGACGGTGGCCGACACGAACCCATCATCCGCAATTCGGTCTTTTTCCTCGAGGACGACTGTTATTCAGGTTGCAAAGATTGGCCGGCGGGTACCGCTGCTTCGAATGTCGTAGTCGTCTGGGTAGGCGAAGGGGACTTCCCCATGAGTGTGCTCCCGGGGATGACCTTGACGACTGACAGATCCGTCTGGGACGACGCCGTTGCAGAGTGGAAGTTCAGGCACGGGTGTACCACGATCGACGCACCTTGCACCAGACTCCACGACCCCCTCTGACCAACCCGGGATTCTCTTCAGAGCGATTTCAGCAATAATCCGATAGGAAGGTGGGTTCGTTCTTGTCAGTATTTGCTTTCGCCGGGTGGGCCAACAGACGCTGACTCTTGGCTCACGGCCATGGGGAGTCATTGGCAGTCGGCGAACCGCACAACGGCCGGCTACGAGGGATACAAGATGACATCGCGGGTGCAGATCGGTCGAGTGCGGTTTGGTGTGAGTCGAACGCGGATCACACAACTCCTGGCGTTGCTGGTCATGGCCGCGGTGGTAGCCACCTTGCTGCCAACCCCGTTCGCATCCGCCGAAAACCACGACACCACCCATCCCCTCCGGCTCAAACGAACCATCGAACTCAACGACATCGCCGTCACCAACCCCACCGGC
>JBFGAX010000159.1:0-2984 GCA_041567895.1 Acidimicrobiia bacterium
ACTCCGGTCGAGCTTCTTCGGCTTCACCCGATCGAGCATGGCGGCGAGCGCGTCGAGCAGCTGGCGGGTCAGATCGTCGACCGGGTCCGGCAGTTCGATGGTGGCGAAGTGATCGGCGAGCGGCATCTCGGCAGTTTGCCACTGACGGACGACTAGACCTCTTGATTTTCTCGGTGCTGTTCATATATGTCGCACCGCAGGGAGGCGGACTCGTTCCTGTAGTCAGATGCAATGCATCGACAGCGGAGGTGGCCACGAGAGTGGTGAATCCGACACTCCTGTCTTGCACCAAGCTCGCGAGAGCGATCCCCGCCAAAGACATCTCGATCCCGCGCTGCGCCGCTGCGGATGGGCTTGGAGCTGGCACCCATCTCTATCAAAGAATGAAGGGGTTCGAGGTCGGCAGAACTCTGCCATTTTTCGGCAACCGGGTGCCGGGGAACAACTGGGACAAGCCGCTGATCCTGCGCCACAATCCGAGGAAGAGTCCTTCGGACGGGGGGATGTGACGAAAAGGGGGTTGTTTTGATTGACCCAGCGATGACGGGTTTCGAAAGGAGGGGCATGAAACGGAACTTCTTGTACGTGGTATTGGGGTTGCTGATTGTTGTTGCGTTGGCTCCCGGAGCATTGGCAGCTCCGCCGAACGACGGCTGCGGCGTCGGGCCGGGCGAGGCTGGAAACAGCACGATCGGTGCTTGGGAGCTGTGGGACCAGGCCACGCTTGCCACCAACCTCGTTGAACTGCAAGGTTTCGATGAAGACGTAGCTGAGGTGGTCGCTGAAGAGGAGTTCGAAGCCTGGGACAGGAACGTCGAGAACGGCGACGGGCTCATGTGCTTCATGATTCAACGTCTGCCCAATGACGCGACCGGACAGGACACCTGGTTCATTTTCGTCGATAACACGGCGAAGAAGAAAGGTGGACAGTAGATATTCTCTTTCGGTGGGCATGGCGCCGAATGGCGCAGACCGGCGGCCGCAGGCAGGGTTGACGGAGCTGCAGCTGAAAGCCAAGGCTTCGAATATGCCAGGAGTGATCGGGGCTCGGTATGAACCGGTCCCCGATTGCGCGTTCTCCCGGTAGCCGTTCCAGGCCGGGACGGCGTTGATTCGAACATTCTCCCGCTCGTCAATAGGAAGTCCGGACCTCCACGGTCCGGGCTTTTCCTTCGTTTGAGTCGGCTTGAGTCAGTTCCCTATCTCTTTCAAGCTGAACGTGACCCATTCGGGCGGCGTGCCGACCGGCACCCCGTTCTCGAACGGTATGTCGGCGGACGCCTTGACCTTGAATCTGGTGCCGTCGGGCCCGGTGGCCTTCCCATTCACCGAGTTGAACAGGTGCACGGGGGGCCCGCCATCGAACAGATAACTGTCCCGAACCTTGAGCTTGGCAAACCCGCTTGCCATCGGCGCGGGCGCCTCGCCTCCCAGTGCGATGTCCGAACACACCTGCCCGATCCAGGCCATGGCATCGGCGGTGACCTCATAGAGATGAATGGGTTGGCTCTTGTCGTTGACCTTCACATCGACCGAACCATCCTCGCGAACGAACACGCGTGAGGCTGCGATCCCAGGCGTCCCATCGAACCCTTCCGGGCAGAATTCCTCTGCGGATCCACCGGCGATGAGAACGAGCTCCGGGGTCTCGCCGAACGTTCCGTAGAAGTAGCCGTAGGGCAAACCTTCCCTGACGAAGCCCTTTGGCTCTGCGCCAGCCGGCACCGACGCGCCCACCAGCAGCATCAGGATCAACACGAATGCCACCCGCTTGGGCATGGCATGCCTCCTGCTTCCCACCTCACCCCATCGGGGTGCCTGCCAGATGATGGTACCTGCAGAGTGGTCGTTCCGCCACATATCGTGGTCGCCCGGCGCACAGCAACGCTCCTCGCTCCGCCTCCAGTTTGCGATTTGTTCTTTGAAATCGGTGGAACCGGCGTTGCGGACGCAGCGTCTTACCTGCATCAATTTCGGACCACATCATCAAAGGAGAACATTCATATGGTCCGTCACATCGCTCATCTCACCCTCGGGCTGGCCCTGCTGGCCACCAGTTGCGGCGGGTCGGGCGCTATACCGTTCCGCCCAGCGCCGACAGACCCGGTCGTCATCGGCCAGCCCCCGACCCCGGATTTGGGAGATCCGGGCGTCGAGCCAGACGAGGTCTGGATCCTGGGTCCGGCGTACATCGAAGATGTTGGGGTATCCGTGCACCCTGATGGCCGGGTCCGCATCCGGGTTTCCGGCGACCTTCCGACGCCGTGCCACGAGGCCATGATCGAGGTCATGGAGCCGGGCCCCGAGCGGGTTGTGAACCTCGAGGTCTGGTCGCGAATCGACGCCGAAACGATCTGCATCCAGGTGTTGGCCCCGTTCAGCGTGACTGCCGACTTGCACGGCCTGGCGCCCGGCATCTACTCGGTGCAGAACGGCGGCAAGGAACTGACCACGTTCGTGGTACCAGAGTCCGACCCGGCGCTCGATCCGACTGCCGAACCCTATGACGGGATCTTCCCTGCCACCGACTGGAGCGAGTACCGGCGGGTCGCCGGTGAGGTGGCCGAGGGTAAGCGTCCCTGGCTCCTGGATCCGGTGCTGACGGCCGAGGCGTTCCTCGCCCAGCTCTATGGGGCCGCTCCGGCCGGTCTCGGGTTCAACGAGCTGGGGGAGGGCGTAGGCGAGGTCACCTGGCCCGACGGGCGGGTGACCGTGGTCCGCTACGAGGCCGACGGGCCCTGGGTCATCACCGCCGCAGAAACCCGCCTTGTCGACGTGTCGATCAGTGATTACTCAGGCGGGGTCTTGTACGTCGGACTCAATCCGCACGGCCCCGGACGACTCGAGGTCCACGCCGGCGTCTTCGCCAGTGAATGGTCGGCGTCGCACATCGAGGACGTTGCCGGCGGCGAGTTGATCGAGGTCGAGCTTCCGATGGCTTCGGGATCGTTGCCCGGCCCGGACCGGCTGCTGGTCGACGTGCG
>JBFGAX010000160.1:0-2928 GCA_041567895.1 Acidimicrobiia bacterium
AGGGGCCCAAACACTCTGCGCATACCACAAGAAAACACAGCTGCGCTCACGGCGCCCGCCTCCGGCGTTCGCCCGGGTTCAAATCCCGCCACGCGAACAACCGGATCGCAAAGATACGGCTTTTCCTTGAGTAGCGGGGCCGGGATTCACTTCAAGCTCCATCTAAGGGGCCCAAACACTCTGCGCATACCACAAGAAAACACTGCTGCGCTCACGGCGCCCGCCTCCGGCGTTCGCCCGGGTTCAAATCACCTAGACATCGAAAAAGGCCGAATCGCAGGGATCCGACCTTTTCTCTTAGTAGCGGGGGCGGGATTTGAACCCGCGACCTTCGGGTTATGAGCCCGACGAGCTGACCAGGCTGCTCCACCCCGCGTCGTTGGGGGAAGGATAGCCCGGATTCTGAAAGTGGGAAATGGGTTGTCGACTTTGCACGGCGTGCTCAGTCGCATCCTGGAAGGTCTTGCGCCACCGCTTGATACGTCACACTGAAGTCGTTGGCAGTCGCCACGAGCGTTGGGGGGTCGCCTTCGCTGATCAGGACTTCCACCACGATCGTTTCTTCATCGAGTTGGCCGAGCCATTCGTCCGGAATCGAAGGCGCATCTGCTGCGAACCAGGTGACGCCGTTGAGGCCCACCCAGTTCACTCCGCAATGAGTGTGCATGCGGATTCGGGTCGGGAATCCGGGCTCGATCACCTCGTCCGGTCCAGCAAACGGAATCGATGGAACCGGATCATGGGTGCCTCGAGTGATGGAGCCTTCGGGCGCCACAGATCCCGGCACCCGAAGATCGGCGGCGACAATGGCCCGCTCCTCCGGGGCACCGGCGGGAGGATCTTGATCGGATAGCTGAATCGAGAATGGGGCGTCGGGCAGTTGATCCCGCGGTACTGCAACGACAAACGCGTGGGGACGTGCGTCTGCATTGCAGCCTCCGGCACCAATACTGCTCGGGAGCACGATGCGACCGTGCACCAACCGGCGATCGCTGTCGAACTCGACATCATCGAGACGTAGCCCCGAACATCCTGAGCTGTACACGGCACCGAACCAGATCACGACCTCGGTCTCGAAATCGACCTCCGGGGCAGAGGCGGAAATCCCGGCATCGGACCAGAGCCGGCTGTAGCTCTCCGCATTCCAGGCAATGTCCGTCCAATATGTCTTGCCAATATCGATCTCTGCGGCGAGCAGGCGCCAATCATCGCCGCCCTCAGCCTGCGGTCCGTCGGGGATTGCATCAGCCGGGTCGATACCAGAGACGCATATGTTCTCGTTTGGAAAGTTCTCCTCCAATACCGCCAGCCGGTCGGCACTGAGCACCCCGATTCCAGCCGAAACGTATCCGGTAGTCGAGCCACCCCCAACCGAAAAGTTCCAGCCGAACGAGCGCAAGACTGCTACCACCCGATCCTGCAACTCGGCCAGTTCGGCCTCGGTCCAATCAACGGTGACAGCGACCACGCCAACGTCAGGGAACGCGTCCAACAGCTCTTGCTGACGCAATTCGGCCCCCTCCGTAAATGCCACAGTGATCCATCCATTTCGCTCGCGATCGACCCACAACGTGACGAAGCCAGGCTGCTTCTCCGCCCACGCCCGAACCTGTTCAACCGGTTGTTCGTTGCCGACATAGATAGGTGTATCGCGATAGGCGTCGTCGGGGGCACGGACCTGATCGACGTCCGAGCAGAATGGAAACGAGGTCCTGATCCCGGGGCCGGGATCCGGGGTAGTCGGATCGGTCGATCCATCGGGCGGCAAACCAACGGTCGTCTGTCCCTGAGGATCATCAACAAGACCACCGCCGCATGCAACCAACAACACACCGATGATCGCCAGCAGCAACGCGTATCGCATCGTCTTCATATCAGGTCTGACGTTCCGATTCTCCGTCCAGTTCCCTGGCTGCTCAGACAGGAGTGGGGATAGCATGCCTCCGTGGTACCGAGCTCGAAAACACACCATCCATTCCGGTTGCGCAGAATGCTGGCGGCGGTTGTTGCGTTCGCGTTGTTCGCCAGTTCCTGTAGCGCAGGCGCTGAATCAGGGTGCGGGACTGCCGACCCGGATATCTCGGTGGCCAGGGTTTGGAACGAGGCCACCCTCGATGCCATCCGGAGAGATTTTCCTGCCCCGACCGTCCACTCTCGAAATCTCTTTCACGTCTCTGCCGCCATGTGGGATGCCTGGGCGGCGTTCGACGACACTGCCGTCGGATATTTCGTCGATACCGAAGCCGAAGGCGACCAGAAGGCTCGCGAAGAGGCAATGAGTTACGCCGCATATCGGGTGCTCTCCAATCGGTATCAATACGCATACGGAGCCTCCGATTCACGAGCCGATTTCGATGCTGCCATGGAGTCGCTGTGCTTCGACACCCGCGTCACCACAACGGAGGGCGACTCACCGGCGGCGCTCGGCAACACCATCGCCGAGGCCGTCCTCACCTCGACACGCGACGACGGGTCACAAGAACTCGAGGGCTACAACGACTACGACTATGTTCCCGTGAATGAGCCTCTGGTAGTCGAAGCCCCGGGAGCCGGAAACGTGGCCGATCCGAACCGGTGGCAACCACTGGCTCTCGACCTCGCTGTCAGCCAAAACGGCATTCCTCTACCTGAAAACATCCAGACGTTCGTCGGACCGCACTGGGGCAACGTGGCTCCCTTCGCCATCGAGGCATCAGCCACCGGTCTTCCCATCGACCCTGGCCCCCCTCCCTACCTGGGAGACCCCGAAAGCGACGAGGCCTACCGTGATGGTGTCGTCGAGGTCATCCGTCACAGCAGCCTCCTAGACCCGGATTCGGGAGTCACCATCGACGTCGGGCCGGGCGCCATCGGCAACAACCCGCTCGGCACGAACAATGGGACCGGTTATGACGTGAACCCGATCACGAATATGGCCTATCAGCCCAA
>JBFGAX010000161.1:0-2789 GCA_041567895.1 Acidimicrobiia bacterium
GGCTCGTGGGAGCCGCCCCTTCTTCGATTGGGTGACGGGTCGTTTTCGCGTTCTGCCATTTTTTTTACGGTATCTCGATCTGGATATCGAACACGTCGTGGTTCTCAAATGCCGCGCCGGTCGCACCGGTGAGACCGAGCCACGCTTTGCCGTTTTCATCTACAATACTTTCCTCACCGATGTCGGTGAGATCCACGGAGACCGTCAAGACCAGTGTACCGTCCAGGGAGATTTCCAGGGTCCCGGGGGTGTAGTCGATGTCCACCGTATGGACCGCGCCGTCGGAGAGGTTCACCACCGGGGTCACCAACCCGATAGACGACGTCTCGTCAGAGCTGTTCGGTCCAGATCCTTCCGTGTGCACACTGATGTGATTGCCGTCGGGGTCGTCGACCATGGGCCATGGGTTGAGCCAGGTGTCGAACTCGACGGCGAGACTGCTCGTAATCCCGTCGTACCCGATTCCCCCTCCCGCTGCTCCGATCGGAGTGCTTGACTGATTCTGAATGACGAAGGCGAAGCCGTCAGCTCCGTTCTGCATGTCGTTCGGCTGATTGTTCGTGAGCCCACCGGTCGATGTGATTTCGAACGAGAACGATGCCGTGAAGCCACCCTGAACTAACTGTTTGTCTTGGAGCCACGCTGCGCCCGTTTGAAAGGGTGCCGCCGAGGCTAGCCGCACCTTGTCGTCCACGATTGCCGCGTCCCCTACCAGGTCCAGTGCCTCGGCGGTGAACGTGAGTGTGCCGGTTGCGAGTTCGCACCCGCCTGGTTCTGCAGCAAAACAGTCGGCAACATCGTCGTTGATCGACGGCCCGAACACATTCAGGTATGTACCCGCCAAGCCCAAGGTACCCACGCCGATGCCGCTGACCACGACGGTGTTCGTGCCAAGCCCAACCTCGAGCTGGAACGTGGCGATTCCGTCGGTGTCCGTGAAGATCGTCTCCGGTCCGACAATGGTCCCGTTGGAGCCGAGGGCGATGGCGACGGTGAGTCGAAGGTCATCGACCGGTTCTTGGGCTACGGTTTCGTCGTCCTCCAGCTCACCGGAGTCCCAAACCTGGATCTTGCCGGTCACGACGGTTCCGACCACGTGCGCGCCGAGGTTCCCAGCGGGATTGTCGGGATGGAAATCCATCCATGCTGGCAGCGCCGCCTGGAAGCTGCTCTCGAAATCGGACGACCCTCCGCATCCACCCTTGTTGCACAAGGCCGCGCTGGCCAGTAACGGACGGGGGCTCAGCCAGGCGACCACGTAGTCACGCGTGGTCAGCCACACGTCGCGGACGGCGTCGCGAACCCGCGCAGCGAGCAGCTCGAGCCTGTTCGGCTCGGCCCGAGCTTCCTGATTGCAGACCGCCGCGTCGGCGTGCGGGAGCGCAACAGCGGCGTCATCGCTAACGCCCCATCGGTGCACCGTCATCCGTTCCGCTTGTTCTGAGCTGAGACCGGCCGCGATGGCCTCGTCGAACGCATCACACACCGTTGCGGTTCCCGCCACGAGAAAAGCCTCGAGATTCTCTATCTCGATGCATGGTCCGAAGGTCGGAATGTCGACGCGACCATCTGCGATGGTCTCACGCTCCCGGAGATCCGCGCATGTGGTCAGGTTGATGGTGGCGGTCTCCCCTCCTGCGTCGTCGACGCTCGCAATCGCCACATCCTCGGTGTCGTCCTGTAACGCAAGGCTCTCGCCCTCCGCGAGGGTCGCTGTGGCACAGGACTCGGTAGCGGGGTCGAATTCGGGGTCGAGTGCAATGCAGACCGCGTTATTCTCGATCGAGAACTTCACGGGGATGTTACTCCCGGCCTTGACGGGCACGTTCTCAGACTCCTCCCCGCTCTTGCCCTTGCTCGTCACCTCCGCGTCGAAGAAGCCGAGGCGGATCGTGCCCAGCAGGACCTCCACACGAAACACACCGCTGGCACTTTTGGCCGTCTTCCAGTCGAAATGATAGTGATTCTCGTCGAGAGCGGCTTTGCCTTCGTCGGCTGTATCGGGACACCGGCCGTCAACAAGGTCAACCTCCGGGCAGATGCGTACGGTCGGCATCAGGTTCGGGTTGAACTCATCGGGCTCGAACTCGCGGTTCCCGTCGGGATTGTCGGCCACCGGTGGCAAGAACCAGAAGTCGAGGTTCCCTTCGGTTGCCCCGTCCGAGATGAGAAAGACCGGCAAGCCGGGCTCTGCTCCGGTTGGCATCCCCGCATCCTGACAGCCGGCGGCGAACAAGGCCAAAAGTGAGACTATCGCGACGCGTTTCATTTATCGGTCCTCTTTTCTCCCGTGGTTCGGCATGTGCTAACAAGTCCTTCCTGACGCAAGGCGCACCACCCAGATGAGGTCGCGAAGGCCTACTATCCGGGCGTGAATCGGTGCCGTGCTCGCTATCAGCAGACCGAACGGTCAAACGGATAATGCTGCTTGTCTAACTGACGCAATGATGGGGAACGCTGATAAGCAGCCTACAAACTGTGGACCATCGGACTCGAATGCAAGACGCTAAACGAAGAAGGTCTCGGGTTGGAATTCGCTGCTGCAAGCGTGCTACACACGACGCTCACAGCTATCAGCCTGTGGTCGCGAGTTTGGGAATGCGGTTGTTGCAGGTGCGCGACGTCAACAGCGGCCTGAACACCGTTGTCAGCACCTAGTGACTCTCCGCGGCCAATGCCTTGAAACGCGGGTGATCTCGCAGGGGTCGCCACCACCAGTGGAGGTCTCCGCTCCGCAAGTCGAAGGAGTGTGTCGGATTGGCGACAATGTAACGCGTGAGCTGTTCGAC
>JBFGAX010000162.1:0-2567 GCA_041567895.1 Acidimicrobiia bacterium
AGAGCCCACTCTTGGCTGATCGCGCCACCAACGAGAAGTGGCTGCACCAGCTGACGCACCTTCCCACTGCCCCGGGGATCGAGGACGCCGTTGTCGGCTGGGTGGAGAGATGGGTAGCCCGAAGGAGGGACCTGAGGGTGACGCAGGACTCTGGTGGGAACCTGCTGATCACCAGTAGAGCACGCAAATCAAAGCGATTTCTGCTCGCCGTTGCGCACATGGATCACCCGGCATTCGTGATCACCAAGAAGGAGGGGAGTGGTGCTTCTTTCGAGTTTCGCGGAGGGGTGACAGCTCCCTACTTCGAGGATGCCCGCGTCGCGGTGGTGTCGAGGCCGGATGGCGCTGAAGGGGTCGTGGTCGCCTACGACGATGAGACGATGTCGGGGACCCTCGAGATCACCCGATCGGGATCGATCGAGCCGGGTGACATCGCGATCTGGAAGATGCGGAGGCACCGGGTTTCCAAAGACCGTTTCCTTGCCCCAGCCTGCGACGATCTGGCCGGAGTGGCCGCAGCGCTGGCCGCGTTGGACCGCTGCCGAAAGGATCCAGCGCTTGCTCACTTCGGCGTACTGCTCACTCGTGCCGAAGAGGTGGGACTGGTCGGCGCCATCCACGCCGCCAAACACCGCACCGTCCCTGATGACTCACGAATCCTGTCAATCGAGACTTCGAGGGAACTGCCCAACGCACGCATCGGCGACGGCCCGGTCATCCGAACCGGAGATCGAGTAACGGTGTTCGACCGAGAGTTGACCAACCGAATCAGCCGGGGTGTGGTGGCGGCGGGAATCCCGCACCAGCGGAGGTTGATGGATGGTGGGGGCTGTGAGGCAACTGCCTTCGGGGCGTATGGGTATCAGGCGTCAGGCCTCTGTCTCTGCCTGAGGAATTGGCACAACCGAGGCAATCTCGATGACGTGGAGCTTGGGGTGGGCGACCCCAAGCCGATGCTCGAGGAGATCTCGCTGGCCGACTTCCACGGGCTGATCGACCTACTGGTCTTGTCGGCTTCTGCGGTTGACATCTCGGATCCAATCAAGGACCGCCTGGAGGACGGATACCGGTCTTCCCTGAGATATCTGGGGTGAGAGGGTCGATGGTCCCTTACGCCATTTCAGCACGGTAGGTAGCGTTTCGAGGATGGAATACCGCATCGAGAAGGACTCGATGGGGGAGGTAAAGGTGCCCAGCGACGCTCTGTATGGAGCGTCGACTCAACGGGCTGTGGACAACTTCCCCATCTCGAAACATCGTTTCAGCCGCAGGTTCATCTGGGCGCTGGGCCTGCAAAAGGGATCTTCGGCATCGGTGGCGGCCGAAATGGGCTTCAGGGAAGAAGGGCCGGCCAGTGCCATTCGGGAGGCTGCCGACGAAGTGATGACCGGTGACCTGGACGATCAGTTCGTGTTGGACATCTTCCAAACCGGTTCCGGCACCTCGACGAACACCAACGCAAATGAGGTCATTGCTACAAGAGCTACTCAGATCCTCGGCACGGGCTCCATTCACCCGAACGACGATGTGAACTTCGGGCAGTCGTCCAACGACGTGATACCGACAGCGATTCATGTGGCCGCAGTGGCCGCGATTCGAGAAGACCTGTTGCCTGCATTGGTCGGCCTGGCGGAGTCGTTGCAGCGGAAATCCGAAGAATTCGCCGATGTTGTCAAGTCGGGGCGCACCCACTTGATGGATGCAACCCCCGTGACATTGGGCCAGGAATTCGGCGGCTATGCCGAGCAGATTCGGAAGTCCCGAGAGCGCGTCGAACGAGTCTTGCCCGAGTTAGAGGAGCTTGCCCTCGGGGGAACGGCCGTCGGGACCGGAATCAACGCTCCTGATGGGTTCGCGGCAGCGGTCATCTCATTGATGGGTGAACGAAGCGGCTATCCGTTTCGAGAGGCCGATGATCATTTCGAGGCTCAGGGCTCCAAGGATGCAGTGGTGAGTGCGTCAGGAGCTCTTCGCACGACTGCGGTGGCCCTCTTCAAGATCGCCAACGACATTCGCCTACTCGGGTCGGGCCCTACATCAGGGATATCCGAGTTGCGAATCCCCGCCCTTCAGCCGGGCTCCTCCATCATGCCCGGGAAGGTCAATCCGGTGATGAGCGAGATGATGATGCAGGTTGTTGCCCAGGTCATCGGGAACGACGCATCTGTCGTCTGGAGTGGCGCCAATGGCAACTTCGAGCTCAACGTGATGATGCCGGTGATGGCGCACAATCTCCTGGAGTCGGTCGAGCTGTTGTCGAACGCCTGCAATGTCTTCGCCGAGCGTTGTGTGGACGGACTGCAGGCGAATGAGGCTCGAGCTCAAGAACTCGTCGAGAAGAACGCCATCATCGTCACGGCCTTGAATCCACACATCGGTTACGACAATGGTGCAAAGATCGCCAAAGAAGCAGTTGCGTCGGGGAGGTCGGTGCGTGAGCTGGTGCTCGAGGCCGGGCTGATGACGGAGGAGGAGCTGGACAACGCCCTGGACCTCCGGAAGATGACAGAAGGTGGCCTGCGCTGACCGGAAACAGTCTTAGCTCTCTGTAGACCGCTAGCTGGAGG
>JBFGAX010000163.1:0-2383 GCA_041567895.1 Acidimicrobiia bacterium
CGAGCACGCGCCAGCGAGTCCGGGACTGTGACCTTGTCCTCTGGATGCAATCGAATTCGAGGCCCAGACTCAGGCTGAAGGACCAATGAAAGGAGACATCATGTCATGGGGTCCATTCAGCCTGGAGGGCAAGCACGCCGTTGTGACGGGAGGAGCCCAGGGCATTGGTTTCGGCATCGTCCGACGATTCGTGGAAGCCGGAGCCGACGTGGTCATTTCGGACCTCGACGGAGACCTGGCCGAAAAGAAGGCTGCCTCGCTGGCCGGCCCTGGCGAAGCCGTTGGTATGGCAGCCGATGTCGCCGACATAGCGGCCGGTGACCAGATGGTCGCTCGCGCCATCGAAGCATTCGGTTCGGTCGACATTCTCGTCAACAATGCCGGCATCTATCCGCAGGTGCCAATGCTGGATATGACCGTGGAGCTTTGGGATCGGGTGCAGGACATCAACCTTCGCGGTCTGGCCTTTGTAAGCAAAGCGTTCGCTGCCGAGATGGCGAAGCAGGGCTCGGGTGGCAAGATCGTGAACATCGCTTCGATCGATGGCCTCCATCCCTCGATGGTGGGCCTCGCTGCATACGATGCGTCCAAGGGTGGCGTGGTGATGTTCACCAGAAATCTGGCACTCGAACTCGCTCCTCACAGAATCAACGTGAACGCCATCGCCCCCGGAGGGATTTCGACCGAGGGGACCGCTGCGCCTCTGGAAGGATCGGGGTTGAGTGAGGCCGAGATGGAAGCCATGATGCAACAATTTACGGCGAGAATCCCGATGGGTCGCATAGGCGACCCCGACGATATCGCCAAGGCCGCGGTCTTCATGGCCTCGTCAGCTGCCGACTACATGACCGGTGAGATCATGGTGGTCGACGGAGGAATGCTGCTCACCTGACCGTCCGTTTCGGCGCGCCGGGGTTGGGCATCGGCATGGTCCGGATCTGGTCTTGTCAAGATGTCAGCTTGAACCCGCATGCATCGCAAAAGCGGGCGGTCTCAGAGTGGACGGCCGACCCGCAGTTCTGACATGCCTCCTGACGAGGGCGGGCCGCACTGGCGACCTCGGCCGACACGATGCCGGTCGGCACCGCGATCACGCTATAGCCCACGATCATCAGAATCGCGGCCAGCACCTGTCCGAGCGCGGTGGAGGGCGAGATGTCGCCAAACCCGACCGTGCTCATCGTGACGATCGACCAGTAGAGGCCCCTGAACATGGAGTCGTAGCCGTGCTCGGGGCCTTCGATGAGATACATGGTCGACCCCACGATGACGTTTATCAATAGCACGGCGATCAAGAAAACGACGATCTTGCGTGAACTGGCTTTGATCGCCAACACGAGGAAATTCGCTTCGCTGATGAAGCGCGCCATCTTGAGAACCCGGAACACACGCAGCAGCCGCAACGAACGAATCACGAGGAACGATTGTGCGCCGGGAATGATCACGCTGAGATAGACGGGGAGAATCGACAACAGATCGATCACACCGTAGAAGCTGCGGGCATACCGCCATTTCTTCTCGACGGTCAACAGGCGGGCCACATACTCAATCGTGAAGAGAACGGTGATGATCCACTCGAGCACGATGAACAGGGTTTGATAGCGGTCTTGCAACTGCTCGACCGACTCGAACATGACGAGCAGCACGCTGAGGGCGATGAGCGCCAGCAAGCCGACGTCGAAGGCTCGCGAAGCCGGCGTGTTGTGGTCGAAGATGATGTGGCGAACACGTTCCCGCACGCCCACCCGGTTGGTCTGCACGCCGGCAGCGTAGGCCCCAACCGCGAAGTTGTCGACCTCACCCCGACGTAACGACGCCGCCCGGTCGTCGATCCGGTTAGACCGGAGCGTTCAATCTCCACAAATGCAAGATCTGTCCGAACATGGGGAGCCTGGTTCGGCGGTATAGCCTGGCGTCGTGAAGGTGACGCGCCAGGAGTTGATATCTGCTGACCCGGGTTCGGTTTGGCAATTCGCCACGGATGTCGAGCGCTGGCCCCACTGGATGTCGCACATCAACTCAATCAGCCGAAACGACAGCGGCCCGTTCGGCGTCGGTAGTACCGCCACCATCCGGCAGCCAGGGCTGCCCGCAACGGTCTGGACTGTTGATGAATTCAGGCCCGATACCAGTTTTCGCTGGTGGGCCGAGTTCTTTGGCATGCGTTGGTCGGCCGACCACGTCGTCGAGAGCGCGACCGACGGCAAGATCTTGCTCACTCTTTCGATCACGGTCACGGGCTGGCCGGTCAGCCTCTTGTCGCCCCTGTTGACGAGACAGGCCCGCAAGGCCATCAACACCGAGTTCGATGCTTTCCGAAATGCATCAAACGGCTTCTGACCGATGAACCGGTAGCGCTATGACGCTGGCCTGGCTGCCAGAA
>JBFGAX010000164.1:0-2320 GCA_041567895.1 Acidimicrobiia bacterium
AATACGTCGCTCCCCGGCCAGCTGAACGAGTGCCAGTAGCAAACGGCGATTCGCAAGTGGTCTTCCATGCGCTTGCCGAAGACCTGACGGTCAGGGTCGTAGACCCTGAATGCGAAATCGTCCTGCGAGTCGCGACCCCCAAAACGGATGCGTTCACTCACCTGGTTGAAGAACTCAGTCGACATCGATTCCTCCACGTCAATCCCGGTGCCTCGTCACGTCGGTCAGGATCTCGGCGCCGCAGTTGCTTCGACGCACACTATTGGAGCCCGAAGATAGGGGCAATGCCGGGCCGGTAAGGGTTCGTCGACCTGGGGTCATCCTGATCGGGATGACCCCAGGTCGTGACTCACTTCTTGAGCGAGAACGAGGCCAGAAGTGGCTCGTGGTCGCTTGCGGTCGTGTTGATGAAGGTTCGAGGGAAGTCGACGTTGACGTGGACCACGTCGAACTTCGCAGAGGGCATCAGCGTCTTCGTGACGAAGAAGTGATCGAGCATCTGCGAGTTCCCATCGAAGATGAACGAGTAGAAGTCCTCTTGCCCATTGTGCAACCCGTTATCGGGGCCCTTGGTGCTGACTGGGACCAAGTTACGCAGGACTGGTTCGGGTCCGGGGACGTCTTCGAGAAGTTCATCGGTGAACTCGAACGTGTTGAAGTCGCCAGCGACCATCACCTTGGCGCCGGGATCCATCGACAGCAGATAGTCCACGTACTGATTGAGGGCTTTGGACTGAGCTTCTCGCTCGGCTTCTCCCGCCTGCACGAAAGGCTGCGGTCCGCCGAATATCGGAGTCGACCCGAATCTGGAGCTGTTGTGAACACTGATCACGGTGAACTCGGATCCCTTGAACTCAAAGGTACCGGCGAGAGGTACACGCGTTCCGTCGAATGCGGTTGGATCCGCCCCGGCCGCAGTCAACACGGCCGCGTCGAGAGCCGTGAAGTCGATGAGATCGACCCGATCAGGGTTGTACAGGAAGGCGTTCCTGATGTTCCCACCCGGGGCGCCACCCTGAGTGTTGTTGATTGGATTCACGTTGAAGGCGGAATAGGTCGGTCCGCCGGCCCCCGTGATCGCATCGACCAGCATCTGCAATGTTGCGTCCGCAGTAACAACGCCGTTGTCGGCCTCGGCGGAGTCGTCCTGGATCTCCTGAAGGGCGATCACGTCAGGGGACCCGAGATGGTTAACGATCTGATTGCCCAGAGCAGCCGCCTGGGCAGCATCACCGGACCCGGCCACCGAGAGGTTGAGGACGTTGTAACTCGCCACTGTGACCCGACTCTTGTTGCCCTTGATCCAAGTGGACTCTGGCTCCAGGCCTCCGTCGGCCACTTGGATCTCGTGTGTCGCGTTGATCTCATAGTTGCCGAAGCTGTAGCCGACGACACCGGTGACGTCACCTACGAGATCTCCCACCTTGACCTGGAGATTCATATCGCCGGGGTACAACGGAGTGCCCGACAGCTGAATCTGTACGCGCTCGGGATTGAGGTCCCCGGTTCCATCGATGTCCGGCTGGATGACAATGCCACCACGGGTGGTCAGGGCATCGTTCGGCTCGATGATGTCTCTGTGGCCCTGATTGGGAACGGTGAAGAACTCTGCGCTGAAAGATCCAAATCTGCGCGTCGCCGATACCGCTTGAGCGTCTTCGACGGTGACCAGCATTGATTCCAATGACTCGTAGAAGTCGATTCCGTCCTCGTCGGGATCGAAGTTGTTGGCAGCGTCGTCTGCAGCGTTTTGGAGATTGATCGGTGGGCTGATCTCGTCCTCACTGATGACGATCTGGTTCGGGGGGACTCGACCGCTCAACCCGACAATGGTCGGCGCAGGGAGCGGGTTGCCGCTGCTCAAGAAGTCGATCCTCGGGAAGCTCATTTGTGTGGTTGAGAGGTTGCCGGTGCCAGCTCCACCCGGGATGAACTCGCTGACCGTGTCGGTGATGCGGACGTGGTCTCCGATGGCTGGTTTCGAACCGGTCTTGAAGACAAAAAGGGCTTCGGATGTTGCCGAGTTTCCGTCGCCAACAGGATCCTGTATGTAGTAGCCATTGAACGCGACCGCGGTAACCACTCCCTCGGTGGTCACTTCGACACCTGCGTACGGCGAGATGTGACCCTCGCCCTGGATCTCTGCGATGGGCACATGGGATGACGGCGCTGCGGCCACAGCAGGAACCGTCACCAGAGCCGTTGCCGCGGCAACCAGAGCTACCAACCAACGGCGGGTGTTGAACGAAACCGACACGAGAATTACCTCCACCAGATGCGACTTGGGGCCACTCTAAGCGTTCCTTGGTGCGCCCGTCAT
>JBFGAX010000165.1:0-2257 GCA_041567895.1 Acidimicrobiia bacterium
CAAACTGGCGAGATGTTGGTGGTCGAACCACGCTGTTGGGCTACCAGGAACCAGCCAGGACCGTGGTGTCTGCCTTTCCGAAGATGCCGCCGGGAGCGCCGCCGAGCACCTCGTAAGGGTGGGCGATGGCGCCCATGTCGATGAGCACGTCGCGCCCTTCGCCTGAGATGTCGGCGACAACCCAACGGCGATCGGACGGACCGGGTGACCACGAGTCGCCGGCTGTATAGAACACGCCGTTGGATGGTCGATGCACCGCAATCTCGTCCCGGCCGTCGCCATTCCAGTCGCCCGCGTACGGCACATCACCATCGTTGCCGTACAACGTCGAGATATCGGCGAAGCCTTGCGTGTTCGAGTTTCTCAGGTAGAACCGTTGCTCGGAGGGGCGATAGATTCCAATCGAATCCACGCCGTCGCCGTTCCAATCGCCGCACAGGGGGACGTCTTCCCTTATTCCGTAGTAAATCGACAGGTCTGCGAAGCCCGTCGTGTTCGAGTTGCGAAGGTAGAGGTAGCCGTCCGATTGTCGGTAGAGGCCGACCGTGTCGGTTCCGTCGCCGTTCCAGTCGCACAGCAGCGGGCGGTCACCCGGGACGCCAAAGTAGATCTCCTTGAACGTCCCGGTCGCATGGATGAACGTCCATTTGCCGGTCGCGGGATCGTGGGCGGCGAGTCCCGAGCCTGCAGGAAGAGAGCGAACCGAGATGGCGAGCGTGCGTCCACGATTTCCAGTTCCATCGTATGGCGTCACTTCGAGCACCGAGAGAGCGCCGTGGGGGAGCCCGGAGACCGACGTTGCCGTACCCTCGACCATGTACCTGCTTACCGGGGTCATAACTTCGTAGGAGATGGTTTGCCCGTCGTCGAAAGCTGATGGCCACGAGAGGGTGTTGCCGGATACCGAAAGTTCGGAACCGTCTGGCCACCAGGGGGGACTGTCGTCTCCGAACGAGACACTGAAGGTGTCACCGTTGCGACTCGTCACCTCTACCACGACGCCGGGCGCGATCTCCATGCTTTGGCCGACATCGAGCACATGCGAGAAGCCGTAGGCGGTGCCGTTGAGCGCTCGGATCCTGCGATTGAGGCCGACGCAGCTGGTTATCGGGCAGGCGTCCGAAGTCTCGTCGAGCACGTGGACGGTCACGCCCTCGGCTTCCGCATGAAGAGAGCTGTCATATCCAGACCGGACACGCACGTCGAGCACAATCGCAATGCCCGGCTCGAGTTTCATCGCAGCAAGTTGGGTGCCGTTGGAGCCGATGGGGTCCAGCGAGACGGTATCTCCGGCTCGAACGAGGCGAACCTGGGATGCGTCGATCCAGCCGGCTGCGTATCGGTTGATGGCGAGGGTTCCTATGAGCTTGCGACGATCTCCTGTTCCTCCGCTCAACATGTCAAGGCGGTTGTCGTATTCGGCCCACGCACCGGTAGTGGCTCCGGTTGAACTGTGACCGAGATGGAACGTGTGTCCGATCTCGTGAACCGCGGCGAGGAGGCGTGGATCGCCTCCGGAAATGGCTTCACCCTCCAATAAGACCGAGCGACTGTTTGCGGGATATGTTGTGCTGAGCCCGGGACAGCTCGTGCCGGGGCACCAGGAGCCGGGCTGGGATAGACCCCCGTCCCGGGCCTCGTTGCTGACGACGATCGCGCCGGTGGCCCCGGTGTCGGTAGCGGTCGTGGTGACTTCTGACAGACATTGGTTGCGTTCGGCCGACACGACGCCGGCCGGTGTGAACGTTGGCGTGTACGCACCTTCTGATAACCATTCGAAATAGGGCGTCACGTAGTTGGTGAGCACCTCAGCCGATCCTCTGGGAGTCACCGGGAGGGTTCCGCCTGGAACGTTGCAAACCCACACCTGCCAGTCGTGCTCTCCAACGCTGTAGAGAGCCAGTGCAGAGCGCGACGAAATCAACCCTGCCGGATCGTCCTCAAAAGAATCTCCGCTGGCCACGTCAGCCGCGCTTGACGCAATAGCCACCGTGAGCGCCGCGAAAACGCGCAGCACCCTCCCCGAGTTAGCCACCTAATCAACGTATCCAGCCTCGCGAAAACTGTCGATGACTATTGACCAAACGATTCACGAATGGTCCCCCATCGGGAGATCCGGAGGATCGGAGATGGGGGAAGGTACCGCTCGTAGGCCGAAGGCCGGGTAGTGGGAAGAAACAGAGAACCTCAAACCGTGAAATACGTCGAGGTCTGAAGGTCGCTCATACGAGGGTTCTCACGAATGCTTTCGTCAGAA
>JBFGAX010000166.1:0-2245 GCA_041567895.1 Acidimicrobiia bacterium
GTTGTGATTCCGTCGCCGTTGAAGTCCCCCGAAAAAGGGCGATCTCCGGGATTGCCGAAAAAGAAGGAATAGTCGGCGAATCCGGTTCCCAGCGAGTTACGGACAAAGACTTCACCCTGGCGATAGATGGCGAGTGTGTCGCACCCATCACCGTCCCAATCTCCGACGAGCGGAATATCGCCCCCCTCGCCGTAGAAGAAATCCTGATCGGCAACGCCAAAATCGTTGGAATTCCGTAGATACACAAAGCCGTTGGACCGGCGGAACATACCGACGGTATCGACACCATCACAGTCCCAATCCCCGAGCATTGGTTCATCGCCGGGAATGCCATAGAAGAACTGTGACGTGCTTCCATCGGGTCCTCGGAGAAACCATTCTCCGCGGCTCGGATCGAATGCAGCGACTTCGTCCTGCTCGAGAGCAAGGGCGGGAACCCCACCCAGAACCAGGAGCACACCGACCACGCTCGCTACCAGCGCGAACCGCTTCATTCCGCAACTCCGTGTGTCTGCCGCCTGTCTCGATCGCTCGTCAGCGACCACTTTCGGTTCGACGATCTGACAACCTGGCAACGCCCTGTCGTATTTCCCACCATTGTTTCCAACCTGTTGTTCCCACCTGACCTCATTCCCTTTGCAAACGCTAGCCATCGTGGCAGAGCGCTCACAGGGGACGCGAGACCCAAATATCTCTGTGTGCGGACCTGCCCTTACCGGGCCTGATCTGCCAGGCCCGATGTGCAGGGTCCGTGTGTTGCCGGCCCGTATTCTGGGCGCTGAGGGCCCTCAGCTCATGAAAATCAGCGTAGCGCTTCGGCGACGATCGCTTGTTGTTCGCGGGTGTGAATTTGAAAACTTCCCGTCGCCGGGCTGGCGGATGCCGATCGGCTGACGAGGTCGACGTCTTTGGAGAGGAGATCGAGAAACCCGGTTCGAACGTATCCCCAGGCCCCCATGTTGACAGGTTCTTCCTGAGCCCAGACGATTTCGGCATCCGGCTGATGGCGTGCGAGCACTTGGGCGACTTCGTCGGACGGAAAGGGATACAACTGCTCCAGGCGCACCAACGCCAGATCATCTCGAGTCCGCTCCTCGAGAAGCTCGTAGTAGAGCTTGCCGGTACAGAACACGACTTTGGCCGCGTTCTCAATATCGGCATCGCCGAGGACAGGTCGAAAGTGAGGCTCCACGAGGTCTTCGATCTTCGAGTAGGAGGGCCGGGTTCGGAGCAACGACTTCGGCGTGAAGAGGACGAGCGGTTTGCGGACCTGACCGATGGCCTGGCGTCGCATCATGTGGAACAACGTTGCGGGTGTGGACGGTACGACCACCCGTATATTGCGCTCGGCGGCGCTTTCGAGATACCGTTCGATCCTGGCGCTCGAATGTTCGGGTCCCTGACCTTCGAATCCGTGTGGAAGCATCATCGTCAGGTTCGACGTTTGATTCCACTTGTCCTCTCCCGATGTGATGAACTGGTCGATGATGACCTGACCACCGTTGGCGAAGTCTCCGAACTGGGCCTCCCACGCGACCAGCATGCCGGTCGAGGCGACCGAGTAACCGTATTCGAAGCCAAGCGCTGCGAACTCTGACAGCATCGAGTCGACGTATTCGACCGGTGCCTGCGATTCGTCCATGCCTTTGACCGGAATCCACTCTTCCTCGGTGTTGTAATCGACGAATGCAGCATGCCGATGGCTGAAGGTTCCTCGCTTCGAATCCTCTCCGGCGATCCTGATCCGATGGCCTTCCAACGACAGGGAGCCAACGGCGTAGGTCTCCGCCATCGCCCAGTCAACCAGCCCTTCGGCGAACAGCGCGCTCCGGTTCTCGAGGACCCGCACCAGCTTGGGATGCATGGTGAATCCGTCGGGTACCCGGGTTGTATGCGCCTGTATCCGCTCGATCACGGCCCGATCGATGCCTGTCACCAAACCGTCGTCGGCGGTTACGTCCTGACCCTCGGGAAACTGCAGCCCCTCGCCTCCTCTCGATTCGGCGAGCGCTTCCGACAGAAGCGAATTGAAATCGCTCAGGATCTTGTCGCCCTCTTCGATGGTCAACTCGCCTCTTTTCACGAGCTGCTCGAGATAGAGCTTGCGGACGCTGCGGTGTCTCTCGATCTTCCGATACATCAGGGGCTGGGTGAACGCGGGCTCATCGGCCTCATTGTGACCGAGCCTTCTGTAGCAGACCAGATCGATGACGACGTCCTTGTGAAATGCCTGGCGATAGGCAAA
>JBFGAX010000167.1:0-2029 GCA_041567895.1 Acidimicrobiia bacterium
ACCGGCACCAACCTGGTTCACCTGTTCGCCCAGTGGGGGCTCGAACAGCTCATCCTGGCCATCGTCGCCTGGGTCGTCATCGCCCGATACCAGTTCCTCGTGCCCTTCGTGCTGCTGCTCCAGCTCTTCGACTGGTTCATGCGCGGCGTGATCGGACTGATCAAGCCGCTAGTGGTCTACTCAATGCCGCCGGGCGAGATCGGCAACATCGTTTTGGTGCCACTCGTTGCCGTCGCCTTGTGGTACTCGCTCCCGAAGGCCACCCATCAAGTCACTTGAACCAACCGGCGTCGGCGGCCTTCCACTGATCATGTGCGCCCCGTTACCGGCGAGGAAACGTCAGCTCACCGAGTCATTTAGAACGGCTGCACTAGCAGACACAATCTCAGGTCAGCCGACGAGTTGGTCCGGAAACGCGAGCTAGGGTCCTCCGGATGTTCGTCAAGATCTGGCAGCAACCCGATGGAGTTGCTGAGAACATGGCCGAAATAGGGCGGAAGGGTGGCTGAGGCTTCGCGGCGCAACCGTACCCACGAGTGGAGCGATCCCGACCAGCTTGCCCGGGCCACTCGGAAGATGTCTGGCGAGGAGTACTACACGGCATGGAAAGGGGGTGACTCGGTTCCTCCGATTGCTGCCACGCTCGGCTTTAACCTCATGGACTTCGGTGAAGGTCGCGTCGAGATCGGATGCACCCCCGAGGAGTTCCACTACAGCCCCTATGGAATGCTCCATGGCGGGCTGGCGGCCACTTTGCTGGATACCGCTACTGGGTGTGCCATCCATACCCAGCTTCCGGCGGGAACGGGGTACGCAACCCTCAATCTGACCGTGAGCTACTTGCGGCCCATCACCGTCGAGACGGGGCCGGTGCGCTGTCTCGGCACCGTCTCATCGATCGGTAGTCGCGTAGCTGTCGCAGACGCCGTACTTGTCGACGGCCGTGATCGGCGGCTCGCCCAAGCCACCGCGACGTGTCTCATCATCCAGCCAGATCGGGACGGCTGAGCGGCGGGGTCAAACCACTCGCAAATTAACTCCTCGGTGCCTGACTATCCGGTGAGGTCTACTGCTAACCGTCCCGCCCGGATCACCAAATACGGGCGATATCTCACAAATCGGCGAGTGCTCTGTATCGGCACTTCCAGCGCTCGCCTGTCGAGTGCGTTCCAGCAGCTCCAAGAAGATCGCTTCGCTGTTCTCCATGTCGTTCGGCCCTCGACATCGACGCCGCCCTGCAAGGCTACCGACCGTGGTTCCGACCAGCGTGACGGGTCGTTCCGTTCAGTTGAATGACTGCTCGGCTACAAGATGGCGTCGAACGCGTTTGGGCCGATGTGCCCGCAGGTACTCCTGTGGCACCGCGACACCCTGGGCGAACTTCGACCACCGCGCTTTCGCCCGAGATCCATCGAGCTCTGCACCAGCCACCAAGCGGTGAGCGTCAGGGTGTCCGTCAGGTGTCCGTCAGACAACGAAAAACGACCATGGAGGAGGCCAGGCGACGACAGGCGACATCTGTTGCTCTAGCTGGGGATTCCCCGGATTTGCCCGTCCTGCTGGAGTTGAGGTTCTGCTTTCACACGGCAGAGGTGGCAGGTTCAATCCCTGCAGCGCCCACTCATTAGAAAGCGTTCCAGATCATGGCTGGTCAGGTAAACGGGAGTCTTGTTACTCGATAGCCGTGATGCTTTTGAACATCGCATCCCAGGTTGGAAGGAACTCGTCGAGAATCTCGCCGGTGGGGGCTGCCAGGAAGAGGAGATAGGCCTCACCGGTGTCGGTGCGGACTCCCTGATATGCCACGCCTTCACCCCCTTCGGCGGAGGTAGTCCGAACTCTGATGGCGGGACCGTTGAAGAGCTCCACCTCTTGCCGGTCCCGGACGTCTGTCCAGCCAAGAATGTTGGGAATTCGAGCAAATCTTCCGCAGTCGGGTCGTCGGAGGTGAGTCCGATGCTTTGGAGGAAAGCAACTGTCCGATGGTCGATGGATACACGCAGACTGTCGGTCGCTGAACCGGAAAAGC
>JBFGAX010000168.1:0-1795 GCA_041567895.1 Acidimicrobiia bacterium
CTGTTGATCTTCGATCGCGGAACCGACCTGCTGGATGCCCGTCAGCTGGTCAATGAGCGAATTGCGCGAGTGTCGCCCAGTTTGCCGACCTGGGCCAGTCCACCGGTGATCATTCAACCGCTCTCGTCAACGAGCCGGGTCTTGAAGGTCGGCCTGACGTCTACCGATCCCGAGCTCGACCTCATCGATATGTCGATGGTCAGCTACTGGACGATCCGAACCCGTCTCCTCCGGGTTCCCGGAGTCGCCAACGTTCCCATTTGGGGGGAACGGCTCGAGATGCTGCAGGTGCAGGTCGAGCCTGAACGCCTGCGAGAGAATGACGTAACGATCGAGCGGGTAGCGACGTCGACCGCCGATGCGCTCGAGGCCGGCCTCTACCAATATTCGGATGGGCATCTCATCGGCACCGGCGGTTTCATCGACCAGCCAGAAGGCCGCCTCAGCGTTCGGCATGTATCGCCGATCATCGATCCCGCGGATCTGGCCAATGTGCCGGTTCAAACGACCACCGGTGAGTTCCGCCGGCTGGGAGACATTGCCGAGCTCGTACGAGATCACCAGTTGCTCAACGGTGATGCGGTCATCGGCGACGGACCCGGTCTGATGCTGATCGTCGAGAAGCTCCCCTGGGCGAACACACTCGAGGTCACGCGCGGAGTCGAAGCGGCTCTGGAAGAGATTGCGCCTGGTCTTCCCGGGTTCGAGGTTGATGCGAAGCTCTTCCGCCCGGCCACGTTCATCGAAGAGTCGATCTCAAACTTGTCGAAAGCGATTCTGATCGGTGCGATCTTGATGATCGGAATGTTGAGCGTTTTCTTGTACGAGTGGCGTACGGCGTTGATCAGCGTCGTGGCAATCCCGCTATCCCTGGTTGCGGCCGGTCTCGTACTCCACTGGCGGGGGGCAACGATCAATACCATGATCCTGGCAGGCATGGTGATCGCCCTTGGCGACATCGTGGACGATGCCATCATTGACATCGAAAACGTCGTGAGACGTCTGCGACAACATCGGGCGGCGAACAGTACGACGTCCACGGCTCGCGTGATCCTCGATGCATCGATGGAGGTGCGGAGCGCCATCGTGTACGCGACCCTCATCGAGGTTGTAGCCATCGCTCCGATCTTCCTGCTGACAGGATTGTCCGGAGCATTCTTCCGGCCATTGGCATTGTCATATGCTCTGGCGCTGTTGGCGTCGATGGTGGTGGCCCTCACCGTGACACCCGCTTTGAGCTTTGTGTTCTTCCGAAAGCCGGAATCGCTTCGTCATAGGGAATCACCGGTGGTCCCTCCGCTCAAGCGTGCGTATGGCCGGGTGCTCAGCCGTATCATCAACCGCCCGCAAGGCGCCTATCGCACGCTCGGCGCGGTCACCATGGTCGGCGTGCTCCTGGTTCCGCTTCTCGGTCAGTCGCTGCTCCCCGAATTCAAGGAGCGAGACTTTTTGATGCACTGGCTCACCAAGCCAGGCACCGGACAGGTCGAGATGGTTCGGATCACCGAGGAGGTCAACCGGGAACTCATGACCATCCCCGGCGTGCTGAACGCGGGCTCGCACATCGGCCAGGCACTCCTCATGGACGAGGTCGTCGGGATCGACTTCGGTGAGAACTGGGTGAGTGTCGACCCTGCGGTGGACTACGACCAAGCCAGGGACAAGATTCAGGAGGTCGTGGACGGCTATCCCGGATTGTTCAGAGATGTCCAGACGTATCTCAAAGAACGCATCCGAGAGGTGCTGACCGGCTCCAGCGAACCCATTCAAGTGCGCATCTACGGCCAGGACCTCC
>JBFGAX010000169.1:0-1707 GCA_041567895.1 Acidimicrobiia bacterium
GCCGTCGGAAGCACCGGCGAATCCGCTACAACCCGTGAATCGACCATTCATTCGTTGGCGCCCTGGCGAATCGGCCACACCCGGAATGCTGCCGGTCGAGGCGTACGACCCGCAAGCCCGCGAGTTCAAACCGGTTCCGAGGCTCCCATGAACGGCACCTTCGTCGGCGTTGATCCCCGTATGCCCTGGCCCCTCAGCCGGTCATCCTGGTGGACCAAGCCTGTGCGGGCCGAGCGCTTGGCTGTTCTGCGGATCGGTGTGGGACTTGCATTGATGTTCGACATACTGTTGACCTATCTCCCCTTCACCGATCTGCTGTACGGGGCAGGAAGCCTTGGTGCCCCAGATCCCTTCGGCGACGCATTCACGTCCCGCCTTTGGTTCTGGTCGCCGCTCGGTGACGTCGGCCCTCAATGGATCTGGATCTTGATTCTCCTTTCCTGGGCCGGGAGCGCCGCGCTCCTCGCTCTCGGCCTTCGACCAAAAGTCGCAGCAGCCGCCTGCCTTCTCATTGCTCTGTTCGTGAGCAACGCCAACCCGTATATCTACAATTCCGGCGACAGCGTGCGCAATCTCCTCCTCTTCTATGTCATGCTGAGCCCGTCGGGTGCGGTCTGGTCTCTCGACAGCAGAAATGACCCGTCCGACAAGGTGTTCGTCTCTCCCTGGTCGCTTCGGTTGCTCTTCGTGCAGATGGCGGTCATCTATTTGGTGAACGGTATTTCGAAAGCACAATCCGAGATTTGGCTGAACGGCGGCGCTTTGCATTACATCCTCAGCACTCACGATTGGTCTCTCCTGTCGATCCCGATCCCCTTTTGGATGACCCGGATCGCAACCTGGGTAACCCTCATCTGGGAGCTGACCTTCGTGTTACTCGTGGCCAACCGGCCGACCCGAAAAGTGACGCTGTGGCTAGGCGTGGTGTTTCACGTGGCAACCCTTCTGACCCTGCGCATTGGATTTTTCGGCATCTACATGCTGTGTTTCTACCTACCTCTGCTGCCGTGGGATCGTTGGAGAGACCAGATGCGGAAGAGATCGCCAAAACTCGCAAACCAGCCGGCATGAAGCGAGTGACTGGCTAGGTGGCAGAGAACTCGTCAAATGCGGCAAGAGCTCGAGGGGCGTAGACGGTTCCCGGACCGCCGCCCATCATGATCGTCACACCGAGCATCTCCGCAACGGCTTGTCTGTCAAGGCCCTCCCGGGCTGCATTTCTCGCGTGTGCCGAGATACATCCGTCGCACTGACTCTGGACGGCGAGAGCCAGCGCGATGAGCTCCTTCGTACCCGAGGAAATCGCGCCCTCCGACATGGCGGCTGCGCTGAGCTGGTTGAAGCCCTCATAGACAGTCGGAATGAGGCGCCGTAGCTCCCGACCCTGCCCCGCCAGGGTGCGCGACAATTCGTGATTGTGTCCGTTCACCAAACAACTCCTTCGACAATGTGGCTGCTTGGTACAAGGCCACGAGAGCCTGGATTATTGCACACGAAGTGAAGCCGGGCAGTGTCATCGACAATCGCCGTTAGCCTCTTCGTATGGGCACCACCCCGATGACGTCCGCGGTTCGGGCGTTGCATGAGGCGGGCGTGACATTCCAAACGCACCTCTACCGATACACAGGCGGTTTGGGGGCCGAAGGCGCGGCGCGTGTGCTTGGTCTTGATCCACACGCAGTTATCAAGACGCTGATCATGGAGACC